>JAEKLF010000089.1 GCA_019509985.1 Burkholderiales bacterium | reverse complement strand
GACGCTGCCGGGCTGCCAGCCGGTGCCCTGGCCGGGCAGCGGCACGGCGACCAGCGCCTGCGCATGGATCTCGGCGCGCAGCTGCACGCTGGAGCCGGAGGCGCTGACGAGCAGGCGCGCGAGGGCCGCGCAGTTGGGCAGACAGTCCGGCGGCGCGGCGAGCTTGCCATGCAGGGCCTGCAACTGCTCGTCGCTGGGCCAGGCCAGGCCGCTGGCGTCGGCGGGTCGAGTGGCGTTGTCGGTCTTGGGCGGTGCGGCATCGCCGGGCGTGGGCGTAAGGCCCAGCGCCAGCAGCAGCGCAGCGGCAGCCGTTGCGCCCGTGCGTGGCATGCGCGGCAAGCGCGGTTGCTTCCAGCCGGCCACCGCGGCGAGGGCCGCCGCGAGCAGGCCCAGGCCGACGAGCTTGACCAGCGCCGTGGCCCAAGGCGGCAGGAGCCACAAGTTCAACGTCTGCTCGGGTGTGACGGGGCCGCTCCAGTACAGGTGGTAGGCGTTCCAGCGCCACGTTGGCAGGCCGGGACCGGTCTGCACGCGGGCGCCCGGGTCGACGCGGGCGAGCTCGCTGCTGGCATAGGGCGAGAAGGATTTTGGTGGCGGTGCTGGCGGCGGCAACGTCTGTTCAACCTTGGACAGCTGGCGTTCGGGTGCCCTGACCGCCATGACCGGCGCCGGCGCCGGTTCAGCCTCGATGATCCGCATGCCCTCAGGCTCCGTCATCACGAGATCCCGGCGCTCCAGGCTCGGGTAGATTGCCTCGCGGATCTCCTGCACGGTGAACGGCAGCAGCACGAGCACCAGCAGGCCCACCACGGCCAGCCGGCTGTGCGCAAAGATGCGCTGCCCGCGCCCCGCCGGCAGCACGCGCGCCAGCGCCGTTAGCGCCAGCAAGCCGAACCACAGCGCGGCCGGCGGACTGCCCGGCGTGTGCCAGGTCAGCACCAGCGCCGCGCCGAGCAGCAGGCCACTGCGCCAGCCCAGCAACCGGTAGGCGGCCAGCGCGGCAAGCAGCACGAAGAAGAAGTCCCACAGCGTCCACATCGCGACCCAGGCGCCGTCGACGTGGCTCGGGCCCTGGGCATGCAGCAGGCGCCAGCCGGGCGGCAGTTGCAGCGTCGCTTCGAGCTTGTCGACGCTGACGCTCCAGCCGCTGGCGGGCAGGGCGCCGTCGCGCGTCCAGCGGATGTCGGCCTCGATGCGGCTGTTGCTGTTGCGCACCTCGAAGCCGGCCGGGCCGCCATTGGCCAGCCGGGTGATGGGCTGGTCCTGGCCGGCCAGCGCCGCGCGGCCGAGCAGGCCGGGCGCGGCCATCGCCAGGCGCGAGCTGGCCGAGAGTTGTCCCACGAAGCGGTCACTCGCTGTGAGGCCGCCACCATCGAAGTCCAGCCACAGTTGGCGCGTCAGCGTCAGCGTGTCCGGCGCGGGCTTGGCATTGCCGCGCTGCAGTTCGGTCAGCTTCAGCGTCTCGCCCGGCTTCATGCGAAACGCCGGCAGCGCGCGCCAGGCGTCAGGCATCTCGACCTGGCGCGGATCCACGCTGGCCGGGCCTTCGGGGCGGATCAGCCGCAGCGCGGGCTCGGCCTTGACGACCCAGACCTCCTCGCCCGTGGCGGTGTCGGGCAGCTTCAGCGCCTGCACCGGCGTGCTCAGCCGCGAACGCAGCTCGATGTGCCAGGCGCCGGGCCGGGCCTGCACGATGAGGCGGCCATCGTCGGCCAGGCGCGCCGGCAGGGGGCTGTCCAGCTGCATCGCGCGCAGGCCCGGCAGCAGGGCCTGCGGCAGCTCTACCGCGCGGGCACGGCCGGCCACGCGCAGCTCGAAGGCGGTGGTGACGGTCAACGGCAGTTCGTCGTCCACCAGGCGCACGGTCTGCACCGTGACGCTGTCGCTGGCCTCGGCGGCGCTGGCCACGGCGCGCAGCCAGAGGCGCCCTTCCGCGTCCGGCGCGCGGGCCTGCGTGGCGCCGTCGCTGGTCACGACGATGGCGCCCAGGCCCGCGGGCACGGCCAGGTTCTGCGGCATCTGCGCCCAGCCGATGCGCCCCTCGACGACATGCGTGCCCGGCGCCAGCCAGACGCCGGGCTGGCCATCGGCCTCGGTGACCGGCAGCGCCTTGCCGCCGGCCTTCACGTCCTGCGGCCAGGCACCGGCCTCGCCCGGCAGGGCCACGCGGGCCGGCGCGCCAAAGACCTGCACATCCAGCCGGAAGCTCGCCTCGCGTGCGCCGGCGCTGAGCTGCAGGCGGCCGGGCCAGACGCAGACGGCCCGCTCCGCGGAAGCCTGATCGACAGGGCAGCCCAGCGGTGGCTGGCCCTGCTGCGCCCAGGGCAGCCAGTCGCGCAGCACGGGGGGTAGCTCGGTGGACGTCAGAGGCGCGGCCTGCGCGGCCAGCGTGGTCAGCAGCAGGCAGGCGGCCAGGCGCCAGATCTTGTTCGCGTGCATCGGCGGTGTCTCCCTTTCGGGCGCCGATGGTCGCAGACTCGCGCGGCCCGGCGCATCGGGAGTTGCGCCGTCAGCCGCCGTGGCCCGTCATCGCCTTCATGCCGCGCAGCCAGGACGGCTGGTGGAAGAGCCAGGTGGCCAGCGCCTCGTTGGCGACGATCCACAAGGCGGCCATGGCGTAGGCCCGGTGCAGCCGTCGCCGTGTGGCGAGGTCATAGACCCCGAGTGCGAGCATGAGCAGCAGGGTACCGACGTAGGTGGAGAAGTAGAACGGCAGGTAGCCCTCGCCCCAGAGCGCCACCAGCGCCGGCTCCCAGATCCTGCTGAAGCCGGGTTCGGTGACGGCGATGGTACCCATCAGCATCAGCCGCTTGTGCGCAGCCGCGTCGCGCCGCATGAGCAGGCCTGCGGCCAGCAGCGGCACCGACGCGGACACGTTGGTGAACTGCACGCTCAGCCACGCGATCCAGCGGTCGGGCATGTAGGGGTTGGTCACGACCTGCGAGATCGCCGCGGCGGGCCCGAGCACCAGCATCAACGGCAGCAGCAGCAGCGCTGCCAGCCCCAGCCGCCGGTGCATCGCCACGCGGCGCGTGCGCGCCAGGCCCACCTGCACGGCCAGCAGCAGCAGCCACGCGCCGTAGGCGAGGGCGTGCAGGTGGACGATGGCGGGAAAGCTCAGATGGCCGTCATGTGCGCGTTGGACCAGGTCCAGGCCGAAGCCCGTGACGATCGCCATCCAGACCGCCAGGACCGCCGCCGCGATCATCGTGCGGTCGTGCCGGTGGCGCGCCGCGAAGGCCGTCCCGGCTGAAACGTTGTTCGACACGTGCATCCCTCCGCCGTTGTCCGCGGCGGCATTGGATGGCGTTGCCGGGCGGGCTGTCAACGGACGGCCGGCGCCCCCCGGGGTAGGACGCGTCGCTCCAGCAAGGCGGCGTCGTCCGACAGTGCATGTGCGCCGAAATCTCATACTGAGACGTCGACGCAGCCGAGGCCGCCCTGATGAAGACTCGTGAGATCCGGATCCCTTCTCCGAAAGGTCCGTAGCGATGCGCTTCGAGGACTACTACCAGATCCTGGATGTACCCGCCGAGGCGGACGCGTCGGCGATCAAGCAGGCCTACCGGCGACAGGCCCGCCTGCTGCACCCGGACTTGAACACGGCGACCGACGCGCATGCCGCGATGGCCAGGATCAACGAGGCCTACGAGGCCCTGTCGGACCCGAAGCGCCGGGCCGCGTATGACGGCGTGAGTCGACGCCATCGGGCGCTGCAGGCCGCGGCGGCCGACGCGCGCGCCGCAAAGACGCCCGGCCCCGCGAACGACGTGGCCAGCGACTGGAAGCAGGGCTTCCAGTACGACGGCGCACCGGTCGCCGGTCGCTCGGGCGAGGGCTTCAGCGAATTCTTCACCAGCATGTTCGGCCGCGCCTCGACGCCGGAGCCCGCCGATGCGACGCCCGAACGGGGTGCCGACGAACACGTCAAGCTGGTGATAGCGGCCGCGGAAGCGGTCGAGGGCGCCGTACGCTCGGTCACCGTACGCACGCTGGCGCCGGACGACAAGGGCCACCGGGCCGTCGTCGTGCGCAATGTGCAAGTCAGGATTCCCAAGGGCATACGGGCCGGACAGCATCTGCGCGTGTCCGGGCAGGGCGCCGCAGGCCGCGGCGGCGCGCCCGCCGGGGACCTCTACCTTGAGATCCAGTTCAAGGACAGCCCGCGCGAGCAGAGCCGGGACGTGCATGAGCCGCTGCCGCTGGCACCCTGGGAGGCGGCCCTTGGCGCGGACGTGACGACCACGACGCCCGCAGGGCCCGTGCGCGTGACCGTGCCGCCGGACACGCCGCATGGCAAGCGCCTGCGCCTGAAGGGGCGCGGCCTGGCTGGCGAGCCCGGCGGCGACATGGTGCTGGACGTGGAGGTGGTGCTGCCGCCCTCCACGCTGCCCGGCGCGCGCGCGGTCTACGAGACCATGGCCGCGGCGCTGGGCCGCGAGTTTCTGCCGCGCGCTGGTGAAAGTTGAGAGGCGAACGATGAACGACGAACCAGTTCTTGTGGGTGTCGTGATCGATGAGCAGATGTTGGGCGTGGAGGAGCTCGCCTGCGCCTGCGGCGTGAGCGTGGAGTGGCTGTACCAGCGGCTCGACGCGGGCCTGCTGGGCTGCTGCAGCGGCGAAGGAGGGAACCGCCGGTTCGCCAGCCCTCAGCTGCGCCGCGCGCGCCGCCTGCGGGCCGTCGAACAGGACTTCGATGCCAATCCGGAACTCGCCGCGCTGGTAGTCGACCTTCTCGAGGAAATCCAGAAGCTGCGTGCCGGCCGATAGCGCCCGTGGATGAAGCCTTCGCCGCTCGTGCCGGCGGCGGCGTTCAGGGTGTTGCCGGTTTCACCCGCACCACGCGGCCGCTGCTTTCCAGCACCAGATAGAGCAACCCGTCCGGCCCCTCGCGCACATCGCGCATGCGGCCGGCATCGGGGAAGAGCTTTTCCTGCTCGACCGGGCGGTTGTCGGCGTCGAGCTTGACGCGCTCCAGGTAGCCGAACTTCAGCGAGCCGATGAAGAAGCTGTTCTGCCAGGCCGGGCCGTATTTGGCGCTCTTCAGCCGCACCAGGCCCGAGGGCGCGATGGATGGCACCCACTTGACGATGGGCTGCTCCATGCCGGCCTTGGCCGCGATGCCGTCGCCGATCTTGCCGCCGCCGTAGTTCTCGCCGTAGGTGATGACGGGCCAGCCGTAGTTGAGCTTCGGCTTGATCAGGTTGAGCTCGTCGCCGCCCTGCGGGCCGTGCTCGTGCTGCCAAAGCTGCCCCTTGGCGTCGAGCGTCAGGCCCTGCGAGTTGCGGTGGCCGTAGCTCCAGATCTCGGGCAGCGCGCCGGGCGTGTTCACGAAGGGGTTGTCGGCCGGCACGCTGCCGTCCTTGCCCACGCGCACGATCTTGCCGAGGTGGTTGTCCAGCGTCTGCGCGCTCTCCTTCTGGCTGAAGCGCTCGCCCAGGCTGAGCATCAGCTTGCCATCGGGCATCTCGACGATGCGGCAGCCGAAGTGGTTGTGGCTGTCGACCTTGGGCTTCTGGCTGAAGATGACCTTGACGTCGGTCAGGCGCTTGAGGTCGTCGCTCAGGTGCGCGCGGGCCAGGGCCGTGCTGTTGCTCTTCTTGTCGGCGCTGGGTTCGCTGAAGCAGAAGTAGATCGTGCGGTTGCGGGCGAAGTCGCTGTCGGCCTGCACGTCCAGCAGGCCGCCCTGGCCGCCGACGTCGATGGCCGGCAGGCCGGTGATCGGCGCGCTCGGCTTGCCGCCGGGTTGCGCCGTTCGCATCTGGCCGTCGCGCTCGGTGATGAGCAACTGGCCGCCGGGCAGGAAGGCGACGGCCCAGGGGGTTTTCAGGCCTTCGACGATGGGTTCGAGCTGCGGGGCCTGGGCCTGGGCAAGGCTGCACGCCAGAGCGAGGGCAAGGGGGAGAAGACGCGTGTTCATGCGAGCGAGAGGGTGGCTGGGGGCTCGCACATCATCGCAGCGCGCGGCCCGTTGCGTCGGCCCTGCGCACGATGGCCTGGGCATGCCATTTGCCCAGGCTGGCCATGCAGCGCTATGGCAATCGCAGCGGCGATTCAGGCGTGGTGGCCTACGAGTTGGGCCCGCGCCGCATCACCGTCGAGTTCGTCGATGGCTCGGTCTATTTGTACGACGCCAGCCGCCCGGGCGCCACGGCGGTGGCCGAGATGCAGCGCCTGGCGGCGGCCGGACTCGGCCTGAGCGGCTACATCAGCCGCTTCGTGCGGAGCCGCTACGCCAGGAAGCTGCGGTAAGCGGAATCAGCCGTCCAGCCTTTGCTGGAACACCAGCCCCGCGTGCTCGCGCAGCGCATGGAACTTGATCCTGGGCCAGTTGCTCTCGATGGCGCGCAGCTCAGGCGCGTACTCGACGAGCACGGTCGGTGCGTCCACGGCGTCCAGCGCCATGCGGTGGTCGTTGGCGTCGATGAAGCGCTTGAGCTCGGCCGGGTCGTCGCAGGTCACCCAGCGGGCCACCTGGAAGCGGCTGGGCATGATGCGGGCCTTGCAGCCGTACTCGTGCTCCAGCCGGTGGGCGACGACTTCGAACTGCAGCTGGCCGACGGCGCCCAGCAGCAGCACGCTGCCGGCCATCGGGCGGAAGACCTGGATGGCGCCCTCCTCGCCGAGCTGGGTCAGGCCGGCGCGCAGCTGTTTGGTCTTCAGCGGGTCGGCCACTTCGACGGCACGGAACATCTCGGGCGCGAAGAAGGGCAGGCCGGTGTACTGCAGGGCCTCACCCTCGGTGATGGTGTCGCCCAGCTGCAGCACGCCGTGATTGGGGATGCCGATGATGTCGCCGGCAAAGGCCTCGTCCAGCAGCTCGCGGCGCTGGGACAGGAAGCTCACGACCGTGTTGGGCCGCAGCTCCTTGCCCGAGCGCACGACCTTCAGCCGCATGCCGCGCTCGAAGTGGCCCGAGGCCACGCGCAGGAAAGCGATGCGGTCGCGGTGGGCCGGGTCCATGTTGGCCTGGATCTTGAACACCACGCCGGTGAACTTGGGTTCGTCGGGCTGCACGGTGCGCTGCATGGCCTGGCGCGAGTCCGGCGCGGGCGCCAGCTCGACGAGGGCGTCCAGCACCTCCTGCACGCCGAAGTTGTTGACGGCCGAGCCGAAGAACATCGGCGTCTGCCTGCCGGTCAGGAATTCATCGCGGTCGAAGGCCGGCGCGGCGTCGCGCACCAGCTCGATCTCGCCCTGCGCCTGCTCGTACTGCATGCCGAAGCGCTCCGCATAGGCCGGGTTGTCCAGGCCTTCCAGCACCTCCTCCGTGCCGGCGGCGCGGTCCTCGCCGGGGGCGAACACGCGCATGCGCTGCTGGCGCAGGTCCATGACGCCGTGGAAGGCCTTGCCCATGCCGACCGGCCACGTGAAGGGCACGACCGTCATGCCCAGCTCGGCCTCGATCTCGTCCATCAGCGCCAGCGGGTCTTTCACCTCGCGGTCCATCTTGTTGACGAAGGTCAGGATGGGCGTATTGCGGGCCCGGCAGACCTGCAGCAGGCGGCGCGTCTGCGGCTCGACGCCGTTGGCCGCGTCGATAACCATCAGCGCCGCGTCCACGGCGGTCAGCACGCGGTAGGTGTCTTCGGAGAAGTCCTGGTGGCCCGGGGTGTCCAGCAGATTGATGACGCAGTCGCGGTATTCCATCTGCATGACCGAGCTGGCCACCGAGATGCCGCGCTGCTTCTCGATTTCCATCCAGTCCGACGTCGCATGGCGCGTGGCCTTGCGCGCCTTCACCGAGCCGGCGATCTGGATCGCGCCGGAGAACAGCAGCAGCTTCTCCGTCAGCGTGGTCTTGCCGGCGTCGGGGTGGCTGATGATGGCGAAGGTGCGGCGGCGCCGGACTTCGGCGCCGATGCGGTTGGGGTCTGACATGGGAGACGGCTGGACAGGGGCTAACCGGCGATTATCGTTGCGCCCCCTGTTCGCCCCTTTGCGCTCATCCGCCCTGGAAGTTCATGCGGCGGTAGTGGTCCAGCCGCATTTCCTGCAGCTTGGCCTCCAGCGCGGCGGTCTGGGCGGGGTCGCTCGAACGCGGCACCGCCTGCAGCACGATCAGGAAGCTGTTGCTGACGGCGCCCGAGCACAGGCAGGCGAGCAGGTCGCACAGGCCCAGCAGGTAGAGCTCGGTCAGGATGATCTGCAGTGAGGCCGGCGTGAAGACATGGTGGTGCAGGTAGGCCAGATCGGCGGCCTCGCCGCGCAGCCGGGCCTGGAAGTGCTCGAAGGCCTGGCGCAGGTCGCCCAGCGCCATCGGGTCCTGCGCGCTGAACAGGTGCTGGCTGCCGGGCGGCGCGATGGCGCTGTGGCTGTCGGCGTCGAAGGCGAGCTGGGCGGCTTTGCAGCCCGGTGGGCCGAAATGCGTCATCAGCAGGTCGCTCGTCGTCGTGGGCCGGCGGAAGACGTCGAAGGTGCGCTGCTTGTGCGGGATCACGAGCGCCGCGACGCCGTCCGCGCCGAGCAGCGCCTGCAGGCTGCGCAGATGCTCCAGCAGGTCGGGCTGGTGCTCGATGTTGTGCGAGCTGAAGATCAGGTCGAAGGTCTGGCCGGCGGGCACCCGGGCGGCCAGGCGGCTGTCGGCGCAGACGTAGTCGATGTCGTCGAAGAGGTCGGGTGGCAGTTCGTCCAGCTTGTAGACGGCCTGCAGCTGGGCGCGCAGCTCGCCGGTGTCGCAGCAGTCCGAGACCTTGAGGTTGGGAAAGTCGCGGCGGCGGAACACCGGCGCGGCGCCCGGGCCGATCTCCAGGATGCGGGCCTGCGGCGACATCGCACCGCGGATGCCTTCGTTGAAGTTGACGCCGCGCTGGAGCTGGGCCCAGAGCCGTTCGATGAAGGGCAGGTCTGACATGGCCTGCGCAGTGTCGGCCCCGGGAGGCCGGATCCATCTGGCCATCAACCCGGTGTTTACGTGGCTACTGCCTGGTCAGGCCGGCGGCAGAAAGGGCTTGACGACGCCGAGCAGGCGGTCGACGTAGGCGTCCTTCTCGCCGACCGGTGCCGCGTAGTGCAGGGCGCCGCGCGCGGCGTCCAGCCCGGCGCGCGAGGCCATGACCCAGGCGGCCAGATATTGCGAGGCCAGACAGCCGCCAGCCGTGGCGATGGGGCCACGGGCGTGGAAGGGCTCCTCCAGCACGCGCACGCCGGCCTCGACGACCCAGGGCTTGGTCGTCGAGTCGGTGCAGGCGGGCATGTCGGCCAGCAGCCCCAGACGGGCCATCAGCAGCGTGCCCGAGCATTGGCCGCCGATGAGCTGGCGCACCGGGTCGAGTTCCAGCCGGTCCAGCAGCGCACTGTTGGCGGCAATGGCTCGCGTGTGGATGCCGCTGCCGAACAGCACGACGTCGGCGTCGTTGGCGAACTCCAGCGGCCGCTGCGCCGTGACCGTGACGCCGTTCATCGACCTGACCTGGGCGCTCGGGCTCGTGATCTCGGCCGACCAGCCCAGGTGGCTCAGCCGGCTGAGCAGACCGAGCGCGATGAAGCTGTCGAGTTCGTTGAAGCCCTCGAAGGTCAGTACAGCGACTTTCATGCGCTTCCCGCTCACTCCGCCAAAAGGCTCCGAAGCATCCATGCGGTCTGTTCATGCACGGTGAGCCGCTGCGTCAGCAGGTCGGCGCTAGGCTCGTCGCCGGCCTTGTCGACCAGCGGGAAGATGGCGCGCGCCGTGCGGGCGACGGCCTCGTGGCCTTGCATCAGCAGCTCGACCATCTTCAGCGCCTTGGGCGGCTCGGTCGGCGCGTCCGGCAGGCCGCTGAGCTTGGTGAACTGGGCATAGCTGCCCGGCGCCGCGTGGCCGAGCGAGCGGATGCGTTCGGCGATCGGGTCCACCGCGTTCCACAGCTCGGTGTACTGGGCCATGAACATCGCGTGCAGGCTGTTGAACATCGGCCCGGTGACGTTCCAGTGGAAGTTGTGGGTCGTCAGGTACAGCGTGTAGGTCTCGGCCAGCAGCTTGGACAGGCCGGCGGCGACGGCCGCGCGGTCCTTGTCGCTGATGCCGATGCTGATGCTGGGAGATGAGGCGGTGGATTTCTTGGCCATGGGCAGCTCCGGATTGGGACGTGGCGAGCCTAACGGATCAGACGACGTGCGCGCAGGGCGTCAGCGCCCAGCGGTGCGAGGCACGAGCTTAGCGGCGCCCGGCGTGGCCGTGCTTTGAATCGCTCGAAGCCAGCCATAGCCAAAAACAAGCGGAGCCGGCCGGCAGGGCGCCGGCCGGCTCCGCCGCCTCCCTCAAGGATTCACTGCGGCGCGATGCGGTAGAGCGTGACCGCGCCGTCCGCCGTCGTGACGGTGGCCGTCTTGCCGTCGGACGAGGGCTGGAAGTTGGCCGTGAACTCGCTCGCCGACGTCGCGCCAGGGCTGCTGTCGAACAGGCCGGCGCAGCCATTCGTGTCGTAGACCTTGCCGAAGACGCGCAGCGCGCCGCTGCCGGCGGTCCAGGTGTAGCTGGCGTACTCGCCGCCGGCGGGGCCCTGGCGCTGCGTCGTGCAGATGCCGCCCGAGGTGTCGCCCAGCGGGTCGATCATCAACACCTTGCCGCTGGGCAGGAAGAGGAAGTGCTGGGTGTTGAGCTCGGTGGCCGAGCCGAGGGCCCACAGGCCGACGATGCCGTTGGCGTCGTTGCTGATGCGGGTCAGCGTCGTGCCGTCCAGGCTGGAGACGAGCTGGGTGGCCGAGATCGTCAGCTTCTCGCTGGCCTGCTCGTCGGCGCTGCGCAGCATCAGGCCGCGGCCGAGGTTGGAGTTGCTCTCGACGAGGGCGCGGAAGTGCTGCGTCGCCGCGTCGTAGTCCATCCAGCCCAGCTCGTGACCGGTCTGCTCGTGGTCGGCGGCCGGGCCCATGGCGCCCATCAGGTAGCGGCCGTTGTCGCCGAAGCGCAGTGCCATCAGCTCGCTGCCGTCGCCGGCCTGCACGATCCATGCGCCCTTGGCCATGGCCAGCGCGGCCTGGCTGGCGCTGGACTGGTCGGCCGGGCGCATCGTCGGCGCCAGGGCCGGCATGCCGGGCAGTGCGGCCAGCACCGCGTTGGCGGCCTCCAGGTTCAGGCGCAGCAGGTTGTTCGTGCCGCCGACCGGGTTCTGGTAGCCGTACCAGACCTTGCCGCCGCGTTCGACGAAGACGCGGCTGTAGCCGGCCTGCTGCATCAGCGCGGGCAGGCCACTGAGCGTCATCACGCGCGCGTCGCCCAGGGTCTTGATGCTGTAGCTGCCCGTGCCCAGCGGGCTGCAGTTGCGGGCGCTGGCATTGGCGGCGCGGGTCAGGCAGCTGTAGTAGGTCGTCGCCTTGCTGTCGCCGCCAGCGAAAGCGACGCGCAAGCGCAGGTCGGTGTTGTACCAACTGCCAGTGCCGGTGGGCCGCGTGGCCGCGCCAGTGAGCACGCCCAAGCTGGCGGTGGACGTGCCCCAGGACTCGTTCGGGTCCAGGCTCGAGTCGCTGCCGCTGGTGGCCTTGGCGAAGATGCAGGGCTTGCCAGGGTTGTGGGCGACGAGGTCTTCCAGCGTCGTCACGGTGGCGGCCGTTGTCGTTGCGGCGCAGGCGAGGCCGGTGGTGGTGCGCGTGTCGCCACCGGCGGCGATCTCGGCGCTGAAGCCCGTCACGACGGCGCTGGCCTGCACGTCGTAGGCGATGGCGGTGTCGGTGATGGTGTTGCTCTGGTAGTGGAGCTTGGCGCCCGCCGGAAAGGTCGCGGAGCCGAATGTGTCGAGGTTCGCCGGCCCCCAATCCTTGTAGTTCACGCCATCCGCGCCGCCGGGATAGATGCGGATCTTGCTGGCGAAGACGCTGGCGAGCCCCAAGCCCGCCAGGTCCACGACGTTGCGCAGGCTGCGGCCCTTTTGCAGGCCGCTGCAGTAGTCGTAGCTGGCGCGGCCCTGGGCGTCGCGCACGGTTGTGGTGAAGCGGTCCCCCAGCTGGCAGGCCACCCAGGCGCTGCCATTCCAGTGCAGGTCGCCGCTGCGCGCGTAGCTGCCGCCCGTGCTCCAGGATTGCGTCACGCCGGCGCTGCTGTAGCCGCTGCTCTGGCTGAGCATGTAGACCGAGGTGTAGCGGATCAGGCCGTTCGCGTCGGGCGTGTTGTCGGCCATGCTGTTCTGCAGACTGCGCAGATACCAGTTGTTCGCGTCGCCGTAGCGCAGCGCGGTCAGCTGGCCGGACGCGACCGCCGCGACGGCCGAGGTGTCGACCGGCAGCTTGGCCGCGCCGATGGCGGCCTTGGCTTCGTCGGCCGTGACGCCGGCCTGGGCGACGACCGCCTTGGCCGCATCGCTCACCGCCGCCGTCAGTGCCGCGCCGCTGGCGCCGCTGACGGCCGACTCCGCCGCCTTGCCGGCGATGGCCGGCAGCGCACCGAGCACGGCCGTCGTGACCTGCTTCTGCACGTCGGCGGCCGAGGCGGTGCCGCCGCTGAGGTCGGCCTGGCCCGCCACGCCCTTGAGCGCGTCGGCCTGGGCCAGCGTGGTGGCCTGCACGAGGCGGGCGACGAGGGCCGCCTGCTTGTTGTCGGCAGTGCCGGCGGCCGTGAAGTCGGCCAGCGGCGACATGGCCAGGCCGGCCTGGGTCTGCACCAGGGCCGTGGCTTCGGCGACGCTGGCGCCGGTGCCGTCGACATGGCCTTGCACCAGCGTCGTCAGCGGGCTGACGAAGACGCTGTGCGCGGTCGTCGTGCCGCTGGCTGGCGACTGCAGCGTGTAGGCCGTGCCGACGGCCGCGCCGGTGTCGGCGTCGATGGCCGTGGCGGGCACCTGCACGACGATGCGGTGCTTGCCCGCATCGGCCTGCGCGACGGCGAGCGTGAAGGCGCCGTCCGCGCCGGTGGCTGCGGAGGCGGGCTCGCCGCTGTCGCAGCTGCCGTTGTCGTTCAGGTCATAGCAGGCGGTGGCGCCCGACAGCGCGCCGTCCACCGCCTTGCCCGTGATGGCCACCGTGCTGGGCGCGGGCGGCGGCGGCGCAGGGGCCGGCGGTTCGGCTGTGCCGCCGCCGCCGCAGGCGCTCAGCAGCGCGGCGCTGGCGAGCAGCGTGGAGGCGAGGACGGGCGCCGGGCAACGGCGCGGGGCGGACTGGGTCATGGCGGGCTCCTGACAATGGCCGCTCGATGGCGGCGATGCCCACATGCTGGGACTGTGCCCCAGCCCTGCCATCACCAGTTGTGTTGAGCCCTGACCCGGCTCGCGAGCCGCCTCAGCTCAGCCGCGCGACACCGTCCAGCTGGCAGGCGTAGATCGCGTTGCGCAGCGCCGCGATGGCCTCGTAGCGCGTGAAGCTGCGCCGCCAGGCGAGCACGACGCGGCGCGTCGGGACGGGCTCGCTGAAAGGCACGAAGCGCAAATGCCTGGAGGGTTCGCCCGGCACCGACAGCTGCGGCACGACCGTCACGCCCATGCCCGACGCGACCATGTGCTTGATGGTTTCCAGCGACGAGCCCTCGAAGCTGCGGCGTATGCCCTCGGCGTCGGTCGAGAAGCGCGCGAACTCGGGGCAGACCTCCAGCACGTGGTCGCGAAAGCAGTGGCCCGTGCCCAGCAGCAGCATGGTCTCGCGCTTGAGCTCCTCGGCGGAGATGGTCTCGCGCCCGGCCAGCGCATGCGTGGCCGGCAGCGCGACGACGAAGGGCTCGTCGTAGAGCTGGGCCACGGCCAGGCCGGCATCAGGGAAGGGCTCGGCCATGATGGCGCAGTCCAGCTCGCCGGTGCGCAGCATCTCCAAGAGCTTCACGGTGAAGTTCTCCTGCAGCATCAGCGGCATCTGCGGGTAGAGCTCGATGGTGTGCTTGACCAGCTCGGGCAACAGGTAGGGCCCGATCGTGTAGATGATGCCCAGCCGCAGCGCGCCGGCCAGCGGGTCCTTGCCGCGCTTGGCGATCTCCTTGATGGCGCCCGCCTGGTCCAGCACCGACTGCGCCTGGCGCACGATCTCCTCGCCCAGCTGCGTCACCGACACCTCGCTGCCGCCGCGCTCGAAGATCTTCAGGTCCAGCTCTTCTTCCAGCTTCTTGATCGCGACGGACAGCGTCGGTTGCGAGACGAAGCAGGCCTCCGCCGCACGGCCGAAATGACGCTCGCGGGCGACGGCGACGATGTAGCGCAATTCGGTCAGGGTCATAGAGCCGAACGCTACACTGCGGCCGCCTCGGGGGGTGCCCCAGGGTTTTCCAGGAGACGCCAGCCATGAGCGAACGCAAACCCATGACCCTGCCGCGCTTGGCGCAGATGCATGCCAGCGGCGAGAAGATCGCGATGCTGACCTGCTACGACGCGGCCTTCGCGTCGCTGCTGGACGAGGCCGGCGTGGACATCCTGCTGATCGGCGACTCCCTGGGCAATGTGCTGCAGGGCCGCGGCTCCACGGCCCCGGTGAGCCTGGAGGACATGGTCTATCACACCTTCTGCGTGTCGCGCGGCCACAAGTGGGCCTGGATCATTGCCGACCTGCCCTTCGACAGCTATCACGTCAGCAAGGAAGAGGCCTGGAAGAGCTCGGCCGCGCTGGTGAAGGCCGGCGCCCACATGGTCAAGCTCGAAGGCGGCGGCTGGACGGCCGAGACCGTGCGCTTCATCAGCGAACGCGGCATCCCGGTCTGCTGCCACCTGGGCTTCACGCCGCAGACGGTGAACGCTTTAGGCGGCTTCAAGGTGCAGGGCCGCGACGAGGAGAGCGCGGCGCGCATCAAGCGCGAGTCGATGGAGCTGGTCGATGCGGGTGCGGCCATGCTGCTGTACGAGATGGTGCCGGCCGCGCTGGCCGCCGAGATCACGGCCGCCTCGCCGGTGCCCGTCATCGGCATCGGTGCCGGCGTCGGCTGCTCGGGCCAGGTGCTGGTGCTGCACGACATGCTCAACATCACGCCGGGCAGGAAGCCGCGCTTCGTCAAGGACTTCATGGCGGGCAAGGACTCGGTGCTGGCCGCGGTGAAGAGTTATGTGGACGAGGTGAAGGCCAAGACGTTCCCCGTGAATGAGGTGCATGGGTTCTGATCACCGCATGGGCGCCCCGCTTCATCTCGAAATTCAATTCGGCAGCGCGTCCGAGTGTGTGCGCTTTGAGTTGCCTGAATCGCTCGCCGACATGGGACGCGACTTCATTAGCGCGGAGATCGTGCTGCCCCGATTCCGCGGCGAAATCAGGCCATGGATTGAATTCGACAGCTTGCAAACATTCACTGCTTCGCTGCGCAGGCTCTACGACAACCTGTCCGGCAGCGCCGAGTTGCGCCCCAGGGAGGAGCAATTGGTGCTTCGCTTCGACGCACAGCCGGCTGGGCATATTCTTCTCCGCGGAGAGGCGTGGGCAGAGGCCACCTACGGGAGCTGTCTCTCCTTCGAATTGGAGTTGGACCAATCCTTCCTGCTGGCGCCGCTGCAAACCTTGGAGGCGATGCTGAAACGCTAAGACCTATGCAAGTGATCCACACCATCCCCGAGCTGCGCGACGCGCTCGCCATCCACCGCCAGCGCGGTTTCGTGCCGACGATGGGCAACCTGCACGAGGGCCATCTGGCGCTCGTGAAGCAGGCGCGCGAACTGGTCGGCCCGGCCGGTGCGGTCATCGCCAGTATCTTCGTGAACCGGCTGCAGTTCGCGCCGCACGAGGACTTCGACACCTACCCGCGCACGCTGGCCCGGGACTGCGAGCAGCTGGAGGGCGCCGGCTGCGACATCGTCTTCGCGCCCAGCGAGACGGAGCTCTACCCCGAGCCCCAGAGCTTCAAGGTGGTGCCGCCGCCCGCGCTGGCCGACATCCTCGAAGGCCACTTCCGCCCCGGCTTCTTCACCGGCGTCTGCACGGTGGTGCACAAGCTCTTCAACATCGTGCAGCCGACCGTTGCCGTGTTCGGCAAGAAGGACTACCAGCAGCTGATGGTGCTGAGGCGCATGACGGCGCAGATGGCCTTGCCCGTCGCTGTCCACGGCGGCGAGACGCGCCGCAGCGACGAAGGCCTGGCGCTGTCCTCGCGCAACGGCTACCTGAGTGCGCCCGAGAAGATCGAGGCGCTGCGCCTGTCGCGCACGCTGAAAGGCCTCATCGCCCGCTGGCAGTCCGGCGAACGCGACCTGGATGCGATGGAAGCCGACGCGCTGCAATCCCTGCGCGACGCCGGCTGGGCGCCGGACTACCTGACGCTGCGCCGCCAGCACGACCTCGGGCCGGCCGTCGACGGCCAGCCGCTGGTCGCGCTGGGTGCCGCCCGGCTGGGCAGCACGCGCCTGATCGACAACCTCGAGGTCAGTTGACGCTCATCAGTTCGAGGTCGAACACGAGGGCCGCGTTCGGAGGGATCACGCCACCGCCAGCGCCGGTGGTTCCATAGGCCAGCGCTGCCGGGATGGTGACGGTGCGCTTGCCGCCTACTTTCATACCAGTGACGCCTTGGTCGAAGCCGGGGATGACGGCGCCCGAGCCGAGCTTGAAGCTCAGTGGGGTCTTGCCGACCGAGGTGTCGAACTGTGTGCCTTTGGTGTTGGCGACGCGCACGTCGTAGATGTAGCCGGTGTAATTCACGGCCACGGTCTTGGTCGTGTCGGCCTGCGCGCCGGTGCCGACCGTGGTGTCCGTGACCTTCAATGCGGTCACGGCGTTCCAGCCGTTAGGGTCGGTGTTGGTCGGCGTGCCCGAGTCGCCGCCGCCGCCGCCGCAGGCGGCGAGAACGAGGCTGGCGCTGAAAGCGAGCAGGAGGGCGGAGCGGCGGGTGCGAAGCAAGGGCATGGTGGTACGGCTGAAGGTGGAAGAAAGGCGTCGCTTGTGGCGGCGCGCGGACTATAGCCAGCGCAGGTAAAGGCTTGTAAGCAGGGTCAACAGCGCACGCCGGCCGGCGTTGACCTGCCAGACCTCGGAGTTGTCCATGCGCCTGCCTAACCGTCTGCTCAGCCTCATCCTCGCCCTTGGCGCGGCCACCGTCCTCAGCGCCTGCGGCGGCGGTGCCGAGATCGAGATTGGCGGCGGCGGCGGCGGTGGTGGGGGTGGCGGCGCCGGTGGCACGCAGTACCCGCGCCCCAACCCCAACCCGAATCCCCCCACCCTGTCCTGCAGCGCGGCTGGGCTCGCGGCGTCGGCGGCCAGCCAATGGGGCACGGTCTGCATGCTGACCAGCAGCGGCGAGATCGTCGTCGAGCTCTACGACACCTACGCGCCGCAGACAGTGGCCAATTTCTACAACTACGTCGCCGCGGGTTTCTACACGAGCACCTTGATCCACCGTGTCGACCGCGACTTTGTCGTGCAGGGCGGTGGCTACACCAGCGGCATGGTTCTGAAGCAACCGTTGTATGCGCCCATCAAACTGGAGAGCAACAACGGCCTGTCCAACCTGCGCGGCACGATCGCGATGGCGCGCCGCGACGCCGCAGACTCAGCCACCAGCCAGTTCTTCTTCAACGTGCAGGACAACACCAGCCTGGACTACCAGAGTGCCACCAACCCCGGCTACGCGGTCTTCGGCCGCATCATCTCGGGCCTGCCGGTGCTGGACGCGATCAACGTGGTGCCAACCTACACCTACAGTCCCACGGACATCGAACCGCGCACCGAGGTGCTGGTGTACTGGGCGCAGCGGCTGAAATAGGCCGCCGCCCATCCGGGCGGTACGCCATTCGTCCGTACGTCCTGCCGTTCGTCATCCGGCCGGCGCGCGTGGCCCGCGGCGCCGGCAGCATGGCCTCCATCGCAACCCTGATGGAGACCTCGATGACCCGCCGCAAGACTTCCTGGGCCGGCCTGTTTGCTGCAGCTGTCGGCATCGCGACGGCGCTGTACGTGAGCCACGGCCAGGCCGCGGCCGTCGAGTTCCGCGACCTGCGCGTCGACGTCATCGGCCAGGGCCGGCCGGTCGTGATGATTCCGGGCCTGAACAGCGCCGCCAGCACCTGGATGCAAACCTGCGCCGCGCTGCAGCCCGGCGTGCAATGCCACATCGTGCAACTGCCCGGCTTTGCCGGCGCGCCGGCGGTGGCGACGGACGACTTCATGCACGGCATGCGCGACCGCCTGCTCGCCTACCTGGACGACCGCAAGCTGGACAAGCCCGTCGTCATGGGCCACAGCCTGGGCGGCGTGCTGGCGCTGCAGATGGCGGCCGAGCGGCCCGGCCGCATCGATCGCCTCGTCATCGTCGACTCGCTGCCCTTCCTGGCCGGCCTGCGCGGCATGACGGCCGAGACCGCGCGCGGCGCCGCGGCCGCGATGCGCCAGCAGATGCTGTCGGCCACGCCGGCGCAGTGGGAGGCCGGTGCGCGCCAGGGTGCGATGGGCATGAGCCGCGACCCCGCCAACGGCGAGCGCGTCTTCACATGGAGCATGGCCAGCGACCGCGCCACATCGGCCCAGGCCATGTCCGAACTTTGGGGCGAGGACCTGCGCCCGCTGCTGCCCAGGGTCACGGCGCCGACGCTGGTGCTGGGCGCCTGGGCCGCCTACGAGCCCATGGGCTCGACGCTGGAGAGCACGAAGAAGATCTTCGAGACCCAGTATGCGGGCCTGAACGGCGTCAAGGTCGTGATGAGCCAGCGCGGCTACCACTTCCTCATGTGGGACGATGCCGACTGGCTGGTCGGCGAGGTCAAGACCTTCCTGGCCGCACGCTGAAAACCAACTCGAACGAGGGAGCAACGAGGACATGGACAGCCGCCGGCGGTTTGCGGTGCAGGCCTTGGTCTGGGGCGGCTATGCCGGCATCTCGCTGGCGATGGTGGCCGCCTACCAGCGGCCGACCGGCTCGCTCGTCTTCGTGATGCTGATGGTGGCCCTGGGCCTGTGGGCCGCCACCGAAAGCCTGCGGGCACTGGTGCTGCGCCGCGGCTGGCTGGAGCGCTCGCCATCGGCCTTGCTGCTGCGCCTGGCCACGCTGCCGCCCCTGTTCGCGCTGGCAGTGCAGGGCCTGCTCTTCGTCGTCAACTGGGTCGGTCTTTCGCTCGGTTGGCTGACATTCCCGAGCGGCACGCCGCATGGGCTGGGTGTGCTGCTGGGCTACACGATGAACACCACCATCGTGCTGTGGCTGTGGCTCGCCGTGTGGGTGGGCCTGCAGATGCTCGACCGCTGGAAGCGCGGCGAGATCGCAAAGTGGCAGGCCGAGGCCGCCGCCCGCGCGCTGGAGCTGCAGGTGCTGCGCGCCCAGATCAACCCGCACTTCCTGTTCAACGCGCTGAACAACCTGCGCGCCCTCATCAACGAAGACCCGGCCCGCGCCCGCGAGATGCTGAGCCGGCTGTCCAACACGCTGCGCCACACGCTGCAGCACAGCGCCAAGGAGCGCGTGCCGCTGGCCGACGAGCTGGCCGTCGTGCGCGACTATGTGGCGCTGGAGCAGCTGCACCACGAGGAGCGGCTGCGCGTGGACTGGCAGGTCGACCCCGCTGCAGCCGCCGCCAGCGTGCCACCCATGCTGCTGCAGCTGCTGGTGGAGAACGCGATCAAGCATGGCATCGCGCGTACGGCCGGCGGCGGTGTCGTGGACATCCGCATCGCACGTGCTGGCGGCAAGCTGAACATCGCCGTCGACAACCCGGGCCAGTGGAAGCCGGGATCGACGGACAGCACCGGCCTGGGACTGGCCAACCTGCGCGAGCGCCTCGCGCGCGCTGGCGGCGATGGCGCGGGCTGCCGCATCGCGGCGGCCGATGGCCGCGTCAACGTCACCGTGGAACTGAACGCATGAGGATCTACATCGTCGAAGACTCGCGGCTGGCTCGCCAGGAGCTGCGCACGCTGCTGGCCGCCGTGCCCGATGCCGACGTCATCGGCGAGGCCGCCGAGCTGGCACCGGCCCGCGAGGCCATCGACACGCTGCAGCCGGAGCTGCTGCTGCTCGACGTGGAGCTGCCGGGCGCCACCGGCTTCGACCTGCTGGACCAGCTTGAACACATGCCGCTTGTCGTCTTCACCACGGCCTATGACCAGCATGCGCTGGCCGCCTTCGAGCGCAATGCGCTGGACTATCTGCTCAAGCCCATCGCCGCTGACCGCCTGGAAACGGCGCTGGCCAAGGCCCGCGAGCGCCTGCGGCCCGCGCCCGTCGCAGCGCTGGCGACCACGTTGAAGGGGGCCGACGACATGGTCTTCCTGCGTGACGGCGAGCGCTGCTGGTTCGTGCGCCTGGGCGACGTCGCCGGGTTTGAAGCTTGCGGCAACTACGCGCAGGCCTGGTTCGACGGCCAGCGCCCGCTGCTCGCGCGCACGCTCACCAGCCTGGAGGACCGCCTGGATCCGCAGCTGTTCTTTCGCGCCAGCCGCAGCCACCTCATCAACCTGCGCTGGATCCAGGGCATCGAGCCCTGGAGCAACGACGGCTACCGCGTCACGCTGCGCGACGGCCACCGGGTCGAGGTGTCGCGGCGGCAGGCCAGGCTGTTGCGAGAGAAGCTGGAGCTCTGATGCCGGCGTGTCCAGGCGGAGTGCAGTTTGTCCCACGGGATCTGCAACCTGTCGTCCGCCGCGAGATTGGTCGCCGGATTGCAGCGACGATGCGGGCCTTTCAACGACACCTCACCCGAGAACTCGAATGAACCGCATCGCCGCCTTCGCCGTCGCCCTGACCGCCTCTGCCCTGCTCAGCGCCTGCATCTTCGCGCCGCCCATCTCGACGCAGACCGATTCGGCCGCCGTCACCCGGATGAGCGAACAGGCGCTGGCCACTTGCGGCGCCGGCAATGTGAAGGAAGTCAACGCCAAGAGCTTCAGCTGCAAGTGAGCCTGTGAGGCCAGTCAGGCCTTCAGGTACTCCGCCTTCGTCCCCAGCCAGCGCCTGACCTGCGCCGCTGCCGCTGCCGGGTGACGGTCCAGCAGTTCGGGCGCCAGCGCGCGGGCGGCGACCAGCAGCGGCGCGTCCTCCTGCAGGTCCGCAAACCGCAGCAGCTCGGCGCCGCTCTGGCGCGAGCCCATGAACTCGCCGGGGCCGCGGATGTTCAGGTCGCGCCGCGCGATCTCGAAGCCGTCGGTCGTCTCGGCCATCGCCTTGAGCCGTGCCTTGCCGGTGTCGGACAGCGGCGGGCTGTAGATCAGCACGCAGACGCTGGCGACCGAACCGCGCCCGACGCGGCCGCGCAGCTGGTGCAGCTGCGCCAGGCCGAAGCGCTCGGCGTGCTCGATGACCATCAGGCTGGCGTTGGGCACGTCCACGCCGACCTCGATGACGGTCGTCGCCACCAGCACGCTCATCGCGCCACTGGAGAACTGCGCCATCACCGCGGCCTTGTCTGCGGGCGACATGCGCCCGTGCAGCAGGCCCACGCGGGCGCCCGGCAGCTCTGCGCTCAGCTCGGCGTGGGTCTCGGTCGCGTTGCGCAGGTCCACGGCTTCCGACTCCTCCACCAGCGGGCAGACCCAGTAGACCTGGGCGCCGTCCGCCACCGCCATGCGGATCTTGTCGACGACGTCATGGCGCTTGGACTCGGTGAACACCTTGGTGACGATGGGGCTGCGGCCGGGCGGCAGCTCGTCGATGGTGGACACGTCCAGGTCGGCGAAGTAGGTCATCGCCAGCGTGCGCGGGATGGGCGTCGCGCTCATCATCAGCAGGTGCGGCTCCAGGGCCATCGACTTGAGCTTGTTGCGCAGCGCCAGCCGCTGGGCGACGCCGAAGCGGTGCTGCTCGTCGATGACGGCCAGGCCCAGCCGGGCGAACTTGACCTTGTCCTCGATGACGGCATGCGTGCCGATGACGAGTTGCGCCTCGCCCGAGGCGGCCGCGTCCAGCATCTTCTGCCGCGTCTTGCCTTTGACGCTGCCGGTCAGCCAGGCGACCTGGAGCCCCAGCGGCTCCAGCCATTGCACCAGCTTGCGGAAGTGCTGCTCGGCCAGGATCTCGGTCGGTGCCATCAGCGCGCACTGCCAGCCGGCGTCGATGGCCACGGCCGCGGCCAGCGCGGCGACGACGGTCTTGCCCGAGCCCACGTCGCCCTGCAGCAGGCGATGCGTGGGTTGCGGCCGGGCCAGGTCTTGCGCGATCTCCTCGGCCACGCGCGCTTGCGCGGTCGTCAGCTGGAAGGGCAGCGCCGCCAGCAAGCCCTCGTGCAGGCCGCCCGGCTTGGCCTTCAGCGCCGGCGCCACCAGCAATGCCCGCTCGCGCTGGGCCTGCAGCTGCGACAACTGCTGGGCCAGCAGCTCCTCGAACTTGAGCCGCTGCCAGGCCGGGTGGCTGTGGTCGTGCAGGGCCTGCTGCGACGCGCTTGGCGGGGGGTGGTGCAGATACTGCAGCGCGTCTTTCAGGCTGGGCAGGCCGCGCGGCACGACGCCCGCCGGCAGCAGCTCACGCAGGTCGGCCCGTGCCAGGCCCGAGGCCACGGCCTTGCGCAGATAAGCCTGCGGCAGCTGGGCGCTGGCCGGATAGACGGGCGTCAGCGCCTGCGCCAGCGGGGTGTCCTCGTCAACCACCTTGACGACGGGATGCACCATCTCGCGGCCGAAGAAGCCGACGCGCGCCTCGCCACGGATGCGCAGCCGCGCTGCGGCCGACATCTGCTTCTGCTGCGAGGGGTAGAAGTGCAGGAAGCGCAGCAGCAGCGTGCCCGAGTCGTCCTTCACGCGCACCAGCAGCTGGCGGCGGCTGCGCAGCTCCACCTGGCAGTCGATGACGACGCCCTCGACCTGCACCGGCTCTCCCTCGCGCAGTGCGGCGATGGGCGTGATGCGCGTCTCGTCCTCGTAGCGCAGCGGCAGATGCAGCGCGAGGTCGATGTCGCGCAGCAGGCCGAGCTTCTCCATCGCCTTCTGCGGTGCGGACTTGGGGGCGGGTGGTGGCGTGGCGGCGGCCTCGGGCATGGGCGGCATTTTGAGGGCGGCCAGCGCCCCGCTGGAGGCGCAGTGACGCAGCGCCTAGATGAAATAGCGCTGCCGCAGCCGCTCGTAGCGCCCATCGCGCTTGAGGGCATCCAGCCCGGCCTGCAGCCGTTTGACGAGCGCCGGTTCCGCGTCGGGGCGCAGGCCGTACCAGTACGAGCGGCTGGCGTCCTGCTCCATGACGGGCTGCAGCGTGGCGTAGGGCAGCTTCATCTGCCGCATGTTCCAGGCCGCGGCCCAGTCCAGCAGCGCGACGAACTCCATGCGCCCGGCCAGCAGCTTGCGCACATTCGTGGCGTCGTCCAGGCCGTGTTCGAGTTGAACGCTGGGCCTCAGGCCGCTGGCCTGCAGTTGCCTGTCGGCGGCCGAGTCGCGCACGACGCCGATGCGCAGTGAGCCGAGGTCGCTGAGCTGGTTGAGCTTTAGATCGCTGCGGCGGGCGAGTTTGTAGATGAGGATGCGCCGCTGTGCGATCGGGCCGACCCACTGGAACTGGGCCTCGCGTTCCGGTGTGCGCGTCAGCGAGAACAGCACGCTGGCCGGCTCGGCTTCGGCCATCTGCACCGTGCGCTGCCAGGGCATCACCTGCAGCTCCAGCGACAGGCCGGCGGCCCTGGCCATCAGGCGCAGCAACTCGACGCTGAACCCCTGCGCGGCGCCGGATTCGTCCTGGTAGTTCAGCGGCGGCAGGTTCTCCGTGAAGCCGACCAGGCTGCGCTTCGCGGGCACAGCAAACGCCGGGAGGGGCGGGCCGAGGCAGGCGGTCAGTGCAAGACAGTTGCGGCGCTTCACGGGGGCGGTGGACAGGTGCGCGCGAGTCTATGCCGCGGCATCTGACGGCGTCGTGACCGACGCGGCACCGGCGTGGAATATGGCGCGGCCCGCCGCCGGCCGCCGGGTTCAGCTCGGTGTCGGCACCCCGGCCATGCGGTCGAAGGCGGTGAAGAACTGGCGCGCCAGAGCCAGCATCTGGCCCTGGCTGAGCGGCGCCGCCGGTCGGTAGTCCGCGATGCGCGTTGCCAGCTGCGGCCGGTGCGCCTCGACGTAGTGACGGAACTCGCCAATGACCGGGTGCGAGCCCGTCACCAGCACCTCAGGCGTGTCCTGCAGTGCCTGGCAGATGGCGGCGAAGAGGGCATGCTCCTCGCGTTCGTCGCGGCCATGGGCGGGCCGATGGTGGGGTTCGATGCGGGCGGCGTGCACCTGGTGGGCGTCGAAATGCAGCACCTGGGCGTGGTGGTGGTCGAGGTGGACAACGGCGTGGAACATGGGATCTCCTGGAAGGGGTCAGCGCGCGGCTTCGATGGTGGTCTGGCAGTCGAGGCAGCGCAGGGCCTGCGGCAGTTGCTGCAGGCGGTCGAAGGGAATGACGGCGGCGCAGTCGATGCAGCGGCCGTAGCCGGGCTGCCGCAGGCGCATCAGCGCGTCGTCGATGTCGCCCAGCTCGACCAGCAGGCGGTCGCTGCGAGCCTGGTCGACTTCGCGGTCGGCCTCGTGTTCGCTCCATTCGCGCGGGTCGTCCGCGAGCAGGGCCGCGGCGTGGGCGACACGCGCCTGGCCGTTGAGCTGCGCCTTCAGCGCCTGCTCGACGCGCTCGCGCGCCAGCCGCAGTTCGTTCTCCAGCAGCGCGTGTTGTCCCTGGGTCAAGGTTGTGCTCATGGAACCTCCTGCGGTCATGCTCCCACCCACCCAGGCGCGGCACCTTGAGCCAGGTCAAGGGAGGGCGATGGGACAATCGCCTCCCTTTGGCACGGGTCCGTCCGGCCCTCAAACGCGCCCATGAGCTCCATTCCCGCCGCGCCCGCCTACACGGTGGCCGACTTCGACTTCGACCTTCCGCCCGAGCTGATCGCGCAGCACCCCGCGCCCGAGCGCAGCGGTTCACGCCTGCTGGACGCGACCGGCCCGCGGATCGTCGATCGCGTGTTTCGCGAGCTGCCCGGGCTGCTGGACGCGGGCGACCTGCTGGTCTTCAACAACACCCAGGTCATCAAGGCGCGGCTTTATGGCGTCAAGGCGACTGGTGGGGCGGTCGAAGCATTGATCGAGCGCGTGCTGCCCGGCACGCAGGAAGTCTGGATGCACCTGCGCGCCAGCAAGAGTCCCAAGCCCGGCAGCCGCATCCGCTTTGCCGACGCCTTCGACGCCGAGGTGCTGGGCCGCTGCGGGCCGGACAACGGGCTCTTCCACCTGCGCTTTGCCGGCGACCCCTTCGCGCTGCTGGACGCCCACGGCCATGTGCCGCTGCCGCCCTACATCGCCCATGCCGATGACGCCGACGACGTGCGCCGCTACCAGACGGTGTTTGCCGCCCAGCCGGGCGCCGTGGCCGCGCCGACCGCCGCACTGCATTTCGACGAGGCCGTGCTGGCGACGCTGGCCGAGCGTGGCGTCGGCACGGCCGAGGTGACATTGCACGTGGGTGCCGGTACCTTCCAGCCGGTGCGCGTTGACCGCATTGCCGAGCACAAGATGCACAGCGAGTGGTGCCAGGTGCCGGCCGACACCGCAGCACGCATCGCCGCGACGAAGGCCGCCGGTGGCCGCGTGCTGGCCGTGGGCACGACGACGCTGCGCACGCTGGAGTCGGCGGCCGTTGCGGCGCGCCGGGCCGGCCTGACCGAGTTGCTGCAGACCGGCGCGCGCGAGACCGACATCTTCATCACGCCGGGCTTTCAGTTCCAGGTCGTCGACCGCCTGCTGACCAACTTCCACCTGCCGCGCAGCACGCTGATGATGCTGGTCAGCGCCTTTGCCGGCTACGAGCGCATCCGCGATCTCTACCGCCACGCCATCGAGCAGCGCTACCGCTTCTTCAGCTATGGCGATGCGATGCTGCTGCGGCGCGAGACAATCCCGGCCCCATGCTGAAGTTCGACCTCCTCAAGACCGAAGGCCGCGCCCGCCGCGGCACGCTCACGCTCAACCATGGCGTCGTGCAGACGCCCATCTTCATGCCCGTGGGCACCTACGGCACGGTCAAGGGCGTCACGCCTCGCTCGCTGGAGGAGATGGGCGCGCAGATCATCCTGGGCAACACCTTCCACCTGTGGATGCGCCCGGGCCTGGACGTGGTGACGCAGTTCGGCGGCCTGCACCGCTTCGAGAGCTGGAACAAGCCCATCCTGACCGACTCCGGCGGCTTCCAGGTCTGGAGCCTGGGTGCGATGCGCAAGATCAGCGAGGAGGGCGTCAAGTTCGCGTCGCCCGTCAACGGCGACAAGCTCCTGCTGACCCCTGAGGTCAGCATGCAGATCCAGACGGTGCTCAATTCCGACATCGTCATGCAGTTCGACGAGTGCACGCCCTACGAGAGCAAGGGCGTGCTGACGACCGAGCGTGAGGCCAGGTCGTCCATGGAGTTGAGCCTGCGCTGGGCCAGGCGCTGCATCGCCGAGTTCGGGCGGCTGAACAACCCCAACGCGCTGTTCGGCATCGTCCAGGGTGGCATGTTCACGAACCTGCGCGACGCGTCGCTGGCCGGCCTGGCCGAGCTGGACCTGCCGGGGTATGCGATCGGCGGCCTGTCGGTGGGCGAGCCCAAGGCCGAGATGCAGCGCGTCCTGGAACACACGGGCCACCAGCTGCCGGCCCACAAGCCGCGCTATCTGATGGGCGTGGGCACGCCGGAGGACCTTGTTGAAGGCGTCAGCCAGGGCATCGACATGTTCGATTGCGTGATGCCCACCCGCAACGCGCGCAACGGCCATCTTTTCACGCGCTTTGGCGACCTGCGGCTGCGCAACGCGCGTTACAAGTCCGACGAAAAGCCGGTGGATGAAACCTGCGGTTGCGAATGCTGCCGCGGCTTCTCACGGGCGTATCTGCACCACCTCGACCGCTGCGGCGAGATGCTCGGGCCCATGCTGACCAGCGTGCACAACCTGCATTACTACCTGAACCTCATGGCCGAGATCCGTGCAGCGCTGGACGCCGGCCGCTTCGACGCCTGGCGTGCGCAATTCGCGGCCGATCGTTCACGTGGCATCTAGGCGATATCCGGGCAACGCCTGACTGCGTTGTCAAGCGGATTCCCCTATCCCAAAGGCTAGGGGGATCACGAAGCCGGCGGCCGGGGCCTCCCCCTCGTTTGCAGGTGAACAACCGTAAATCCGTCACGGCCTGAACCCCAGAATCCGGCGGCCATCTCCGTGGCAGGCGCGCTCCTTGCCGCATGTAACTACATGAAACAACGGAGGCGGCCAAACGAACTTCCGAGGGTTTCAGAATGTCGATCAAGTCCTTGCGCGCCCGTGCGGCGGCTGCCCTGCGTCGTGCCTCCAAGAACGCGTCCACCCGCGTCGAGACCCGCAGGCCTGACCCCTGGAAGATCGAGACGCTGGAGCCCAAGCTGCTGCTGTCGGCCGACGCACTGCCGGCCGTGCACCTGCTGGCGACCCAGGACGCACCGGCGGCCGACAAGGTCTACGACTTCGAGCACGGCGAGGGCGCGGCCTGGATCGACGCCCGCTCGGGCGGCGACGAGACCCCCGGGCTGCTCAAGCTGGGTGCCGGCATCGCGCCGGCCGACCTCGCGGTGCGCCGCGTCGTTGACGATGCCAGCGGTGACGCGACGGCTCTCGAGATCTCACTACGCGGCAGCGCCGACCGCATCCAGGTGCGCGGCTTCTTCGCTGACAGCGCGTCGACGACGCCCGGCACCGCCAACCCCGTACAGGCCGTGGGTTTCGCCGACGGCACACGCTGGAGCGCCGCCGACCTGCTGAGCCTGCTCGACAGCGCCGGCCCGCAAAGCCATGTGTTGGCGGCCAGTGCGGGCGAGGGCAACGTCGCCGTCACCAATGGCCCCGGCAACAACCTCTACCTCTTCGGCCGCGGCGACGGGGCGACGACCGTCCAGTCCTACCCGGATCCCAACCTGGGCAAGGTCAACACGCTGCAGTTCAAGGCCGGCGTCGCTCCAGCCGACGTGAGCGTGGCGCGAGCCATCGACAGCCAGGCCGGCGGCAATGTGGCCCTCGCTTTGACGATCAACGGCACGGCCGACGTCATCACCTTCAACGGCTTCCTGTACGGCGGCACGCCCGCGAACGATTTCAACGGCCTGCAGAAGGTGACCTTCGCCGATGGCACGACCTGGGACGTGTCGCAACTGCTCTTCCTGCTCGGCATGGGCACGGCGGCTGGCGAGACCCTCAACGGCGGCACGGGCTCCGACCTGCTGAACGGCGCAGCCGGCAACGACACGCTGAACGGCGGCGGCGGCAACGACAGCCTCTACGGCGGCACGGGCAACGACAGCCTGGACGGCGGCGACGGCGACGACGTCCTCGAAGGCGGCGCGGGCGACGACACGACCAATGGCGGCTACGGCAGCAACACCTTCGTCTTCGGCCGCGGCGACGGCTCTGACCGGCTGTACTACAACTACAACGGCGGCCAGGCGCGTACCAACACGCTGCAATTCAAGGCCGGCATCGCGCCCGCCGACGTCATTGTCCGGCAGGCCTACGACAACTACTTCGGCGGCAACCGCGCGCTGGAGCTGAGCATCGCCGGCACGGCCGACAAGGTCAGCATCAACGGCTTCTTCTACAACGACGACCCGGCCAACGCCTACGCCGGCATCCAGAAGGTGCGCTTCGCCGACGGCACTGAGTGGACGGCCAACCAGATCGTCACGATGCTGCTGGCCGGCACGGCCGGCGACGACAACCTGCGCGGCACCAGCGCGGCCGACACCATCACCGGCGGCGCCGGCAACGACACGCTGAACGGCGCCGGCGGCGACGACACCGTCTCGGGCGGCACGGGCAACGACAGCCTCATCGGCGAGGCCGGCGCCGACCAGCTCTTCGGCAACGACGGCGACGACAGCCTGGACGGCGGCGATGGCAACGACACGCTGGAAGGCGGCGCCGGCAGCGACACGCTGAACGCCGGCTACGGCAGCAACACCTTCACCTTCGGCCGCGGCGACGGCCAGGACCGCCTTTACTACAACTACAACGGCGGCCAGGCGCGCACCAATGTGCTGGTCTTCAAGGCCGGCATCGTGCCGGGCGACATCGTCGTCAAGCAGGCCTACGACAACTACTTCGGCGGCAACCGCGCGCTGGAGCTGGGCATCGCCGGCACGGCCGACAAGGTCAGCATCAACGGCTTCTTCTACAACGACGACCCTGCCAACGGCTATGCCGGCATCCAGCGCGTGCGCTTTGCCGACGGCACCGAGTGGGACGCGGCCACCCTCCTCAGCCTGCTCTTCGCCGGCACCTCGGGCGACGACAACGTGCGCGGCACCAGCGGCACCGACGTCATCAACGGCGGCACGGGCAACGACTCGCTGAACGGTGCCGGCGGCGACGACATCGTCTCCGGCGGCGCGGGCAACGACAGCCTGGCCGGCGAGGCCGGTGCCGACCAGCTCCTGGGTGGCGACGGCGATGACAGCCTGGACGGCGGCGACGGCGACGACACCCTGGACGGCGGCGCGGGCAACGACACGCTGAACGGCGGCTACGGCAGCAACACCTTCCTGTTCGGCCGCGGCGACGGCCAGGACCGCCTCTACTACAACTACAACGGCGGCCAGGCGCGCACGAACACGCTGCAGCTCAGGCCCGGCGTGCTGCCGGGCGACGTGACGGTGCGCCAGGCCTACGACAACTACTTCGGCGGCAACCGTGCGCTGGAGGTGTCGATTGCCGGCACGACCGACAAGATCACCGTCAACGGCTTCTTCTACAACGACGACCCGGCCAACAACTACAACGGCCTGCAGAAGATCCGCTTCGACGACGGCACCGAGTGGAACATCGCGGCCATCCTGGCCAGGGTCTACACCGGCACCGAGGGCGACGACGTATTCCGCGGCACCAGCGCCGACGAGAGCTTCTACGGCCTGGGCGGCAACGACAGCATCACCGGCGCCGGCGGCAACGACCTCATCGACGGCGGCACGGGCAACGACAGCCTGTCCGGCGAGGACGGCGACGACACCGTCATCGGTGGTGCCGGCAACGACAGCCTCAGCGGCGGCGCGGGCAAGGATCTGCTGCAAGGCGGCGACGGCGACGACGGCCTGGACGGCGGTGACGGCGATGACACGCTGGACGGTGGGGCCGGCAATGACACGCTCAACGCCGGCTACGGCAACAACACCTTCCTGTTCGGCCGCGGCGACGGCCAGGACCGGCTCTATTACAACCACAACGGCGGCGTCACGACACGCGTCAACACGCTGCAGTTCAAGGCCGGCGTCGCGCCGGCCGACGTCATCGTCAAGCAGGCCTACGACAACTACTTCGGCGGCAACAACAACGCGCTGGAACTGAGCATCGCCGGCACGACCGACAAGGTCACCGTCAACGCCTTCTTCTACAGCGACAACCCGGCCAACAACTACAACGGCCTGCAGAAGGTGCGTTTCGACGACGGCACCGAATGGGACATCGCGGCGCTGCTGGCCAAGGTGCAGACCTTCACCGACGGCGACGACAACGTGCGCGGCACGATTGCGGACGACGTCTTCAACGGTGGCCTGGGCAACGACAGCATCGCCGGTGCGGCAGGCAACGACCTCATCGACGGCGGCGCGGGCAACGACAACCTCTCCGGCGACGACGGCGACGACAGCGTCAGCGGCGGCACCGGCAATGACAGCGTCAGCGGCGGCAACGGCGTCGACCTGCTCGACGGTGGCGATGGCAACGACTCCATCAGCGGCGGCGCGGGCAACGACCAGATCTACGGCGGCGCGGGGGACGATTCCATCGATGGCGGCGACGGCGACGACCTCATCGACGGCGGCGTCGGCAACGACACCGTCAATGCCGGCTACGGCAACAACACCTTCCTGTTCGGCCGCGGCGACGGCCAGGACCGGCTCTACTACAACCACAACGGCGGCGTCACGACGCGCGTCAACACGCTGCAGTTCAAGGCCGGCATCGCGCCGGCCGACGTCATCGTCAAGCAGGCCTACGACAACTACTTTGGCGGCAACAACAACGCGCTGGAGCTGAGCATCGCCGGCACGACCGACAAGGTCACCGTCAACGCCTTCTTCTACACCGACAACCCGGCCAACAACTACAACGGCCTGACCAAGGTGCGCTTCGACGACGGCACCGAATGGACGGTCGACGACATCGTCGCGAAGCTGCTGGCCGGCACGCCGGCCGACGACAACGTCGCCGGCACCTACACCGCCGACCAGATGCACGGCGGCGCCGGCAACGACACCCTGGCCGGCCGCGGCGGCGACGACACCCTCTACGGCGAAGAGGGCAACGACACCCTCTACGGTGAAGACGGCAACGACACGCTGGTCGGCGGCGCCGGCAACGACTATCTCGACGGCGGTCCCGGCAACAACACCTATGTCTTCGGCCGCGGCGATGGCCAGGACAGCATCGCTGCCCGTTACGACACGACGACCGGCAAGCTCAACACCCTCCAGTTCCGCGCCGACGTGCTGCCTGGCGACGTCAGCGTGCGCCGCGTCTACGAGAGCCAGAGCGGCGGCATGAACGGCCTGGAGCTGGCCATCGTCGGCAGCAACGACCGCATCACGGCCAACTTCTTCCTCTACGGCGACGACCCGGGCAACTACTACAACCAGTTGCAGCAGGTGAAGTTCGCCGACGGCACGGTCTGGAACCTCGCCAGGCTCATTGAGCTGATGAATGCCGGCAGCGAGGCCAACGACAACCTGCGCGGCACCAACGGCACCGACACGATGACCGGCGGCCGCGGCGACGATCTGCTGTCCGGCAACGACGGCAATGACCGCCTGCTCGGCGGCGACGGTGGCGATGTGCTGTACGGCGGCAACGGCGACGACACGCTGGACGGCGGCGGCGGCAACGACTGGCTCGACGGCGGCTACGGCAACAACACCTACCTGTTCGGCCGTGGTGACGGCCAGGACACCGTCGCCACCACCTACGACACCACGGCGGGCAAGCTCAACACCGTGCAGTTCAAGGCCGGCGTGGCGGTCAGCGACGTCAGCGTGCGCCGCGTGACCGGCAGCCAGGGTGGCTACGAGTCTCTGGAACTGGCCATCAACGGCACCGACGACCGGCTGCTGGTGAACTACTTCTTCCAGGCCGACAACCCGGCCAGCCCCTACAACCCCGTCCAGCAGGTGCGCTTTGACGACGGCACCGTCTGGAACATCGCGGCCATCCTGGCCGAGATGGGCAAGGGCCTGCCCGCCGACGAATACCTGCAGGGCACGCCTGGCGCCGACACCCTCAACGGCGGGCGCGGCAACGACACGCTGCAGGGCGTGGACGGCAACGACAAGCTCAACGGCGGCGACGGCAGCGACGCGCTGTACGGTGGCAACGGCGACGACACGCTGGACGGCGGCACGGGCAACGACTGGCTGGACGGCGGCTACGGCAACAACACCTATCTGTTCGGCCGTGGTGACGGCCAGGACACCGTCGGCTACACCTACGACACCACGGCGGGCAAGCTCAACACCGTACAGTTCAAGGCCGGCGTGGCGGTCAGCGAC
>JAEKLF010000088.1 GCA_019509985.1 Burkholderiales bacterium | reverse complement strand
CCTGCACTCCGACGATGTCAAGCGCGCGCGCCAGATGGCGGCGGTGTTCGCTGAGCCGACTCGCTGAAGGGGTTGGCGCCTGGAAATTTTGTTTTACCCGTGGCGTCGGAATTTCCGGCGGTTTGGGCGTAGAACCCCTTGGCTACCGCTGTCTGGAAGACGGTACAGCCCGCGCGCTGCTCGCTCCAGTTGGCCCCTTGCCGCCATGCGTGTCAGGACCACGCGCGGCACACCCGCATCGGCCAGATCGCTCGCGCGCAGCCAGCCGTTCTTGCGCACCAGCTGCAGTACTATTTGCGTGTGCGTGACATCGGAGCGCATGAGGAGGGAGTGGTTGGGTTGGTGCGGTTCTAGTATGTTCCAAACATTCGTCGATTGCAAACATTCGACGAATGTCTGCTTAGCGGCCGGCCGAGATGTTCTTGCCGATAAGTCCGCAGCGAGTCTGTTCCCGCGAGGCAACCTTGAGCACCCAAAACCGCCTCCGTGACTGTGACGAAAACGTGCCGTGAATTTCGAAAAACAGGCCTTTTGAAGGCCTCCAACGGCACAAAATCCGACCCTCAAAATCGGCTGATTAGTGCGATCAGCCCGGGCATCATCATCACTCCACTTGCCAAGGACGAACTCACCGGCCCGCGCGGGGCGGGATATCGCCGGATGATCGACCAGTGCATGCACGGACTCACGCGACGAAACGTCGACAATCGCCGTGCTTACCTCGTATCCGGCTTCGCTGAGGACCTTCCCTGCGGCGTGGGCATTTTCTTCGCGCAGGTCTGCGAGCAGCACATGCTTGCCCGCACTCACGCGCCTGGCGATCGCCTGACCGATCGATCCTGGTCCGATGACGACAACAACTTCGTTCATTCGAGTCTCCTGCAGGGCTGTGGCCTGTCAATGTACGCAGCTCGGAAGTACGAAGCCAGCACCCCGAAGCTGATTCGATTCGAGCGCATCAGCGCCGTGCGCTGACAGCCTCCCTCAGCATTCCCACACGGTCAGCAGCCGCTTCGCGGCAATCGCTGTCTCGTGGGGATAGCCGTAGGCGTTGTTGACGTACCTCAATCCCGCGACCTGCACGTCGCGGTTGAGATGGCTGTGGCCATAGACGTGCACCGACGCCTTCAAACGGCGGATCTCCGTGTCAAGGCGGCTCGTGCCGAGCACCGGAAACAGCATGCGTACTCGCGCCGGCACACCGGCCGGCATCAGGTCGATGCGTGGCATGAAGTGCGAGAAGCTGATCAACGTTTCACCCTCGGCGCGAGGCGGTTCAGGCGGGTTGCGTGCGAACATCTCCCGGGCCACTTCAGGCGCCTGCCAGCCGTCGGGCCAGCGGCAGGCCACGAAGTCCGCCCACACCCGCCGGAGTTCGGCACCCGGCTCGCCAAAGGAATGGTCGTACCACGACTGCAAGGGAACGACGCGCAGCCCCGGCCTCCGCAGCGAGCCGGTCAAGACCCCGCTCTGTCCGGCCGCGTGCAGCACGCGCTCGAACTTCTGCAGGGAATCGCCGGAGCCCGACTCCTCGCGGACCACCCAGAGCTCGTGGTTGCCCGGCACGAAGAGCACGGCGTCGAATCGACGCGCCAGCGCCTCCAGCGTCCTTTGCACCACCGGCAGCCGGTCCGACACGTCCCCCGCAACGATTAGCACGTCGGACCGGTGGTCCCACAGCGACAGCAAAGTCGCCCACCCGGCGTTCTCTTCGAAGTCCGCATGCAGGTCGGAGACCGCCATCACACGTGTCATACGGACGCCGGCTCCTGCAATGCGTCGCCGTTGAGCGCCTCCAGTCTCGATTGCCGTTGGGCCTCCAGCTCGGCCGTCGGCATGCGCCCGGCCAGCGACTGGTAGCCCGCCCGCGCGCGGTCGCGTTCGCCGCAGAGCCGCCAGAGATCGGCCTGCAAAAACTCCAGCAGCGGCGCCGGCTGCGAGCCGGCCTCGCGGCGGCAGTGGTCCAGCAAGGGCTGCGTTCCATCAGCCACGCCCTGCTGCAGCCGCTGCACCAGCAGTTGCATCCGCACTTGCCCCCGTTGTGCCGCAGGCAACGCCCCTTCGCGCTGCAGCAGGTCCAGCAGTTCGGCATGCCGTGCCAATGCCGCCGTCCGCTCGCCCTGCTCGAACAGGCAGGAAGCCGACAGCAGCAGCTGCCGCGCAACCAGCGGCCACACTTCGTGCACGCGGAACGCCTTCAGCGCGTGGTCTGCCAGATGCAGGATGTCCCCCCGCGACTCTTCCACTTTTGCGCAACGCTGCAGGAAATCGACGCTGGCCGAGTACAGCGCAGGCCGCCGGCCGGCCTCCGCGGGGTCCTGGCGTCGCAGCCAGCCGTCGAACGCCGCTCGCGCCTGCGCCAGGCAGCCCAACCCCTCCTTCTGCGTGCCGCGCAGCGCCAAGCCGCACAGGCGCAGCCAGCAAGCGGCAAGGCTCTCGTCCTCGGCGACCGGGCGCGCCGGTGCGGGAAGCCGGGTGAGCAGCGCCCTGGCCCACTGCGAGAGCTCCGGGCCCAGGCCTCGTGGTGTGAAGAAGGCCTCGACTTGCCGCAAGGTTTCGTCCAGGTTGCTCCAACGTTGGGCCGTCCACAGGCGCTCCATGTGCCGGGCCAGGTGATGGCGACTGCCCAGCACGTTGCTGCTCACGGCCGGATGGTCCTGCCGCTGCAAATGCCCCATCACGAGCACGAACGATTCGCACGCGAATGCGCTGAGCGAGACATCGGCATCGGACGGCGGACGGTCTGCATCGCGCACCCCGGCCAGGAAGCGCAGGCTCCGACGCTCGAACACATGGCCCCAGGCACGGCGCTCAACGAAGCCCGCACGCTCGAGCAGTTCCAGCCCGGCGGCCAAGGGCTGCCTCGCATCGCCGTCGACCGCCAGCCAAGCCGAGGCGGCGAGCCCTGGCCCGCCGGCGTCCAGCGACGCACCGAAGACCTCCAGGAACAAGCCAGGGTGCTCCATCGCAACGAGGGCCCAACGCCGCCACGACGGCGGCAGCCGCTGCCACTGCTGCGCGTACCAGACCATGACCGGATCCTGCTGCGCATCGGAAGACAGCGCCTGCATGTCCGCCTGCAGGCGATCGGCCGCCACATGGCCCCATTGCGCAGCGATGCGCTGCGCCAGCCATGGGTTTCCATCCGCCTGCGCCATCAATGCACGATACGCCGGGTCGTTCGCCCGGCCATTGGCCGGGCCCGAAGGCTGCGTGGTCAGGTAGGTTAGCGCTTCGCTGGAGAGCCGCGGCAACCTGAAAATCTGTACATCTCGCAGGCCGCTGCGGCGGGCTGCCTCCCCGGTGAAGATCAGGACATTGGAAGACCCCAGCCCCTCGAGGAAACACTCCAGCTCCTGCACGTCCTGCGCTGATGGCTCCACGCCGCCGGCAGAGCGAGCCAGGTAACTGTCGAGCACCAGCACATGGCGCGATGCCTCCAGCGTGTGTGGCACGTCCTCGGCACGGACGCCGAGCACGGGGGCGATCATCTGCGCCATCTCGGCGGCCGTGAAAAAACCGTCCGTGAAGTCGAAGTAGAAGGCCCGGTCGCAGCCGCTGCAAAGCTGGGTGGCGAGCAGGTGCGCGAGATAGGTCTTTCCTTGACCGGGCAGGCCCTCGATGCGAAGGCGCTTTCCCCCGTGCAGCAAGGACAGCGCCGCCACGAAGCCGCCATCGGTGCCTGCCGGCAGCTGCGGAGCCAGCAGCCCCGGCAAGAAGCCGTGAAGATGCTGGTGCGGCACGGCAGGCGCCTGCGGCCCCGGCTCACCGGTGGCACGCGGCAGGGCGCCCTCGAAGAGACAGACATCCTGGTTCGCATAAAGCAACGGGCGCGCCGCGACCTCCTGGGAGACAGTCCAGCGCGCCGCCGCCTGCGCGACAGCGTCCTGCACGGCCAGGCCGCCGCACGCCTGTGCAAGCACCTCGGCAAGCGCCGGGCCGCCCACCCACGGCGGGCATTCCGTCCGGAGCACCACCACCGCCGGCACGCCCTCGTCCAGCAGCGCGCAGGCCAGCAGCGCGAGCGCCGATGGCGCATCCACCCGGCCGGCGCCGTCGAAGCACAGCGGCGTGGAGACCATCACCAGCGCCGCACCAGCCGTGCGTGCCATGGCGCCGAATGCGCGGGCGCCCAGCCATTCCGCCTGCCCTGCAGGCCCGGAATCGCACGCCACCATGGCACCCCCGCCGTCCACGCGCACGGGGCCGTCGTACCGCAGCACCTGCACCTGCTGGATGCCGCCGGTGCACAGCCGGGAGCGAATCGCCTGCCAGTCCCGCTCGAGCAGCGGCTGCACCTGCACGCCAGGGCCAAGCGCCGCCAGGCCCGCAAGTTCGCGGAACAGGTGGGTTTCGCGCTCGTAGGCGAGCGGGAGGTCCGGCCGGCTCACCAGATGCCGCACCTGCAAGGGCCGCGCGACGGACAGCCCGAGCTCCAGTTCCGCATCGCGCTTGCACCGCGGCATGGCGCGGGTCAGCACCGCCGCCCGTTCACCCAGCGCAACGCTCGTGCCAGGCAGCGGCCAGCGTTCCCAGTCCAGCGCGAGGAAAGCTGGATCGTCGGACTCGATGCGCACACGCAGCCGGGCGTCGCCGTGGCGGGCCCAGTGCTTCTCGAAATCGCCCACGCACGCGTCGTCCACCGTCAGTGCCGGCACGCCCTCCCCGGTCGGTTGCAGCATCGAGGCCTGCGCCGAGAGACGTCCCAGCGAATCCCGCAGCGACAACGCCACCTCGCCACAGCGCGGGTCGCTGCCCCATGTGCCGGTGATCGTCAGTTCCATGGCCATCACTCAGAGGCTGAGAGTTTTTCGAGCGTGCCCGAGCAGCGCGCCAGAAGGTGGCCGATCCAGGCGCAAAGCGCAGCCATAGCTCGGGCTATGGCGAGCATTTGCAACGACGAGCGGGCGCCTTCTGGCGTGATGAGCGGGCATGATCGAAATACTCTCAGCCTCTCAGCCGAGCGCACGCAGATCGGCGAGCAGCGCGGACAGGGAGGCCTTGTCATTGCCGAACTGGTTGATCGCGCTGCGGCAAGGCTGGCGGCCCGGGAAGCCATACTTCATGAAGTTGGCGAAGGAGCCGCTTGCACTGAGGTCCACGAAATAGACGTCGCCCGCCTCCTCGAACGCGCAGTCGATCAGCCGGTCGAAGCGGATCGGCTCGCGCACGACGCGCCAGAAATGAGCGGCATGGTCTTCGAGCCACTCGGAGCCGAGCACCGCCGCGGTGGCAGCCGAATACATCGGCAGCCGCGGCCGGTGGATGGGCATCTCCCGCACCGCGCTCACGAAGGCTTGCTCGAACGGATCGAGTTCCGGCGAATGGAAGGCCGCCGGCACCGGCAGCCGGATGCAGACGATGCCTTCATCCTCCAGCCGGGCCTGCGCCAGCTCCAGCGCCGCATGCCGGCCGCTGAGCAGGAAGTTGCCCTGGTAGTTCACGCCGGCGAGCGCGAGGTCGCCGAACAGTGCCGGACGCTGCTCGAACAAGCGCGGTTCGGCCAGCACGCTGAGCAGCCCTCCCTGCCCCACCAGCGGCCCGAACAGGGTCGACTGGCGCAGGACCAGGCGCAGCGCCTGACGCCAATCCAGGGCGCCCGCGACGGCGCACGCCACGTACTCGCCCAGGCTGTGCCCCAGCACTGCGTCCGGCTCGAAGCCTTCGGCCCGCAGGGTTTCGGTGAGCGAATGGCCGATGCTGAACAGCGCCCCATGCGAGCCTTGCAACTCGACGAAGGGCGTGCCCTTGCCCGGGCCGTGGTAGAGCAGGTCCAGCAGCGACTGCCCGGTGAGCTCGCGGTACTCCTGCGCGCAGCGGTCCATGGCGCCGCGGAACACCTCGTGGGTGTCGTACAGCTGCTGGCCCATGCGGTAGTACTGGCTGCCCTGCCCCGCGTACATGAACACCAGCCTCGCCCGGCGGCGCGGCGCGGGGCGCATGCCCGGTTGCAGGTCCGGATTCGCGCCGGGGCGCGGCGCCGTGGATGGCGCGGCCGCGGCTGGCGCCTCGTCGAGCGGCAGCACCAGCGGATCGGCCGCGATCTTGACCTGCAGCCTGGCAAGCACCTCGCCGGCACCCAGCTCTTGAAAGTGGGTGCAGCCTTGCGCCAGCAGCCAGGAGGCCGATTCGTACCAGCGCACCGAATGGGAGATCTGCAAGCGCAGCAGGTCCAAATAGCCGGTGGACGGATACGGGCGTGCCGTGTAGTTGGCCACCACCGGGATCTTCAGCTCGCCGAAGTTGAACTGCGAGAGGAAGCGGCCGAACTCGCCCTCCACGTCCTTCATGCAGCGGGAGTGGAATGCGGCGCTCACGTTCAGCGGCAGGACGCTTGCGCCCGCCTCGGCGAAGGCCTGTTGCAGCTGGGGCGCGTGGATCTCCTCGTACAGGCCGGAGATGATGCACTGCTTGCGCGAATTGATGTTGGCCAGGTCGATGTTCCTGAATGGCAGCGAAGCCAGCACGCGCTCGACGCTCGGCGGGTCGATGTTGAGGATGGCCGCCATCGCGCCCTTGGGCGCGCGGCTCATCAGCTCGCCGCGCCTGCTCACCAGCTTCAGCCCGGTGATGAAGTCGAACGCACCCGCGGCGAACAGCGCACAGTACTCGCCCAGGCTGTGACCGGCCACGTAGTCGGGCGCCGGATGGCCCTGGGCCCGCCAGTCCAGGTAAGCCAGCGCGCCCACGACGTACAGCGCGGGCTGGGTGTACTGCGTGTGGCTGAGCACGTGGTCCGGATCGCGCACGCACAGCTCGCGCAGCGAGTAGCCCAGGCAGGCGTCGGCCTGCGCCGCCAGGTCGGGGTAGCGCTCGAACAGTGCTTCGCCCATGCCCCCGAATTGCGAGCCTTGGCCCGGGAACATGCATACGGTCTTGGTCTTCATTCTTCTTCCCTTCTAGAGATGTCTGGATTCAGAGGCTGAGAGTTTTTCGAGCGTGCCCGAGCAGCGCGCCAGAAGGTGGCCGATCCAGGCGCAAAGCACAGCCATAGCTCGGGCTATGGCGGGCATTTGCAACGACGAGCGGGCGCCTTCTGGCGTGATGAGCGGGCATGATCGAAATACTCTCAGCCTCTCAGGCCGTTTCCCACGGAAACAGCCCTTGCTCCGCATAGCGCCGGATCGCGGCCATGCTTTGCGGGTCGGCGAACATGGCCTTGCTCAGCCGCAAGGCGGCCTCGCGCGTACCGGCCGGCAGCGCGGCAAGCTCGCGCACGTAGGCCTTGTAGCGCGCGACCGCGGCGGCCGGCATGCGGCGCATGCGCGACAGGTGCCGGGCCAGCAGCAGATCGCTTCGTTCCTCGAAGGCGTCCACCAGACCCCATTCACAGGCTTGCCGCGCGCCCACCGGCTGCGTCGTGCTGGCAAGGTAGTGCGCGCGCTGGAAGCCCAGGCGCCGCAGGAGGAACGGAAAGATCACCGCCGGCGCCAGCCCGAACAGCAGCTCGGACAGGCTGAACACCGCACTCGCGTCGGCGAGCACGACGTCGCAAGCCGCCGCGAGGCCCACGCCACCGGCATGGGCCTTGCCGCGCACGTGGGCCACCGAGATCACGTCGCCGAAGGCCAGGCGCTCGAGCACGCCGAACAGTTGCTGCGGATCGAAGGCCATGCCCTGCCCGTCGGCCGCGGCCGCGCCGATTTCCCCGAAGTCCGCGCCCAGGCTGAACACCTCCGGCTGGCCTTCGAGCACCAGGATGGAAGCGCCCGAGCCGGGGACGAGGGTGCCCAGCACGTCCTCCAGCTCGCCCACCATGCGGGCGTCGATCGTGTTGCCGGCCTCCGGCCGGTTCAGCTGCACATGCCACGCCGGCCCCTGGCGCCGCAGCTTCAGCGTCCGGTAGTTCACTGCACCCACTCGTACTCCCGGTGGAACTCCCGGATGGCCTTCAGCACCAGCCTCGGCGTGCCGCCAGCGGCCTGCACGATGCGGCTCGCCGCCGCCAGGTCGAAGGACTGGTTGCGGGTGCCCAAACGCACCAGGCTGCTGTCGTCGAGCAGGCGCTCGTACTCGTCCATCGGCAGGCGGTAGCGGCGGTCCAGGTGGCCGGCAATGTCCATCGCCTTCAGGCGTGCGGCGCCCTCGGCTGTGACCACGCCGCTGTAGAACTCCGCGCAGCAGCCTGACCCGTACGAGAAGCAGCCGATGCGCGCCGGGCGGTTGAAGTCGCCGTTGCACACCGTGCTGGCCAGCGAGAGGAACACGGTCGCTCCCATGATGTTGCCCACCCGCTGGCAGTAGGCGAGCCCCGGCCGCACGCGCACCTCGAAGTCGTCGGCGATCTCGCCCGGCGTGGCGTTGCCGGCCTTGCGCATCATCGAGCGGTGCGCGCCTCGCACCATGCCGCCGAAGGGCGTGTGGAACGCGAGGTACTGGAAGGTCTTGCGATAGTTCACGCCCTCGACACGGCGGCAGTACTCGGCGAAGGACTGCTCATGGCAGTCGAGGTAGGACAGCAACGACAGGTCGGCATCGCCGGCCTCGGTGTCCGCCCCCGGCCGGCAGGTGTCCATCACCTCGTAGCCGTGGTAGCCGCTGGCGCCCACGTCGAGCTGGAACACCGTGGGCTGGTCACTGACCAGCATGGCCACCGCGCCGGCCCCGCCGCTGGGCTCGGCGTACGACCAGTCGGCGGACAACCGGTCGCCACCCTCCTCGATGACGAAGCGAGAGATGTCGGTGGCCACCACCAGCGCCTTGGCGCCGGGCGAGGTGCCGGCGAGGATGAAGTTCGCCGCCATCTGCAGGCCCGCGGTGCCCGCATAGCAGGCCTGCTTCAACTCGAACATGCGGCAGTTGCGGTTCAGCCCCAGCTGGTCGTGCAGGTAAGTGCTGAGCGACTTGGAGAAGTCGAAGGCCGATTCGGTGCAGGTGATCAGCAGTTCGATGCGGTCGCGCTCCTGCGGCGAGAGCGCGTCGACGATCGGCTTGGCGGCGTTGACCGCGAAGGTCACCGGGTCCTCGAACGGAAATGCGACCGTCTTCTCCTTCATCAGCAGGTTCTCGAACCTGGACGGTTCCAGCTGCCTGTGGCGGGCCAGTTCCATCACGTCCGCGACTGCGCAGCCGCCGAACACGTTCATTGCCTCGATACCGACGGGGGGCATGGGGGTTCTCCTTGTTGGATTCATTGGGTCAGGCACAGGGCAGTGTTCATGCCGCCGAAGCCCATGCTGAGGCTGAGACTGCGTCCGATGTGCATCTCGCGGGACGTGTCGGCCACCCATCCGAAGTCCGGATCCAGCGGCTCGCGGAGGTTGCGGGTGGGATGGAGCCACCCCCGCTTCATCTGCACCAGCGTCGCCACCGCCTCCACCGCGCCCGCGGCCGCGAGGCCGTGGCCGGTGATGGACTTGGTGGCGTTGATCGCCGCGTGCGCGAGACCGCAGGCGCGCAGCGCCTTCAGCTCGGTGGTGTCGCCCAGCGGCGAGCCGGTGCCGTGCGGGTTCACGTAGTCCACGTCCTTCGGCTGCCAGCCCGCATGGGCCAGCGCGGCGGCAACGGCCTGGGCCTCGCCTTCCACCGAAGGATTGGGATTGCGGTTGGCGTCCATTTGCACGGCCCAGCCGGCGATGCGCCCATGAGCGGCCGCCGGCAGCCGCCGCGCCCCGGCGCGCTCGACGACCAGGGCTGCGCAGGCCTCGCCGTAGACGAAGCCGGCATGCCGGCGGTCGAAGGGTCGGTAGGCGCCGCCAGGGTCCTGCGCGCCGTCGCACACCATCGCGCCGCTGGACTGCAGGGCCAAGCATTCCCAATACGACAGGTCCATCATCGGGCCGAGGGCGACGCACGCATCCACCCGGCCGGCAGTCACCGCCTCCGCGGCCTCGATGATCGCCAGCTGTCCCGCCGCGGAAGCGCCGCCGCAGGCATGCGCAAAGCCGCGGATGCCGAAGGCCTGTGTGCACAGGCCGCAGACGTCGCTGTCCAGGAAGGTCATCGCATAGCTGGGCGGCATGAAGCCGGGCGCGTCGCGGTGGCGCTCTTGCAGCAGGACGAGTTCGCGCTGCTGCAGGTTGCTGCCGCCCACGACCAGGCCCACGCGTTGCGGGTCCGTGTCGTCCAGCGCAGCCTCCTGCCACGCCTGCTCCAGCGTGGCCAGCGCCACCCGAGAGCTCAGCGAGGCGGTGCGCAGCACATGGGCAGGCAGCCGGCCGCTGCTCGGGACCGAAGCGATCTCGGCGCCGATGAAGGCGGTGTCGCGCTGGCGACCCGGGCGCCGCATCACGGCAAAGCGATGCGCGCCCTCGAACAGCGCCTGCTCGAAGGCGGGCAGGCCCACGCCTACGGCCGTGGCCACGCCCATCCCGGTCACCAGCAATTCAGGCGGCGGATTTCTCACTCAGCAGCCTCGCGAGTTCGCCGATGTTGCGGGGGCCGAAGGTCTGGACCAGCGGGATCCGAAGGTTCATGTGCTCGAGCACGAGCATGACGATGTCGGCGCGCTCCATCGAGTCCAGGCCGAGCGCCTCCAGCGAATCGCTGGGGCCAAGGGGCCGTCCCTCCAGCGAGGGCCGCAGCTCCAGGATGGCGGCGGCCAGCAGTTTCGTGATGTCTTCCTGTTGCATATAATAAGTCGTGTCTTTCCGGGTGTTGTGTCGTTGCAATGGCCTCTCAGGCCGCCGGCTTTTCATCGCCCTCCTCCAGGGCGACGGCAAGGTCCGAGCGCTCGGACAGCAGGGCCAGCGGGTTGGCGACCATGTCGGCCAGCACCTGTCGGTAGCGGGCCGCCATTTTTTCGATGGTCGTCCTGGCGAACAGGTCGATGCTGTACTCGATGGAGGCGGCCAGGCCCATGTTGGTGTCCTGCATGGCCATGTTGAGGTCCAGCTTGGCCGTCTCGGACTCCGGCCGGTAGTGCACGATGGCCTGGTTGTTGTAGCGGTTGGAGAAGTCCTCCGGCAGCGTCACCAGGTTGAACATCACGTGGAACAACGAGGCCTGGCCCGGCAGCGTGGGCAGCGACAGGCTCTGCACCACGCAGCGCAGCGGCACGTCGGCGTGGTTGAGCCCTTCCTGCGCCGTCACCTTCATGCGCGACAGCACGTCGATGTAGCGCTGCCCTTGCGATACGTCGGCGCGCATGACCAGCACGTTGACGAAATGGCCCATCATCTGCTCGAGCTCCGGCCGCGACCGGTTGCTGATCGGCGAGCCGATCAGCATGTCGGTCTCGTCGGTGTAGTCGGCCAGCAAGATGGCGTAGGCCGACAGCATCACCACGTACAGCGAGAAGTCATGCTGCCGGCCGAAGTCCTTGAGCTTCTTGATGAACTTGGGCGGGACCAGGAAATGCACCGCCGCGCCCTTGCCGGAGAGCACCAACGGCCGGCGGTAGTCGGTCTTCAACCGCAGGTCGCGCGGCGCGCCAGCCAGCCGCTGCGTCCAGTAGTCGATCTTGGGCTGCAGCACCTCGGGCGTGAAGGTTTCGCGTTGCCAGTGCGCGAAGTCCACGTACTGCAGGGGCGGCGGCGGCAGCTGCGGCACCCGCCCGAGACTGATGGCCGCGTAGATCGCGGACAGGTCGGGAAAAAGCACGACGGGCGTCGAGTAGCCATCGAAGATGCCCCAAGGCCGCGTCACGACCACCACGCGCTCCAGATCCGAGAACACCAACAGGTGGATGCGCACGGTGAAGGGCCCGGCCGGCTCGAATGGCCGCGCCTTCTCGGCCTTGAGGAACTCCTCCAGCGCATTCTCGTCGGGCATCCTCTCGATGCCCGCCTGAAAGCCCTCGGCCGGATTCACTTTCTGCCACGCCACGCCGTCCTTCTCGACGAAGCTCGTGCGCAGCACGCCATGACGCTCGACCAGCAACTGGCAGCTGCGCGCATAAGCGTCGAGGTCCAGCTCGCCGATGAGGCGGAACACCAGCTGCACGTTGTCGTGGCCCAGCGCCAGGTGCGGGCGCCGACGCAGGAACCACAGATCCTCTTCCTGGTAGAAGGAGATCGGGGCGAGCGCCCCCGAGTCCGCGGCCACGCGGCGCGGCAGCACCGTCTGCGCCTCGGCCTTCTCTTGCTGCACCAGGGCCGCGATGCGCTCCACCGTGCGGCCGTCGAAGACGGCCTTGAGCGGCAAATCCTTGCCCAGCTCCTGCCGGACCCGGGCGGTCAGCCGCGTGGCCAGCAGCGAGTGGCCGCCGAGTTCGAAGAAGTCGTCGCGGATGCCCACGCGCTGCAGGCCGAGGATCTCCTGCAGCATGCGGCACAGCGCCTGTTCCTCGCCGTTGCGCGGTGCGGCATAGGCCTCCTTCTGCACGTCCTCCTCCTCAGGCGCCGGCAAGGCGCGCTTGTCGACCTTGCCGTTGGGCGTCAGCGGCAGTGCCTCCAGCACCACGAAGATGTTGGGCACCATGTATTCGGCCAGCGTGCGCGACAGGTGCTGCTTCACGCCACGCGACAACTCCTGGCCCAGCCGGGCGATCTGCGGGTGGTTGGTCCAGTAGGTCTGGGCATAGGGGCTGCGCGCCTGCACGGCGGGCAGCTCGCTGCGGCCGAAGAGCAGGTCCACGCCATCGGGAACGTCCTGCGACCAGGTGGCTTCGCAGCGGTAGCCTCGGGCCGCGGCATGCTCGATCAGCGCGTCGAAGGCCTCGACCTCCTGCCTGGCCTGTTCGGACCAGCGGCTGGGCCCCAGCGGATCGACCCGTTGGCCCGCCGGTGCGCGGCCCGGCACGTCGGCGGCCGCCACGTCCTCGCGGATGCGGGGGTTGCGCAGCCCATGCACGCCAAAGCGCTCGGGGGCGCCGCGCTCCAGCAGCTGGCGCACGTCGTCGGGCGAAGACGCCGGCAACCAGGCCAGTGCCGGGGCCGGCTGCGCCGCGCCCTTGGCGAGCACCACGTCATAGCGGTAGCTCAGCATCTCGTTGTCGCCGAGGCCACGCTTGAGCAGGATGTCCGTGCGGCCGGCGCCGGCAAGCCGCCGCGCCAGGTGCATGAAGAAGCTCGGGCTGACGAGCAGCTCGCCCTCCTGCATGCGGCGGCGGTACAGGCGGCCGGCCAGCGTGGCGGCGGGCACCCCGCCCACCATGCGACTGCGCTCCACCGCGCACAAGTGGGCCGACATCAGGTCGGCGTTGCGCACGTCGCCAATGAAGATGCGGCCACCTTCCTCGATATAGGGCCACAGCCCCTGCAGCGCCTGCTCCAGGTAGGCCCGGCTCGGGTAGTACTGCACGACCGAGTTGATGACCACCGTGTCGAAGGTGCGGCCCGCGAGCGCCGAGAAGTCCAGCGCGTCGCCTTGCGACAGGCTGACGTGATCCCACCGCCGGCGGCTCAGCTCGCGCTGCACGCCGGCCAGGGCCGCGGCGGAGATGTCGCTCGCATGCACCGATTCGCACTCGCCGGCGTAGCGCAGCAGCAGCAGGCCGGAGCCGCAACCGATCTCCAGCACGCGGCGCGGCCGCAGCGCCCGGATGCGCTGCACCGCGCCGTCGACCCATTCCTCCATCTGCGCCTGGGGGATCGCCTCGCCGGTGTAGCTGCTGTTCCAGCCCACCAGGTTCAGGTCGCCCGGCGCGGCATCGTCGTGCCGGCCGCGGGCGTACTCGTCCTCGAACAGCTCGTTCCAGCGCTCCAGGCTGTCGGGCCGCAGCGTCTGCGCGGCGCGCTCGAGGTAGTCCTCGTTCGGGCAGATGTAGGCCACCAGGCGCTTGCTGTCGGAGCCCTGCGCGGCCTCGGTGGCGACCACGGCGCTCCTGAGGTCCGGGTGGGCCTGCAGCGCGCTCTCGATCTCGCCCAGCTCGATGCGGAAGCCGCGCACCTTGACCTGGTCGTCCACGCGGCCCACGAACTCCAGCAGGCCATCGGGCCGCCAGCGCACGAGGTCGCCGGTCCGGTACAGGCGCTGGCCCTCGCTGCCCTCGAAGGGCGAGGGCACGAAGCGCTCGCGGGTCAACTCGGGATGCCCGAGATAGCCCCGCGCCACGCCCACGCCGCCCACGCACAGCTCGCCCACCGCGCCGCAGGGCAGCAGGCGCATCCGGCGGTTCACCACATAGGCGGTCGACTGGGCGATCGGGCGGCCGATGGGGATCGGCGCATCCGGCGCGATGTCCTGCGGGATCACGTGGCAGGTGGAGGCGATGCTGTTCTCGGTCGGCCCGTAGCCATTGACCACCGACAGGCCCGGATGGCGCTCGTACAGGGCCAGCACGTCGCGCGCGGAGAAGGCCTCGCCCCCCACGCACAGGCATTGCAGCGGCAGCCGGCGATGGGCCGCCTCCTGCACGAAGGCCGGCAGGAAGGCGGCCGACAGGCACATCATGTTCACCTCGTGGCGCTCGACGTGGTCGAGCAGCTGCACGATGTCCTTGGTCTCGCCTTGGTGCAGCACCAGGCGCCCGCCGTTGAGCAGCGGCCCCAGCACTTCCTGCGAGCCGACGTCGAACGAGATCGACGAATGCTGCAGCATGACCGTGTGCGCGCCGGACGGGCAGTAGTCCGGGTTGCGCACCAGCCGCACCACGCCGCGCTGCTCCACCATCACGCCCTTGGGCCGGCCGGTGGAGCCGGAAGTGAAGATCACGTAGGCCAGGTGGTGCGGCTGCAGCCCGACGTGTTCGCGCGGCAGGTCGTGACCGGGCTGGTTCACCAACACCTTGGCGCCGTCGCTGGCGCGCACGCCCGCGTCGAGGTGGATCACCTCGCCGTCGAAGTCCGGCAGCGTCAGCGCCACCCGTGTCTGGCTGAGCAGCAGCGAGATGCCTGAATCCTGCAGCATGCCGGCGATGCGCTCGCGCGGGTAGGCCGGGTCGATCGGCAAGTAGGCGCCGCCAGCCTTGAGGATGCCGAGCAGCCCCGCCACCATGTCCACCGAGCGTTCCATGCACAGGCCCACCACGGTGTCCGGCCGCACGCCGGCCTCGTGCAGGAAGTGCGCGACCTTGTTGGCCCGCGCATTGAGTTGCGCGTAGCTCAGCTGCTGGGTGCCGAAGACCAGCGCGATCGCGTCGGGCGACCGCAGCACCTGCTCATCGAACAGCCCGGGCAGCACCTGGTCTGCGGGATACGGCGTGTCGGTGCGGTTCCAGTCGACCAGCTGGCGCCGGCGCTCGTCCGCCGGCACGACGTCGATCGACAAGGCCGGCAGGGCTTCGGCGCGCCCTTCCTGCAGGGCATCGGCCAGGCCTTGCAGCGCGGCCTGGAAGCTGCCCGTCACCGTCTCGGTGGAGACGGCTTCGTCGACCTGCACGTTCACCGAGAACGCCGTGCCCAGGTCGTCGACCGACACGCCCAGCGGGTAGTTGGTGCGGTCCACCGAACCGAGCACCCGCACCCCGCTCTCCTGCAGCGGCTCGCCCTCGCCGCCCTCGAAGTGGCGCACGTTGATCATCGAGGTGAACAGCGGCACGTCGCTGCCGAGGCCGCTGCAGCGCTGGGCCATGATCAGCGAGCTCTGCTCGTACTCGATCAGTTCCTTCAGCGCGGCGTCGGTGTCGAGCACCAGCTGCAGGGCGCTCCGGTCCTTCAGCACGACGCGCAGCGGCAGGGTGTTGATGAAGTTGCCCAGCATGCGCTCCACGCCGGGCACGCCCTGCAGCCGGCCCGACAGCACGGTGCCGAACACCACATCGTCGCGCCCGCTCGCGCCGGCCACCACCAGCGACCAGGCGGCATGGAAGAGGCTGGCCGGGCTGATGCGCAGCCGCTGCGCCTGCCGGCGGATCGACGCATCCAGCGCCGCCGGCAGCGAGCGCCGCAGGTCGCGGATGGTGCGGCCGTCGCCGTGCACGTTGGCCAGGCGGAACGGAATCGTCGGCTCCGACACCTCGGCGAGCCGGCGGCGGAAGAAGCCTTCGGCGTCGTTGGTGCGCACCTGGTGCAGCGTGTGGGCCACGAAGTCCCGGTACGGCACCGGCACGGGCCCGATCTGCTCGAGCCGCCCCGCCATCGAGGCGCGCAGCTCGGCAAAGATCAGGCGCAGCGAGCTGGCGTCTTCGATGAGGTGGTGCACGTTCAGCAGGATGAAGCGCCGCTGCGAGGCGGGATCGGCCGCGATCGTCAGCTGGAGCAGCGGCGCCCGGTCGAGCGGCATCCTGCGCGGGCGCTCCAGCAGCGCCTGCGCCTGGGCCATCGCGTCCCGGCCCGGCTCGAGCACCAGATGCTCGATCGGCAGCTCGGCCTGCCGGTACACCACCTGCACCGGCTCGAGCAGGCCGCTGGTGACGACGGCGGTGCGCATCACGTCATGGCGCGCCAGCAGCCGTCGCAGCGCGTTCACGAACGCGTCGCAGGCAACGGGGCCGTCTGCGGCCAGCAGCACCGGGATGATGTAGGGGTCGTTGTCCGGATCGATGAGGTGGTGGAACAGGATGCCCTGCTGCGAGGGCACCAGCGGATAGATGTCCTGCACGTTGGCGGCGCCGTCCGGCACGGTGCCCGCCACGGCATCCAGCTCGCGCTGGTCGAGCGTGACGAGCGTCAGCATGTCGGGCGTGAGCCGCTCGCAGCCGGCGGGCACGCGGTGGGGCGGCACCACGTAGGCCTCGCTCGAAGCGCCCTGTTCGATCTGCGACGCCAGATCCGCCAGCGTGTCGCTGCCGAAGACGCTGCGCACCGTGGCGTCGTAGCCCTTCTCCTTCAGGCGTGCGACCAGCACGGTGATCAGCAGCGAATGGCCGCCGAGTGCGAAGAAGTTGTCGCGCGCGCTGATGCGGCCCGGCTCGAAGCCGAGCAGCTCGGCCCACAACGTGGCCAGCACCCGCTCGGCCTCGGTGGCCGGAGTCACGTACTCGTCGGCCGCGTACGCGGTCTTGTCGGGCGCCGGCAGGGCGCTGCGGTCCAGCTTGCCGTTGGACGTGAGCGGGAAGGCCTGCATCACGACGAAAGCGGTCGGCACCATGTAGTCGGGCAGCCGCTCGCGCAGGTGGCGGCCGAGCGCCTGGTGCAGGTCGTCCTGCAGCGGCTCCCTGGGCACGACGTAGGCCACCAGCTGCTTCTGCCCGGGACGGTCCTCGCGCACCAGCACGACGCAGGACTGCACCTGCGGGCTCTGTGCCAGCTGGGACTCGATCTCGCCGGTCTCGATGCGGAAACCGCGGATCTTCACCTGGTGGTCCGCGCGGCCGATGAACTCCAGGTTGCCGTCGGGCAGCCAACGCGCCAGGTCGCCGGTGCGGTACAGCCGCTCGCCCGGCTGCGCGGCGAAGGGGTCGTCAACGAAGCGCTGCGCCGTCAGCTCGGGGCGGTTCAGGTAGCCGCGGGCGACGCCGGCGCCGCCCACGTACATCTCGCCCGTCACGCCCACGGGCAGCGGCTCCATGTGCTCGTCCAGCACGTACAGGCGCAGGTCGGGCAGCTTGCGGCCGACGATGCTGCGCTGGCCGGCCGCGTCGCCGGCCGACAGCAGCTTGCAGGTCACGTGCACCGTGGTCTCGGTGATGCCGTACATGTTCACCATGTCGATCGACTCGCCATGGCGCTCGAACCACGGCGCAAGGATGGCCGGGTTGAGCGCCTCGCCGCCGAACACCACGGTGCGCAGGCTCAGCCGGCCCCGCTCGGCCTGGTCGACGGCCACCAGTTGCTCGAAGGCCGAGGGCGTCTGGTTCAGCACCGTGACCCTCTCGTCGACCAGCAGGCGGTAGAACTCCGACGGCGACTGCGCCACCGTCTTGGGCACCACCACCAGCCGGCCGCCATGCAGCAGCGCGCCCCACAGCTCCCACACCGAGAAGTCGAACGAGAAGGAGTGGAACAGCGTCCAGGTGTCCGAGGCGCCGAAGCGGAACGTCGCCTCGGTGGCATGGAACAGGCGCGCCACGTTGTCGTGCTGCACCAGCACGCCCTTGGGGTGGCCGGTGGAGCCGGACGTGTAGATGACGTAGAGCAGGTTCGAGGGCCGCAGGCCGCTCTCGGCCACCGGGATGTCGGTCTCCGGCTGGCCGGCCAGCAGGTCCTCGCCGCCCTGCCCCGTCCCGTCCAGCAGCACCACGCGCTGCGTGGCCAGGGGCAACCGGGGCGCCAGCGCGGCCTGCGTGAGCAGCAGGCCGGCGCCCGAGTCCTCCAGGATGTAGCGGATGCGCTGCGCCGGATAAGCCGGATCGACCGGCACGTAGGCGCCGCCCGCCTTCACGATGCCCAGCAGGCCCACCACCATCTCGAGCGAGCGCTCCACGCACAGCGCCACCAGCGTGTCGGGCTTCACGCCGAGCCCGCGCAACGCATGGGCCACGCGATTGGCGCGTCGGTTCAGCTCGGCATAGCTCAGCTGCGCGCCGTCGCAACTCACCGCCACGGCATCCGGCGTGCGCGCGACCTGCGCCTCGAAGAGTTCGTGCATGCCTTGCGCCGGCGCATGGTCCGCGCAGGGGTTCCAGGTGCGCACCACCTGCTCGCGCTCCTGCGGGCCCAGCCAGACCAGCCGCGAGACCGGCGCCTGCGGCTCGGCCACCACCGCCTCCAGCAGCGCAACGTAGTGGCGGATCATGCGCTGGACAGTGGCGCGGTCGAACAGGTCGCAGTTGTATTCGATGCTGCCGGCGAGTCCGTCGGGCGTTTCGCGCAAATCCAGCGTGAGGTCGAACTTGGTGATCTTGTAGTCGAAGTCGACGAAGGACACCTCGAGGTCGGCCAGCCGATGGCTGCGCTCGGCCTGCGCCTCCTGCAGCGCGAACATCACCTGGAACACCGGCGAATGGCTGAGGCTGCGCTCCAGCTGCAAGGCATCGACCACCGCCTCGAAGGGAACGTCCTGGTGGCCGTAGGCTTCCAGCGCCGTGCGCTTCATGCGGGCCAGCAGCTGCGCGAAGCTCGGCTGGCCGTCCAGGTCGGCGCGCATCACCTGCGTGTTCACGAAGAAGCCGATGAGGTTCTCCACCTCGGGCCGGTTGCGGTTGGCCAGCGGCGTGCCGATCGCGATGTCGGTCTGGCGGCTGTAGCGGTGCAGCAGCACGGCCCACACCGACAGCAGCGTCATGTACAGCGTGCTCTCGTGCGCGCGGCCCAGCGCCTTCAGGCCCTCCAGCAGCGCAGCGCTGCACTGCAGCGGTTCATGGGCGCCGGTGTAGGTCTTCACCGGCGGGCGCGGCCGGTCGGTGGGCAGCATCAGCTGCGGGTCGACGCCGGCGAGCTTCTGCTTCCAGTATTCGATCTGTCGCTCCTGCACCTGCCCGGACAACCACTCGCGCTGCCAGTGCGCATAGTCGGCGTACTGGATCGGCAAGGGCTGCAGCGGCGAAGGCTCGCCGCGCGAGAAGGCACCGTACAGGCTCACCAGCTCACGGAAGAACACGCCCAGCGACCAGCCGTCGGACACGCTGTGGTGCATCGTCACCAGCAGCACGTGCTCCTCGGGCCCGCAGGCGACGAGGCGCATGCGCACCAGGCTGCCGGCGCCGAGGTCGAAGGGCCGCAAGGCCTCGTCCTCGCAGAGGGCACGCAGGTCGGTGCCTTCGGGCAGGGTTTCCTCCTGCACGGCGAAGTTCACCGCCGGCTCGGTGCGCTGGTACGGCACGCCGTCCACCTCCACGAAGCGGGGGCGCAGCGCTTCGTGGCGCTCGACGATGGCCGACAACGCGTGCACCAGCGCCGGCCGGTCGAGCCGGCCGGCCAGCCTCAGCGCCATCGGGATGTTGTAGTGGGCGCTGTGGCCTTCCAACTGCGCCAGGAACCACAGCCGTTGCTGCGCGAACGACAGCGGCGCCGGTTCCTGCGATGCCGGCCGCCGGCCTATCGCCTGCGCCGAGGAAATGTCGACGCCCTGCTGCTTGAGCATGCGAACCAGCGCCTGTTGTTGTTTGGGCGGCAGCGACCGGATGCGTGCCAGCACCGCCTGGATGTCTTGTTGTGTCATGTTCATGTTCATGTTCTTCCCCGGGTCAGATCCGCAAAGAGTCCAGTTCGTCCTCGGACATGTTCTCGACCAGCGCCAGGCTGGCGAGGACGGCGTCGACGTTGTCGGCGATGGCCGCCGGCACCGATTGCGACAGGCGCTCCAACTCGGTGGCCATCTGTTCGAGCGTGGGCAGCTCGAACGCGCACTGGATCGGCAGATCGACGCCGGTGCGCTGCGCGATGCGGTTCACCAACCGGGTGACGAGCAAGGAGTGGCCGCCGCAGGCGAAGAAGTTGCTGTCCGCGCTGAGGCGGGACGGCTCCAGCTCCAGCAGATCGGACCAGATCTCCTGCAGCATGCGCTCCAGCTCGGTGGCGGGTGCGCGGCGATCCGGCGCGCACCCGGCCTGCGTCCCGGGCGCCGGCAGCGCACGCAGGTCGAGCTTGCCGTTGCCGGTCAGCGGTAGTTCGTCCAGCAGCACATAGGCCCCCGGCACCATGTGGGCCGGCAGGCCCGCCCGCAGGCGAGCCTGCACGTCCTCCAGCAGCGCTGCCTCCGACAGCCACGCCGCCGAGGACTGCGCAACGACAACGGGCGCTGCCGCCCCGGCCGGCTCGCGCACCGCATAGAGGTTGTACAGCCGCGTGTCGCGCAGCAGCCGGTTGTCCTGCCCATGGCACACGCGGAAGCCGCGCGAGGCCAGCATGCCCTCGATGAGCGCGAGCCGTCCATCCACGTCGTGCACTTCGACGACCAGCTGCCGGATCTTGGGCCAGTCGTGCTCGCGGATGCCCTGCAGCACCTGAAGCTCGGCGTTCTCCACGTCGACCTTCAGCAGGTCGATCCGCGTGACGCCGCTCTCGGCGATGACATCGGACAGCGGACGCAGCGCGCAGCGGAACTGCTCGCTGTCCAGCCGGGCATCGACCAGCCGCTCGACGTCGGTCTCGCTGACTGCCGCAGGCGCGGTTGCGCTGCCCTCTCCACCGCCGGCGGCCTGCCGGTTCATCAGGAAGGACTTCACCACCTCGTGCGCCTGCTGCGCGGTGGTCATGCTGCTGGAAATCACCGTGTTGTGGCGATAGAAGGTGAAGACCTCCTCGCCCGCCTGCGCGGCCAGGCCGCAGGCGTGCAGCCGGCCCTTCCAGCCGTGCAGTTCGCTGTTCAGGCGCAAGGTGTCGAACACCGGGGGAATCGGCTCGAAGGCATGGATGGTGGCATCGTGGCAGCGCTGGTGCACGAACAGGGAGAACAGGCCGATGTTGGCGCCGGCGTCGAACACGCAGGCACCGTCGGGAAGCGTCACGCCGTGCTTCAGGTAGTCCAGGTGCGTGAAGATCTCGTCGTAGACGAAGTCCGTCTCGCTCTTGTTCTGGTGGAACACCGGCAGCCCGCCGGGCAGGTGGTACAGCCGTGCCATCGCCTGCGGCTCGGTGCGCCGCAGCCGCGCCAGCCGCCGCACGGTGCCGGCCTGCTCCATGCCGGGCACGAGGTACGCGACGAGCCGCTTGTCCTGCTCGCCATGGTCGCGCGCAACCACGCGCGCATCGTCCAGCGCCGGATGCTCGGCCAGGCGCGCCTCGATCTCGCCCAACTCGATGCGGAAGCCGCGGATCTTCACCTGCTGGTCGTTGCGCCCCAGGTACTCGATGGCGCCGTCTGCGAGCTGGCGCCCCAGGTCGCCGGAGCGGTACATCCGCTCGCCCGGCACGCCGCAGAACGGGTCCGCCAGGAAGCGCTGCGCGCTCAGCTCCGGCCGGTTCAGGTAGCCGCGGGCGACACCCGCACCGCCCACGTAGAGTTCGCCGACCGCGCCCAGCGGCACCGGTTGCCGCTGGGCATCGAGCAGGTACAGGCGCAGGTCGGGGATGCGGCGGCCGATCGGGCTGGGGCCTCCGCGCTCGATGTCCTCCAGCGTGATCGGGCGGTAGGTCACGTGCACCGTCGTCTCGGTGATGCCGTACATGTTGACCAGCTGCGTCGCGCGATTGGCCTCGCGCTCGACCCAGGGCTTGAGGCTGGCCAGCTCCAGCGCCTCGCCGCCGAACACCACCACGCGCAGGCGATGCGCGGGCCCCTGATCGTGCTGCACCGCCGAGAGTTGGCGGAACGCACTGGGCGTCTGGTTCAGCACCGTCACGCCCTCGCGGCACAGCAGGTCGAAGAACGCGCGCGGGTTGCGCGCCACCGCCTGCGGCACCACGACCAGCCGGCCGCCGTGCAGCCAGGCGCCCCAGATCTCCCAGACCGAGAAGTCGAAGGCGACCGAGTGGAACAGCGTCCACACGTCCTGCGGGCCGAGATGGAACCAGGCGTCGGTGGCGGAGAACAGCCGCGTCACGTTGCAGTGCTCCACCATCACGCCCTTGGGCTTTCCGGTGGAGCCGGAGGTGTAGACGATGTAGGCCAGGTGGTGCGGCTTCAGGCCCGTTTCCATGGACGAGAGGTTGCCGGCCGGCAGGCCGGCCCAGCGACTCGCATCGGCCGAGAGGTCCAGGCACGGCACTTCGCCCGCGTCCAGCCCTTCGGCCAGCGGCCCGTCGGTGAGCATCAGCAGCGGAGCGCTGTCTTCCAGCAGGTGGTTCAGCCGCTCGACGGGATAGTCCGGATCCATCGGCACATACGCGCCGCCTGCCTTGAGGATGGCCAGCAGGCCCACCAGCAGCCGCTCGCTGCGCGGCGCGCAAAGCCCCACGCGGGACTCCGGCCCCACGCCCACCGAGGCGAGGTAGCGCGCCAGGCGGTTGGCCTGCGCGTTGAGTTCGCCATAGCTCAGCTGCCGCGATTCGCACACCACCGCCACCGCCTGCGGGTCGCGCGCGACCCGGCGCTCGAACAACTCGTGCAGGCCATGGGGGCCGGCATGGTCGCTCGCCCGGTTCCAGCCGAGCAGCACCTGCTCGCGCAGCGCCGGCGGCAATACCTCGATTTCCGTGGCCGGCCGGGCGCTGGCCTGCTCGTCTTCCAGCGCGGCCACCAGGCCGGCCATCGCATGCAGCACGTAGTCGATCACCAGCCCCGCATCCTGCGACTGCTCGACCTGTGCATCGATCGAGAAGGCATCGCCCAGGTCGTCCACCGACACCGCCAGCGGATAGTTGCTGCGCTCGAGGATGCCGGTCAGCGAGCGGATGCCGAAGGCGGCCAGGTCCGCCTCGTCGATGCGCTCATGGCGTTCGAGATGGCGGTAGTTCAGGATGGTGTTGAACAGCGGCACGCCATGGGCCACGCCGCTGCAATCCTGTGCCAGCGACAGCGGCGCCTGCTCGAAGCGGATCAGTTCGCGCAGCGAGCGCGCGGTGTCCATCACCAGCTCGCGAACGCTGCAGCCTTTCAGCCGGACGCGCACCGGCAGGGTGTTGATGAAGTTGCCCAGCATCCGCTCGATGCCCGGCGTGCCCTGCAGCCGCCCGGACAGCACCGTGCCGAACACCACGTCGTCGCGCTGGCTGCAGGCGGCCGCCACCAGGGCCCATCCTGCATGGAACAGCGCTGCCGGGCTGACCTGCAGGCGGCGAGCCGAAGCACGGATCTGCCGGCCCAGGGCACCGTCCACCTCGCGGCGCAGGTCCAGCACGCGCCGGCCGTCGCCATGCACGTCGTGCAGGTTGAAGGCGATGGTCGGCTCCTCGACGTCGCCCAGCGCTGTGCGGAAGAAGGCACGCGGATCCTCCTGCTGCGACTGCGCGCGCGCAATGAACTCGCGGTACGGCGCGGACGGCGGCAGCCCGCCCTGCCGGCCCGCCAGGTGTGCCACCAGTTCGTGGAACAGCAGGCCCAGCGAGGTCGCGTCGTCGATCAGGTGGTGCATGTTGAAGATGGCGTAGCAGGTGCCGCTGTCGCGGTCCTCGGCCACCTTCAGGCGCATCAGCGGGGCCTGCTCCAGCGGCATCGCCTGCGAGCCCGCCAGCCGCGCCCGTGCCGCGTCCTCGGCACGCTCGCCGGGCGCGACGGCCAAGGCATCGACCTTCAGCCGCGCCTGCCGGCACACCACCTGCACCGGCTGCGCGAGGCCGGCACTGACCACCGCGGTGCGCAGCACCTCGTGCCGGTCGATCACAGACTGCAGCGCCTGGGCAAAGCGCTCCAGGCACGCACGGTCCGCGAAGGAGAACAGTCCGCTGAGCACGTAGGGGTCTCGGCTGTGGTCCTTCAGGTGGTGGAAGAGCATGCCCTCCTGCAAGGCAGCCAGCGGGTAGATGTCCTGCACGTTGGGGGCGCGGCCGGGAATGGCGGCCACGATGCGGTCGATCTCCTCCTGCGACAGCGCCAGCAGCGGCAGCATGGCCGGGGTGATGCGTTCGCAGTCCGCGGGGATCGCGCTCGGCGGCACGGCCTGCGCCTGCTGCGCGCCGCCGCGCTCGATGGCGGCGGCCATGTCGGCCAGCGTCGGGGCGTCGAACAGCGCGCGCAACTCGCAGGCCAGCCCCTGTTGCGCCAGCCGCGCGGCCAGCCGGGGCACGAGCAGGGAGTGCCCTCCCAGCGCGAAGAAGTTGTCGCCGATGCCGATCTGCTGCGCGTCCAGTCCGAGCAGCGCGGCCCAGGCCTGCTGCAGCCGGCGTTCGGTGTCGCTGCGCGGCGCCACGTGCTCGCTGCGCGCGAGCGCCTGCAGGTCCGGCGCGGGCAAGGCCGCGCGGTCGATCTTGCCGTTCGAGGTGAGCGGCAAGGCCGGCAGCACGACGAAGGCGCTGGGCACCATGGTGTCGGGCAGCAGGCCCGAGAGGTGCTGCGCCAGCCGTGCCTGGCAGCCCTGCAGCTGCGCCCCCTCGGCCAGCACCACGTAGGCGGCCAGCTGCTGGCCACCGGCATCGCGGCGCGCCAGCACGACGCAGGCGCGCACGTCGGGGTGCTGGGCCAGCGCGGCCTCGATCTCGCCGAGTTCAACGCGATGGCCGCGGATCTTCACCTGGCCGTCGATGCGGCCGAGGAACTCGAGCTGGCCGTCCGGCAGCCACCTCACCAGGTCGCCGGTGCCGTACATGCGCGACCGTGCACCGCCGAACGGGTTGTCGATGAAATGCAGCGCGCTGAGTTCCGGCCGGTTCAGGTAGCCGCGCGCCAGGCCGTCGCCGGCAATGTAGAGCTGGCCGGCGCATCCGGGCGGCTGCAACTGCCGCTGGTCGTCGAGCACGTAGAGCTGGATGTTCTGGATGGGCTTGCCGATCGGCACCACGCCGCCCGCATGGTCCCGCGGGCAGGGCCAGTGGCTCACGTCGATCGCCGCTTCGGTGGGGCCGTACAGGTTGTACAGCGGTGCCGGGTTCAGCGCGTGGTGCCGCTGCGGCAGCTCCGGCGGCAGCGCCTCGCCACTGCAGAAAATGCGCCGCAGCGTCGTGCAGGCCGACCAGCCGGGCTCGGCGACCGCCAACTCGAGCATCGGCGGCACGAAGTGCAGCGTGGTGACACCCGCCTCGCGGATCAGGGCGAGCAGGCGGCCGGGATCGCGGTGCACGCCCGGCGGCGCCATCACCAGCCGGGCGCCGGCCAGCAGCGGCCAGAAGAACTCCCACACCGAGACGTCGAAGCTGAACGGCGTCTTCTGCAGCACGACGTCGGAGCCGTCCAGGCGGTACTCGTCCTGCATCCACTCGATGCGGTTCACCGCCGCGCGGTGCTCGATCATCACGCCCTTGGGCTGCCCGGTGGAGCCGGAGGTGTAGATCACGTAGGCCAGGTGGCGCGAATCCAGGCCGATGTCGCGCGGCGCGATGTCGGCGTCCGGCTCGGTGGCGAAGAAGTCCGACGCCGGCGCGCCCTGGGCGCCCAGGTCCACGTCCAGCCGCTGCACCGCATCGGCCCAGCGGCCGGCCGCGGCCTTCGGCTGGCACAGCACGAGCCGGGCGCCCGAGTTTTGCAGCATGTAGGCGATGCGCGCCTCCGGATACCCAGGCTCCAGCGGCAGGTAGGCACCCCCGGCCTTCACGATGCCCAGCAAGCCCACCACCATCTCCAGCGAGCGCTCCATGAAGAGACCCACCACGGTGTCCGGCCCCACGCCGTGGCGGCGCAGGCGGTGGGCCAGCTGGTTGGCGCGCTGGTTCAGTTCGGCATAGCTCAGCCGGCCCTCACCGTCGACCAGCGCCGGGCGCTCGCCATGGCGCTGCACCATGCGCTCGAACAGCTGGTGCAGGCAGGCGTGCCCGCTGTAGGCGCGCACCGGGCCGGCAGACAGCGCCAGCAGCTCGCGCCGTTGCGCCTCGGACACCATGGCCTGCGAGCCGACCGGCCTGGCCGGCGCCGCCAGCAGCCCTTCCATCAGCACACGGTAGTGGCCGGCCAGCCGCTCGATGTCGTCCGCGGAGAAGCGCTGCGCGTCGTACTTGAAGCACAGCTGGAAGCGGTCGGGGTGCTCGCAGACCTCGAGCAACAGCTTGAACTCGCCCTCCTGAGACACCTCGTCGATGAACTCCACCGCCTGGCCGAGCGCGGGCCTCGCCTGGCCGTCGGCCGCGAGGTACATCATGTTTTTGTTCTGGAAGGTGTAGGCCACCTGGAACACCGGCGACGCACTGCTGCTGCCTGACGGCAGGTTCAGGTCCTTCACCATGCACGGGAAGGGATAGGCCGCATGGTCCATCGCATCGGCCATCGCGAGCTTCAGCTCGCGCAGGTGGGACGCGAAGTCCTTCTGCCCATCGACGACCTGGCGCACCGGCATCATGTTGACGAAGTAGCCGACGGAGTCGGCCCAGTCGAGGTCCGGCCGGCCCATCGAGGGCACGCCGACGATGATGTCCGACAGGCCCGAGTAGCGTTGCAGCAGCAGTTGATAGACCGCCAGGAAAAACACCGCCGGCTGCACGCCCTGGGCCTGGCAGAACCGGCCGGCCGCGGCCTTCGCGTCGCCGTCGAGCAGGCTGCACCAGGTGGCGCCTTGCGGCCGGGCCCCGGGGGCGGCACGCTCGATGTCCAGCGTGAGCACCGGTAGCGCCTGCGCGCCGCCCAGCACGCGGCGCCAATGCCCGCGGCAGCGCTCGCCTTCCTCGCTCGCGAGGAAATCCGACTCCCAGGCCGGAAAGTCGTTGGCCCTGTCCACCACCGAGGGCAAGGGCCGGCCCTCGGCCAGGGCCTCGTGGCTGGCCATCAGGTCGCGCAGCAGGACCGGCGCGGAAGCGCCATCGAACACCAGGTGGTGGAACACGAGCAGCAGCACGTGCTCGTCGGGCGCGACGGCGAACAGCCGCACCCGGTGCAGCACGGCGCCCAGGTCGAAGGGCCGCCGGGCCTCGGCCTTCAGGAAGGCCGGCAGCTGCCCGGACGGCAGTTCCAGCGGCTGGTGGACGAACTCGGCCTGCCCGCCGCGCTGCACCAGCCAAGGCTCGCCGTCGTGCTCCTGCACCCGGCTCGTGAGCTGCGGGTGCATGGCGAGCACATGCTCGACCGCGCGGCGCAACACGTCGGCCCGCAGCGGGCCTTTCACGCGCAGGCACACCGGTACGTTGTAGATGTCGGACTGCGGGTCCAGCTGGTGCAGCAGCCACAGGCCCTTCTGGCCTTCCGACAGTGGCAGGCGCTGCGGCTCGGCCGCCGCGCGCGTCCGGTAGAACTCCAGCACCTTCTCCGCGCTGTAGCGGCCTTGCTTGAAGCCGGCCAGGATCTCGTTCTCGTTTTTGTTCATGCAACCATTCCTTCGTTCATCAGGTTCTTCACGGCCTCGAGGTCCAGCTGTCCCAGCTTGAACCGCTCCAGGGCCATTCGCTTGAGGGCGTCCATGTCGCCGGGCTGCAGCGTGGCGGCCTCGGGCGCGGGCGGCGGAGGCGGCGATGCGGGCACCTGCGCCCCGGGCGCGTCCGGCTCCGTGACGTGCCGCTGCACCAGCCGTCGCGACAGCGGCGCGATGGCGTTGGCCTCGGTGATGTCCCGCGCACTGAGCCGCATCCCGAAGCGCTTGTGCACCGCACGCTGCAGGCGCGCCCACACGATGGAATCGACGCCCAGGTGTTGCAGGTCGCGGTCCACCGGCACCTGCGGCGCGGGCACGCCCAGGGTGGAGGCGATGAACTCGGCCATGAAGCGCTCGATCTCCGCAGCGGCGGCACCAGGGCCCGCGGCCTGCGAATCGGGCCCATCGGCCGACTGCGATGCAGCGGCTTCACCCGCGGACGTCGCGTCCGCCAAGTCCGCCACGTCGCCGACGGACGGCAGCGACGAATCGAGCCAGCATCGCCGACGTTCGAACGGGTACGTGGGCAGCGCCTGCAGCACGGGCCGGCCCGTGCGCAGCAACTCGTCCCACGGCACTGCGCCGCCCTTGGCCCAGAAGGCGCCCAGGCGCGCGAGGTCCGCGTCGCGGACCAGCGCAGCCACATACTGCGCGGCGTGCGGGCCCGACAACAGCTCGTCGAGCAAAGGCCGGTCTTCCTCGGCGTGGCCTGCATGGAAGGTGCCCGACACGGGCTCGCCCCGACCCTCGCCGGCCGCCAGCCAAGCCTGCAGCCGTTCGCACAACTGCGGCACCGAGGCGGCGACGAAGGCCAGCCTGCAGGCCAGTGCCTCGCGGCCGACCTGCAACGTGCAGGCCACGTCCGCCAGCGCGGGCGCCTCTGCGGCCTGCAGGTGTGCCAGCAGGCGCTGCGCGACCGCCCTCAGCGCCGTCGCTGTTTTGGCGGACAGCACGATGAGCTGCGGCTGCGCGGGCGCGGCGGCCTGCGGCACCGGGGTCGGCAACGCAGGCGGTGCCTCCACCACCAGGCAGACGTGGCTGCCGCCCGCGCCCACCGAGTTGATCAGCGCGCGCTGCGGCACCTCCCGCAGGCCGTGCCCGGTGTCCACCTGGCGCGGGCGCCATTCGGTGAGGCGTTCGCACAGCCGCAGCGGCGTCTGCGCAAGATCCAGGTTCGGGTTGCGAGGCCCGTCGAGCAGCAGCGGCGCGACCTGCCCGTGCTTCAGCTGCAACAGCACCTTGGTGAGCTGGGCGATGCCCGAGGCCGACTCCGGATGGCCGACGTTCGACTTCACCGAGCCCAGCAGGACCGGCTCGGCCGACGCGCCGAACACCTGCGCCATCGCACGCAGCTCGATCGAGTCGCCCAGCGCCGAGCCATTGGCCGCTGCCTCGATGTAGCCGATGGTCTGCGGTGCGGCGCCGGCGCGCTCCAGGCAGCGCTCGATCACCTGCACCTGCGTCTTGAAGCTGGGGTTCATGAAGCGGTTGGCGCGGCCGCCATGCAGCGAGGCGCTGCCCTTGATCACGCCGAGAACCGGATCGCCGTCGCGCAAGGCGGCGGCCAGCGGCTTCAGCAGCACGGCACCCACGCCCTCGGACGGCAGGTAGCCATCGCCGTCGAGGAAGCTGCGCGACTGCCGGCTGCTGCCGAGCAACTGCCCCATGCCGAGCGCCAGGTACTTGTCGGGATGCAGCGTGAGGTTCACGCCGCCGGCCACGGCCAGCAGGCAGTCGCCCCGCGCCAGATCCACACAGGCCTGGTGGATCGCCTGCGTCGACGACGAGCACATGGTGTCGAGCGCGACGCTGGCCCCTTCCAGGCCGAAGAAGTACGACACCCGGTTGGCGATCAGGTTGAACGAGGCCGCCGACGTCAGCGCATGGCGCACGACGTCGCTCTCGCCGGCCCGGTACATCTGGTACATGGCACCGACGTACACGCCGACCCGCCGCGCGTACTGCTTCTCCAGCCGCGCCTGCGTCACGCCGCAGCCTTCGAACAGTTCCCACACGGTCTCGAGGAACAGGCGCTGCTGCGGATCCATGGCCTCGGCCTCGCGCGGCGACACCTGGAAGAACAGCGGATCGAACTGGTCCACACCCTCCAGGAAGCCGCCCCAGCGGCCATAGGTCTTGCCGGGTGCGTCGCGGTCGTCGTCCAGGAACTGGCGATGGTCCCAGCGCTCGGCAGGCACCTCGTCGATGCAGTCCACGCCGTCGCGAAGGTTGTGCCAGAAGCGCTCCAGCGTCGCCGAGTGTGGGTAGCGGCCCGCCACGCCGACGACGGCGATGTCGGCATGCTGCGCGCCGGGCGCGGCGGCGGCCGGCAACTGGGCATTCGGCTGCGGCGAGGCGCGCAGGAGCGAGCGAACAACCGGCTCGGGGGGCACGGCCGCCGGTGCCGCAGCGGCCACCGCAGGCTGGCCCAGCAAGCCCGCCAGCGCCTCGCGATGCGTGCCGAGCAGTTGCTCGGCCAGTGCTCGCAGCGTCTGCACTTCGAAGAACAGCGTCTTCGACATCGGCCCCAAGGTCTTTTCCAGTTCGCCGGTGATGTTCATCGCGATCACCGAGTCCATGCCGTAGCGCTCCAGCGGCGTGTCGGGGTCGATGCGCGCGACGTCGAGCTTCAGCGCCTGCGACAGCGCCTGCCGGAAGAAGCGCACCGCGCGGTCCAGCAGCGCTGCGTCGCCGGTGTCGTTCGACGACTGCGGGGGCATCGGCACTTCCGCCGGCGCCTGCACGGGCACCTTCCGCTGCGACGGGAGGGCGGCCTCGTGCTGCCCCGCCGCCGCCATCCAGGGCGCCAGCAGCTGCGACAGCACGCTGCGCCGGCCGGGCACCACCAGCAGCTGGCCGGCCTCGGGCTGCGTGCTCAAGGCCTGCAACCCGGCTGCCAGCGCACGCAGCCCGTCCTCGCGTTGCAGCGGCACCAGGCCCGTCTCGCGGATGCGCGCCAGCGTCGTCTCGTCGACACGCATGCCGCCCTCGGCCCACAGCGGCCAGTTCACCGACAGACACACACCCTGACGCAGGCCCTGGGCGGCGAGGCGGTTGCGCTGCGCGGCGTACGCGTCCATGAAGGCATTGGCGGCCGAGTAGTCGGCCTGGCCTGCGTTGCCGAACAGGCCCGTCATCGACGAGAAGCACACCAGGAAATCCAGCGGCTGTCCGGCCGTGGCCCGGTCGAGGTGCACCAGGCCCTGCACCTTGGGGGCCAGCACCTGCTGCAACTCGGCGGCGGACTTGCGGATGACGAAGTTGTCCCTCAGCACACCGGCGGCATGGACCACGCCGGCCAGCGCGCCATGGCGCTGCTGCACCTGGTGCACCAGGCCGTGCACCGCCTCGCCGTCGCAGACGTCCAGCGGCAGGAACTCCACCTTGGCGCCGAGCTGGCGCAGCGCGTCGAGTGCGTCACGCCGCGCGTCGTCCGGTGCGGATCGCGCGGTCAGCACCAGCGTGACCCCCGCAGTCGACCGGGCGATGGACTCGGCAACCGCCAGGCCCAGCCCGCCCGTGCCGCCGGTGACGAGGTAGACACCGCCCTCGCGCCACGGCAGGGTGGGCGGAGCCTGGAGGAGATGATCCATCGACGCCAGGCGCCGCACTTCGCGCACGCCGCCGTCGATGCGCAACTCGGCCTCGTCGGCCTGCTGCGCCTCATCGGCCAGGCGCTGCACCAGCGCGCCCGGGTCGGGGGTGTCCATGCACAACAGGCTTTGCACCACCAGCTTGGGGTTCTCCTTCGCGGCGCTGCGCAGCAAGGCCGCGAGGCCGCCGAAGCAGGCGTCCTCCTGCGTCGCCCCGCCCACCACCGCCAGTTGCAGCAGCACCTCCTGCCGCGGCCGGCCTTGCAACAAAACCTTCACGCGCTCGAAGGCGGCGACGGCAGCCTGCTGGTAGGCCTCAGGCAGGTCCAGCGCGCTGGTGTCCACCAGGTCGCAGCCGATGCCGTCGCCCAGGGCGGACCGCCAGCCGGCCTGCCAGGCCTGCGCCAGCCGGCCCACGACCATCACATGGCGGGCGCCGAAACGCGGCGCCCCGCCCGCCGGCGAGGCCGGATCGAGAGGCCGCGCCTCCCACACCGGTCGCATCAGCATCAGGCCTTCGTCGTCGCCGGGCCGGCCGGCCGCGGCCGACTCGCGCACCGGGCGCGACACCAAGCCCTTCACGTCGAGGCAGGCGCGGCCGGCCTCATCACACAGCGTGATGTCGACCTTGCCGCCGGTCCCCTCCACGACCGCATCGGCATCAAGGCGCACCCAGGCCAGGCAGCTGTGGGGCAGCGGCGCATGGATCGCCAGGTGGTCGATCGCGAACGGCAAGGCTGCCGGTTTTCCGGTCGCCTCGCCGAGCACCAACCCGATCGTGGCTTGCAAGGCGCCGTCCAGCAGGCTGGGGTGCAGGCCGAAGCCGTCGTCCGACTTCCAGGTGCTCGGCAATGCCAGCACTGCCAGGGCCTGCGGACGGCCGCGGCCGTCCTTGCCGACTGCCAGTTGCCGGATAGCACGCTGCGCCGGCCCGTAGGCCAGGCCCAGGCCGGCATAGAGCGCGTACACCGCGTCCGCCGGATGCACCGCATCGGCACACTCCGCTCGCACTGCGACCAGGTCCACCCCCGGCGCCGGCTCGTCGGCAGACGCCAGCACGCCTTGGCCCTGGCTGCACAGGGTCTCCACGCCATCGGCGCCGATCGCCAGCACCTGGTAGCTCGCCTGCGAGGCGCTCTGCGCCTGTACCTTCACGCGCAGCGCCAGCGCACCTTGCGTGACGATCGCAGGCCGCAGCCAGGTCACGCCGGACAGCGTCACGCGCGACCGCTCGGC
>JAEKLF010000210.1 GCA_019509985.1 Burkholderiales bacterium | reverse complement strand
TGGGGCAGCCGACGCGCTCGCCGATCAAGGCGGCCTCGCGCATGATGCCGGTCGTGAACTCGCGCACCAGCTCGTCGGCCAGGATGCGGTCGGTCGTGGCGCGGGTCAGCGCCGAGACCGGGTTGGTGGTCATGTTGCCCCAGAGCTTGTAGAAGACCTCGCGCTGGATGCTGTCCACGGCCTTGGCGGCGAAGCCGGCACCGGCGAGCAGCGCGGCCAGCTCGGCGACCGAATCACTGGCGCCGCCCGCCGCCTCGCCGATCAGCAGGCCGTTGCCCATCACGTGCCTGACCAAGCCCGGACCCTTCAGCGAGCAGCTCGCGTGCACGACGCAGCCGATGACGCGCTCCGGCGGGATCAGCGCGGCGATGCGGCCGTCCGGGTCCACGCTCTTCAACGCCAACCCCGGCACAGGCAGTCCGGCCGTGAACCACCACGGCAGGCCGTTCAGCGCCGTCAGCACGCGCGTCTTCGGCCCGCAGAGCCGGGCGACCTGCGCGGCCACACCGGCAATGGCCGGGCCCTTGACGGCGAGGATGACGAGGTCCTGCGGCCCCAGCTCGGCCGCGTCGGCGCTGGCGCGCAGCGGCGCCTGCAGCGTCTGCCCGCCGGTGTCCAGCCTGATCCCATGCTCGCGCACTGCCGCGAGCGTCTCGCCGCGCGCCAGCGCGCTGACACACAGGCCCTCGACGCGTTGCAGGTGCGCGGCCATCCAGCCGCCGATGGCGCCGAGGCCGACGATGCAGACATCCTTCATGGTGGGGATCAGTCTCGCATGGGCGCTTGTCCCGGCGAAGGCCAGCGGCCATGATCCCGCCGAACACTCAGGAGACGCCCATGGCCACGCCGGCAAAAACCAAGAAGCCCGCCACTGCGACGAAGAAGGCGGCCGCCAACGCCGTGCCCACGCCCACGCTCGACGCCCGCCCCGACCGGCTGGACCTGCGCGATCTGGTCTACCGCGCGCCGCTGCGCTCCTTGCCCCCACGGTGGCCGCTGGATGCCGATCTCAAGAAGCTGCTGCCCGCCTACGTCAAGGCCGGCCGCATCCTGAACCAGGGCAACGAAGGCGCCTGCACCGGCTTCGGCCTGGCCTGCGTGACCAACTACCTCTACTGGCTGCGTCATCTCGAGGCGCCGCGCGCCCGCATGCCCGATCCCGTTAGCCCGCGCATGTTCTACGAGCTGGCCAAGCTCTACGACGAATGGCCGGGCCAGGACTACGAGGGCTCGTCCTGCCGCGGCGCGCTCAAGGGCTGGCACAAGCACGGCGTGTGCTCGTCCACGCTCTGGCCCTACCCCATCGCCAAGAACGGCCAGGGCGTCTTCGCCCGCCCCACGGCCGGCTGGGATGACGACGCGACGGCGCGCCCGCTCGGCGTCTATTACCGCGTCGACAAGAAGAGCGTCGTCGACATGCAGGCCGCCATCTACGAGATCGGCGCCGTCTACGTGTCGGGCGACGTGCACGACGGCTGGGGCCTGGACGAATCACCGATGCCGGCCAGCCACGACAAGCTGCCGCGCATCGAGCGCATGGACAAGAAGACCGGCGGCCACGCCTTCGCGCTGGTGGGCTACAACGAGCGCGGCTTCGTCGTGCAGAACAGCTGGGGCACGGGCTGGGGCGCAAGCGGCTTCGCGGTCCTCAGCTACGAGGACTGGGTCACCAACGGCAGCGACTGCTGGGCCGTGGCCCTGGGCGTGCCGCAGGACCTGTCGGACATCAAGCAGCGCCAGCCCAAGGCCGCCGCCGGCACCGGCGGCAAGACGGCCAAGGCCGCACCAGCGGCCAGCGGCTTTCGCGTCATGTACGGCCGGGGCCTGGCCGACGTGGGCGCGACGCTGCGGGTCGACGACAACCCGCGCGACGACCCCTGGCCCGTCAACCACGTCTTCGCGCACAAGCCCTACCAGCCGCTGCGCACCGACGAGGCCTACACGCACACCCTCGTCTCGGGCAACGATGGCCAGCTGATGTCGACCGACTTCACGCGCGAGCGCAGCGATCGCGAGGGCCTGGCGCGCGAGATCGTCGTGCAGCGGCCGCTGGACTGGTTCAAGGCCGGCAAGGGCAAGACCGTCAAGCTCGCCCTCTACGCCCACGGCGGGCTGAATTCCGAGATCGCCTCCGTCCAGCGCATCCGCGTGCTGGCGCCCTACTTCATCGCCAACGGCATCTACCCGCTGTTCTTCACGTGGAAGACCGGCCCCGGCGAGACGCTGATGGACATGCTTGAAGACCTCAAGCACCGCGTCATCGACGGCGAGCGCAGCGAGGGCTGGCTGGACCGCCTGCGCGAGGTGGCCGCCGAGGCCAAGGACCGCGCCATCGAGGCCGTCGGCCGCCAGTTCGCGCGCGGCATCTGGAGCGAGATGCGCGAGAACGCTGAGGGCGGCGCCACGGCCGACCACGTGCTCGACCTCGCCGCCCGCATGCTGCGCGAGCTGCGCGACGCGCTGGCCAAGAGCGGCAAGACGTTGGAGCTGCACCTCGTCGGCCACTCGGCCGGCGCCATCCTGCTCGGCCATCTGCTCGGCCGGCTGGGCGGCGCCAACATCGTGCAGGCCAGCAGCTGCGAGCTCTATGCCGCCGCCTGCTCCAGCGGCTTTGCCGTGCAGCACTACGGCGCGGCCGAAGCCGCCGGCGTGCTGTCGTTGAAGAGCCTGCGCCTGCACGTGCTGACCGACGCCAACGAGCGCAGCGACGGGCTGCCCACGGCCGAGCGCGACATCTACGGCAAGTCCCTGCTCTACCTCGTGAGCCGTGCGCTGGACGACCTGCGCAAGCAGCCGCTGCTGGGCATGGAGCGGGCGCTGATCCCGCCCGACCCGGTCTGGCTCGGCGACCAGTGGGTGGGCGCGCCCAACGCCGACGTCGCCGCCTGGCTCAAGCTCTGGCCGGCCGGCGCGCTGCTGAACCGCGTCACGACGCCCAAGGTCCGCACCACCAAGGCCGGCGACCAGATCGCCGCCAGCCATGGCAGCTTCGACAACAACATCGACGTGCTGACCGGCACGCTCGAGCGCATCCGCGGCGGCGCGCTCGTCGCACCAATGGAGTGGCTGGACTACTGAGGATGGAGGTGGCCGGCGAAGGCCCGTGCCGAGCAAGTGGCAGCCGGCGACGGAGGTCGGCATACTGCGCCGCCATGCGCCTGCCCAAGCTCAATTCGCCTGCCCGCTGGCACGCCGGTATAGCCGTCGGTGTCAGCGTCGCCCTGGCGTTGGCCGCTACGGCCTGCAGCGCCGTCGAGTTCGGCGAGCCGGCGCCCTTGTCCACTGCCCGGCCCAACGCCGCCATTCAGGAGCGCATCCGCGCCTTCGAGGCCGATACCCGGCCGCGCTTGCAAGACGTGACCTCCTTCGTAGGCCCGGATGACCGGCCGGTCTATCTCTTCACGCCGATGTGCTGCGACCAGTTCAACCCGCTCTACGACGCCGACGGCCGCTTCATCTGCGCGCCCCCCGGCGGCTTCGGCGGTGCGGGCGACGGCAACTGCCCTGCGTGGGCGCACAGCCTCGGCAGAAAGCCGCGCCTGCCCAAGCCCGCGGGCGAACAACCCTGGCCGCCGCGCTGACGGGCGGAGCGACCGATGGACACCTCCACCCTCCTCTGGGGGCTGCTGTTCGGCTCCATCGGCGCCGGCTACTTCGTGTACGGCAAGAAGCAGCGCGCCTGGGTGCCGCTGAGCTGCGGCCTGGCGCTGATGGTGTTTCCCTACTTCATCAGCAACGTCTGGGCTCTGGTCGGCGTGGGTGTGCTGCTGTGCAGCCTGCCCTATTTCTACAGGCCCTGACGCGCAGGTGACGGTTGGAGACGTCCGGTTCTGGCTGGCGGCGCCCGCGCGCGTTGGCCAGAATTGGGCCATCACTTCAGGAGACGGCCATGGCCTCCATCCACCGCGAGATCCTCATCGACGCCCCCGCCGCCGCACTCTGGAGCGCGATGCGCGACGTCGGCGCCCTGCACACCCGCCTCGTGCCCGGTTTTGTCACCGAATGCGCGATGGACGGCGCCGTGGACGGCGTCATGGCGCGCCAGATCCGCTTCGCCAACGGCATGACGACACGCGAGCTCATCGTCGACATCGATGATGAAAAGCGCCGCGTCGCCTGGTCCGCCGTGGGCGGGCGGCTGACGCATCACAACGCGTCGTCGCAGGTCTTCGAGGAAGGCGCCTCGACCTGCCGCGTCGTCTGGATCGCCGACCTGCTGCCGCATGCACTGGCGCCGGCCATCGCCCAGATGATCGAAGCCGGCCTGCAGGCGATGAAGGCGCATGCCGAGCAGCAGGCACGCACGGATGCCGCGGCGCCATGACCCGACCAGCTCTCGCGCGCTGCTGACACTGCTGCTGACTGCGGTTTCGCCAGGCAGGGCGACGGCCGGAGCCCGGCGTGGATGCCGGCGCAAAGCCCTGACGGCAGCCCGGCCGGAGCCCGCAGCCTCGACAATCCGGCCATGAAATACCTGCACTCCATGGTCCGCGTCGAAAACGTCGACGCCTCGCTGCGCTTCTATTGCGACGCCCTCGGCCTGCGCGAGGTCAAGCGCTCCGAGAGCCAGGCCGGCCGCTTCACGCTGATCTACCTGGCCGCGCCCGGCGACGAGGACGCGCAAGTCGAGCTGACCTACAACTGGCCCGACGCCGACGGCCCGAACGCTGGCATCGGCGAGCGCTACACGGGCGGTCGCAACTTCGGCCACCTCGCCTATGCGGTGGATGACATCTACGCCGCCTGCCGCAAGCTGATGGACCATGGCGTGACCATCAACCGCCCGCCGCGCGATGGCCGCATGGCCTTCGTGCGCTCGCCGGACGGCATCTCCATCGAGCTGCTGCAGGCCGGCCCGGCGCTGGCGCCCGCCGAGCCCTGGATCTCGATGCCCAATACCGGCTCGTGGTGACGGGAGTCGCGCCCTCGCGCCATGCCGGCTGAGGAGGTCGACATCCCGGCGCGCCTCGGCCTGCGCCTGGGTGCCTGGGAGCTGCAGCAGCGCATCGGCCGCGGCGGCCTGGGCGAGGTCTGGCGGGCACGGCGTGCGGACGGGCTCTACGACGGCCACGCCGCCATCAAGCTGCTGCTGGGCGACGGCGGCAGCCCCGCCGTCGCGCGGCGCTTCACCCGCGAGCGCGCGGCGCTGGGTCGGCTCAGCCACACCGGCATCGCCGCGCTGCTGGACGCCGGCATGCAAGCGCCGCACGCCTACCTCGTGCTGGAACTCGTCGACGGCGAGTCGTTGAGCGAGTACTCCCGCGCCCACTGCGCGACGGTGGCCGAGCGCGTGGCGCTGCTGCTGCGCGTGGCCGAGGCCGTCGAGCACGCGCATGCGCGCCTGGTCGTGCACCGCGACCTCAAGCCCGGCAACGTGCGCGTCACGCCGGCCGGCGCGCCCAAGCTGCTGGACTTCGGCCTCGCCGCGTCGCCGGGCGAGCCGACCCACGGCCCCAGCGCCGGCCAGACGCCCGGTTATGCCGCGCCCGAGCAGATCACCGACGACGATGACGGCACGGCCGTGGACGTCTTCGCGCTCGGCGTCATGCTGTTCGAGCTGCTGACCGGCAGCCTGCCCTTCGGCCGCCGCGGCGACACGCGCGCAGCCCTCGAACATGCCGTGCTGCACCAGCCGCCACACCGCGTCGCCACGCTGCTGAAGGGCGCGCCCGACGCGGCCGGCCCCGGTCGCCCGCACGACGCGCGCCGCGCCTTCGGCGACCTGGAGGCCATCGCCGCCAAAGCCTTGCGCAAGCTGCCGGCCGAGCGCTATGTCGGCGTGCACGCCTTCATCGAAGACCTGCGGCGCTGGCAGGCGCAGCGCCCCGTCGCGGCGCAGCGCGACAACGGCTGGCGCCACCGCACGGCACTGCTGCTGCGCCGCCATGCGCTGCTTGCCAGCCTGGGCGCGCTGCTGCTGGCCGGCCTCATGGCGGGCCTGGCCGTCAGCACCTGGCAGCGGCGCGAGGCCGAGGCCGCGCACCGGCGCAGCGACACCGTCACGCATTTCCTGACCGAGCTGCTGACTCACGACGCCGGCCACATGCCGACCGTGCTGGAGCTGCTGGACGAGGGCCGCCACCGACTGGACAGCGAGTTCAGCGACGACCCCGCCACGCGACAGCGGCTGCTGGAGGTGATGTCGCGCACCTACATGGCCTTGAACCGCTTCGACCATGCGCTGCCGCTCGGCGAGCAGTGGCTGGCCCTCGCGCGCCAGCAGCATGGCGAGGACGAGGCGCCTGTGCTGCTGGCGCGGCTCAGCCTGGGCCAGGTGCAGCAGATCAATGGCAACGACGACAACGCCATCGCGCTGCTGGAGCCGATCGCGGCCGCCCTCGCCCGCCGCTTCGGCCCCGACAGCGAGGAGGTGCGCCAGCAGCAGTTCGTCCTCGCCGCCGACTACATGCACGTGCAGCGCCTGGCCGATGCCGAGCGCGCGCTGGAGCGCGTGCGCGTGCTGACCGACAAGCTGCACCCCGGCGACGACTACGAGCAGGCCGACTACCTGCAGAACCTCAGCGTGCTGCGCCAGCGCCAGGGCCGGCTGGCCGAGTCGCTGGAGATCGTGCGCCGCACCCGGCCGATGTGGGCCAGCACCAACCCGCGGCTGACCCTGCCCGTGCTGGTGCTGCGCCACGGCGAGATTGCGGGCATGACCCAGAACGCGTTGTTCGACGGCATCGACACCCGCGCCCGCCTGCTGCTGGCCGACATCCGCCGCCAGCTCGGTCCCGGCAACGACCTCTCGCTGCAGGCCGCTGGCGGCTGGGCCGAGGCACTGCACCTGCAGGGCCGGCATGCCGACGAGGTACGCACTCGCCAGGCTCTCCTGGACCAGGCCCTGGCCGACGGCCTGACGCCGGATTCGCTGCTGATCCATCGCGCCGAGCTGCTGCTGGCCCAGGCCCGTGCGGGCCGGATGGAGCCGGCCCGCCTGCGCGCCATGCTGGCCGAAGCCGCGGCGCTGGAGGAAGGCGGGCGCCGCGCGCGCAGCCTGCTGCTGCTGGCCGAAGCCGCCCTGGCCGGCGGCGACCCGGCCCTGGCCGCCGAGGCCGTGCGCCAGCTGCGCGCCAGGCCCCTGCCCACGGTGCTCGCCGCGTCCGGCAGCCGGCTCGCCAGGACCGAAGGGCGGCTGGCGCGTGCCCAGGGCGACCTGGCCCGCAGCGCCGCGCTGCTGGCCCAGGTCAAGGGCGTCGGGCGGGTCTATGCCTGGAGCGCCGGCCTCGACGCGGCGCTCACCGCCGTGCTGCAGGGCTCGCCCGAGGCGCCGGCCCTGCTCGCCCAGGCCCGCCAGTCCAGGCCCGAGACCCTCGCCGACGGGCAGCCGCTCGACCTCGTCGGCCGCTGGCTGCAGGCCCGCCTGGCCAGCGGCCGCGACGACGCTCCGGCCGTGCGCGCCGCGTGGGCCGCAGTGGCCGCGGCACGCGGCCCGGGCGCGGCGGCGCCGACGCTCGGCAGCCTCGGCGGGCTACTGCCCTAGCGCCAGCGTGTCGGCCCAGATGTTCTCGGCCCAGCCCAGCGCAATCGCCGCTTCGTCCGCGCTCGCCGCGGGCGACACGCCGCCGGCGCCGGGCACGGCCTTCATCGTCTTCTCCACCGCGTCGTACTGGTGGACGGAGGCGACGTGCATGGCCTGCGTCGGCGTGACGAAGCTGTAGCAGGTGTTCATCACCACCGGCGCCGGGTTCACCGGCTCGCCCTTGAGCAACTGCAGCACGGCCGCCGCCGCCAGCTTGGCCTGCTGGTTGGCGAGGTGGCCGGACTTGGGCATGCCCGAGGCGGACAGGATGGCGTCGCCCACCACGTGCACGCCGGGCGCAGCCTGGGCCTGCATGGTCAGCCAGTCGACGCCGACCCAGCGGCGGTTCACGTTGGCGAAGTCGCGTGCCAGCTCGCCGGCGCGCTGCGGCGGGATCAGGTTCAGCACGTCGGCCTTGATGTCCTCGAACTCGAAGCGCGCGAGGCCATCGGGCGTCACCTCCTTCAGCTCGGCATTGGGCCGGTACTCCAGCACGCCCGCGTGATGTTGGGCAAAGGCGCGCTCGAACAGCGCTTTCTTGCTCTGCACCTCGGGGTTGGCGTCCAGCACCAGCAGCTTGGCACGCGGCTTGGCGCGTTTCAGGTAGGACGCGATCAGGCAGGCGCGCTCGTAGGGCCCGGGCGGGCAGCGGTAGGGCGCCTTGGGAATGCTCATCAGCACGACGCCGCCGTCGGGCAGGGCTTCGAGCTGGCGGCGCAGTGCGAGCGTCTGCGCGCCGGCCTTCCAGGCGTGCACGGCGCGGCCGTTGTCGAAGGCGGTGGCGAGGCCGGGCACCACGTCGAGCATGAAGTCGATGCCGGGCGCGAGGACCAGCCGGTCCCAGCCCAGCGTGCCGCGGTCGGCCAGGCGCAGGGTCCTGGCCGCCGGGTCGATGCCGACGACCTCGCTGCGCAGGCGCTTCACGCCCTGGGCCTGCAGGCCCGCGTAGCCTTGGCTGATGCTGGCCAGGTCGCGCACACCGCCGATGACGAGGTTGGACATCGGGCAGGAGATGAATCCCTCGTTGCGCTCCACCAGCGTCACGTCGACGGCCGCGCCGCCCCAGAGCTTCAGGTAGCGCGCCGCCGTCGCGCCGCCGAAGCCGCCGCCCACGACGACGACGCGGCCGACGGCGGTTGAAGGTGTGGCGCAGCCGGCCAGCACCAGGCCACTGGCGGCGAGCAGTTCACGCCGGCCGATCATGGCCTGGCCTGCGCGGCAGGGACTGACGCGAAGTAGGCGGCCACGAGGCGCAGCTGCGCCTCGGTGTAGCCCTTGACGATCTGCGGCATGACCGTGCCGGGCTGGGCGCCGCGGCGGTAGTCGGCCAGCGATTCCAGCATCACGTCGGCCTTCATGCCGGCCAGCGGCGGCATCGCGGGGCCGCGCGACCGACCCTGCGTGCCGTGGCAGTTCGCGCAGGTGGCCGCGAGGCTGCGGCCGACGTTGAGATCCTGGGCCAGCGCCGGAGCGCAGAGCAGAAGCAGCAAGCAAGCCTTCATCGGCACACCTCGTTCAGAGTTTGTGCGAACGGTCTCCGCGTTCGAACCCGAGCGCATCGAAGGATGCGTTCAACGGCGCGAAGCCGATCACCTTGAACAGCTCGCCCATCTCGTGCTCGGCCAGCAGGCGGTGCGCCATTGCGCGCTCGCCGAGGCTGGCGCCGGCCAGCAGATCGGCGACACCGCAGTTGAGCAGGAAATTGGCCTGGCTGGTGTAGCCCAGCACGACGAAGCCGGCGTCCTGCCCCGCCAGCGCAATGCCGGTGAAGTTGACGTGGGCCGTGATGTCCTTGTCGCCCACGGCCACCAGCGGGTCGGCGTCGGCCTTGTGGCCCTGGTGGCACATCAGCGTGCCGCCGTGGCGCTGCGGGTGGTAGTACTCCGCTTCAGGGAATCCGTAGTCGATGAAGAAGGCGGCGCCGCGCTTGAGGGTGCGCGCCAGCGTGGCGATGAAGGCCTCCGCCTGCGGGTGGATTTCAGTGACGGTGCCAGGCATGAGGCCCGCCTCCAGCGGCGGGCTCATCATGGTCTCGCGGTCCTCGAAGGCGAAGCC
>JAEKLF010000087.1 GCA_019509985.1 Burkholderiales bacterium | reverse complement strand
CCCGGTAAATCAACCGGTTCGGTATTGGCTGCTTTCGATACGCGCCTTTGCTGTTTTTCCTTCAAGACCTGGGTTCAGGTTCGATGCAGCGCCACAGAGAACAGACTGCACATCTACAGGCGGCCTTGTTGCACTCGGGAGTCGGTGCGGGCCCAGATACCAACGCGCTCAGCAGGGCGTAACCCCATGAACTGCTATCTGCTCAGAACGGCAAAGGCGGGGAATTTTTTAGAGGCTGCACACACGTGATCGAACGTTGCACAACACCCAATCAGCCAGGCTGGCTGGCACTTCGGGAGGCGCTCTGGCCGCAGTGCCCACGGGCGGAGCATGAGGCGGAGATGGCTTCGACCATTGCCGCCGCGACTGACCTTGTCGCATTCTTGGCCTACGGATTGGCGAGCAACCCGATCGGGCTTGTGGAGGCGGCCCTCCGGACTGACTATGTGAACGGCACGAACTCGTCGCCGGTCGCGTTCCTGGAAGGAATCTATGTCGTCCCAGAGAGCCGGGGCAGGGGCGTTGCACGTTCCCTGGTGGCTGCCGTCGAGCAATGGGCGTTGAGTGCCGGGTGCCGCGAGTTCGCATCGGATGCTCCGCAGGGAAATACAGAGAGTCATGCAATGCACCGAGCGCTCGGCTTCGAGGAAACAGAGCGGGTCGTATTCTTCAGGAAGGTGCTCGCGTAAGAGTGCCGCCTCTCAAGAATCACTCCCCAAGTAGTTCATTCCATGGACCCGTGACGCAACGGCCTGACACCGATCAGGCCGTTTGAGTTTCAGGCACGAGCCGCCAGCCCGGCTGCTGGGCGCGCCGGCTGAGCCAGCCATGACACGCTGGCGGTAGCGTTGCTCGAAGTGATCCGGCCTCTGGTCGGTGTACTGCCGACTGAGTTGATCCGCGCGTCTAAAGCGGCGCCTGCTCGGCGTCCGCCGCCACGTAGGGGGCAAACAGAAAGTCGCGGATCGTCGCCACGCGGTCGCCGGACCAGCCGAGCACGACGAAGTAGTCCGGCCGCGCGTCGGCGCCGGCCTGCTGTTGCATCAGCACCGCCGGCCGGCCCTCGACGACACCCGGCCGAGCGTGCCAGCCCTGCGTCTGGCCGTAGCGCGTGTAGTACTGGCCGACGGCGGGCCCCTGCAGTTGCAGGCGGTTCACCAGGTCCAGCTTCACGTCGGCCGCCAGCATCGTGCGCAGCGTGTCGAAGTCGCGCGCGTTGAACAGCTCGACATAGCGCCGCAGCAGCCGCTGCTCGGCGGCCGACAAGGGCGCGTGCGCGCTCGCCGGCGCGGCCGGCCCGGTCAGCTCGCGCAGGCGGCCACGACCACGCTGCAGCAGGGACTTCACGGCCGCCACGGAGGTGTCGAGGATCTCGCTGACCTCCTGGGCGGAATAGTCCAGCACATCGAACAGGATGACCACGCTGCGCTGCGAGGCGGGCATCTGCATGAAGGTCGGCAGGGACGCCGCCGCCGCCTCGCGCCGCGCCTGTTCATCCACGGGATGGGCGATCAGGTCCATGTCGTCGTCGCCTTGCGTGCCGTCCAAGCGCGCGCGGCGCCGCAGGACGTCGAGCGCCAGGTTGTGCGCGATGCGGAACAGCCAGCCGTCGGGGTTGTCGATGGGCCGCTCAGGCGCGGCCGCCTCCAGCGCGCGCAGCAGGGCGTCCTGCACGATGTCTTCGCCGTCCAGGGCCGAACCCACCATGCGGGCGCAGTAGCGGTGCAGGGCGGGGCGCAGCCGGTCAAGGTCGACCGAGGACAGGAGCTGGGAACCCGGTGCGGGCGATGGCGGCATGCGGTGGAGTCTGGACAGTGTCGGGTTCAGGCGACCACGGTGGAGGCGACGTCGCAGGTCATGGCTTCCATCTGCGCGAGCGCCTTGATGCGCTCAAAGTATGCCGGCATCTCCGGGTGCTGGCGCATCGCCGCAATGCCGTCGGCGCCGCGCCACTGGCCGTAGATCACCACGCGCCGGCCGTCGCGCGAGACATGCAGGGAAGACGAGACGAAGCCGGGCACCTTGGAGATCCAGGCGTCGGTGCCTTCCTTCAGCAGGGCCACCAGCCGGTCGCGGTCTTCGGGTGCAACGCTGAAGACATTGATCAGCGTGGTGAGCTTGGCATCGGCGTTGATGGTGGGTGTCATGGCGTTGGGCTGGGGTTGCGAGAGTGAGGCGAGCGGGGCGCCTGCCCCGAGGGCGAGGCCGCCGGCGAGCAGGCTGCGTCGCCCGGGCCGCGCGAGGGGTGCTTGAGTTGGCATGGATGTGCTCCGCGAACCCGGACTGGAGGGTTCGTATCTGCATAGACGTTGCAGCAGGCCGAAACGAATCGGTCCGGACGCGGCAGCGTCAATGCCCGGGACTCGCCACCAGTCCACCCGCATCGACGGCCAGCCGCGCCAGCGCCGGCTGCCCGGTCGTTGGGCGACGATGTCGACCGGGGCGGCCTGGTGCCCTGGTCCGGCGGTCAGACCCTGGTTGCGATCCGGCGGCGGGCCACCAGCCCGACCACGCCCAGCCCCGCCAGCAACATCGCCCAGCTCTGCGCCTCCGGCACCGAGGTCACCGTGAAGTTGTCGAAGCTCGCGTCCATGCCCTGGCCGAAGAGCCGCTGCGTCAGCGGGATGGACACGGCCAGGTCGGGCCGGTCCGGGTGCTGGAAGGGGAAGGCGTCGAGCAGGCTGAACAGGCCGTGGCCGATGGTCAGGTTGCGGATCTTGCCGGAGAGCGCCTCGCCGTTGCCGTAGGACGGGTAGACGCCCGACCAGTCCACGCCCTGCTGGTCCAGCGGGATGCCGACGTTGTCGATCCTGGAGACCAGCGTGCCGTCCAGGAAATAGCTGACGCTGCCCGCGTCGCTGTAGCTGATCGAGGCCTGGTGCGGGCCCGAGCCGATCGCCACCTGCTTGATGATCTGCGTGTACATCTTGTCGATGCCGACATAGCCCGGGTCGCCGGGCTTCAGCAGCGGGTTGGTGACCGAGGAGGGCAGGCGCTCGATCAGCGTGAAGGCGGTCGACCCGGAGATGAACCAGTCGAACAGCTGGCCGGTGGAGAAGTCGATCATGTTCATCACGGCGCCGGCCTGCTGGCCTTCGAGGGCCAACGCGGCGTAGGGCAGGCCGCTCTGCGTGTAGCTGCCGCTGATCAGGCGGCCGGCCGCCTGCGTGTTGTAGGCGGTGGCGCTGATGGTGGATGAGAAGGTCAGCGTGCCGCCCACCGGCACGGCGAAGGACTGGGTGCTGGCGGCCATGTACTTCAGGTGGTCGTAGACGCTGAAGTCGAACCCGGTCTGGAAGACCGGCGCCTTGATCGAGAAGTTGCCGGCGGTGAAGCTGCGCGTGTCGCTGACGCTCATCTCGCCCAGGCCGTAGGGGTTGGCCCATTTGGCGTTGTAGTCGGCCATCGAATAGCCGGGCGTGTCGAAGGCGTCGTAGACCGTCGTGCCCGCCACTGCGCTGCCGCCGGCCAGAGCGAGGGCCAGGCCCAGCGCCGCATGGGTGGATTGAACTCTTTGCATGTCATGCCCCGGGTTGACGCCGCTCCGGCTCGAAATGGCGAGTCACCGGCAGGGCGCGAACCCCCGTGGTGACGACTTGGCAGCGCACGGCCGATGCTAGGCAGCGTGTCATGGGCGACATTCAGGTTTACGCCTAGCCAACGGCGTTTCGCTCCGTCCGATTGAGGAAGACCCCGGCACGGCTGTGCATGTCCAGGCATTGATACAGCACGTCGTCCGCCGCCTGCCGCTGTACCTTCACGCCAGCCGGGCGGGCCGTTGCAATGCCGGCATGAACGAGATGCTGCCCCTGCTGAGCTATTGCGCGCTGATGTCCAGCACGCCCGGACCGAACAACATGATGCTGGTGTCCTGCGGCGCCCACCACGGCTACCGGCGCACGCTGCCGGCCATCCTGGGCATCAACACAGGCGGCGCGGTGCAGACCTTCGCGACCTGCATGGGCCTGGGCGCGCTCTTCGTCGCCTGGCCGGCCCTGCACGCCGCGCTGCGCCTGGCGGGCACGCTCTACATGCTCGTGCTGGCCTGGCGGCTGGCGGGCAGCCCGGTCGCGCACGACCGGCCGCCCGAGCAACTGGGCTTTGCGCAGGCCGCGCTGTTCCAGGCGGTGAATCCCAAGAGCTGGGTCAAGGCAGTCACGGTGGCCTCGGTGTTCATGCCCACGCAGCTCAGCGTGCCGGCCGGGGCGCTGCTGGTCAGCGTCGTCGGCGCCGTCATCGGCTTTCCCTGCATCTCGATGTGGGCGCTGTTCGGCGCCGGCATCGGTCGCTTCCTGTCCAGCCCGGCGCGGCGGCGCGGCTTCAATGTCATCATGGCCGCTTCCCTCGCCGTGCTGGCCCTGCTGTTGCTGCGCTGATGTTCTCGCTGGACCGTGACTCGCCCCTCCCGCTGACCGACCAGATCGAGCAGCGCCTGCACGCCTTGATCGCCACTGCCCAGCTGCCGCCCGGCGCGCGGCTGAACTCCATCCGCCAGCTGGCCTCGCGGCTCGGTGTCAGTCCCAACACCGTCGTCGTCGCCTACGACCGCCTCGTCGCCGCAGGCCTGATCGACTCGCGTGGCACGGCGGGCTTCTTTGTCGCCGAGGGCCCGGCCGACGCCATGCCCGACGCGGCGCGCGTGGAGGCCGGCGAGGAGCAGGAGGCCGTGTGGCTGGCGCAGCAGGCCAACGACCAGCGCGCCGGCGTGCTGCTCGCGAGCAGCGGCGCGCTGCCGGCCACCTGGCTGGAGGACGCCATCCCCGCGGCCGCCGTGCAGCGCGGCCTGGCGCGCGCCAGCGCCGGCATGGCCTCGCGCTGCCCGCCGCAGGGCCTGCCCGAGCTGCGCGAGCGCATCGCGACGCTGCTGCGCGGCCAAGGCATTGCCGTGGACGCCAGCCGCGTGCTGACGACCTATGGCGGCACGCATGCCATCGACCTCATCTGCCGCACGCTGCTGCGCCCGGGCGACGCGGTGGCTGTGGAGACGCCGGGCTACTTCCTGCTGTTCGACCGGCTACGCCAGGCCGGCGTGAGCATCGTGCCCGTGCCGCGCCGGCCGGATGGCATCGACCTCGACGCGCTGGACGCTGCCTGCACCCAGCACCGCCCGCGGCTGCTCTTCATCCAGAGCGTGCTGCACAACCCCACCGGCTGGGGCAGCACGGCAGCCAATCTGCACCGCGTGCTGATGCTGGCGCAGCGCCACGACCTGCTGATCGCCGAGGACGACGTGCAGGGGCACTTCCACCCCGGCGCGCCGACGCGGCTGGCGCAGCTGTCGGGGCTGGACCGCGTCATCTACTACTCCAGCTTCTGCAAGGCCATGAGCCCGGCGCTGCGCCTGGGCTATGTGGCCGCCGAGCCGGCGCTGGTCAAGGCGCTGATGCGCGAGAAGATTCTGTCCGTGCTGACCACGGGTGCGCTGGTCGAGTTCGTGCTGCTGGAGGTGCTGGCGGCGGGCCGCTGGCGCAAGCACCTGGACCGTTTGCAGCAGCGCCTGGCGGTGGCGCGGGCGGCGGCTACGCAGCAGCTGCGCCAGGCCGGCGTGCTGCTGGAGCATGCCGGCGAAGGCGGCCTCTTCCTGTGGGGCGCGCTGCCGGCGGGGGTGGACGTGGACAGCGTCGTCAAGGACGCGTTTCGCAACGGCATCCTGCTGGTGCGCGGCGCCACTTTCGCCGCCGATGGCGCGCGCGACCCGCACATCCGCTTCAACGCCGCCTTCAGCCAGCAGCCGCGGCTGGCGCAGTACCTGCAGAGCCAGCTCAGCGCCGCGACGAGTGCGCAGCTGGCGCTGGAGCGGGCACGCAGCCGCGTCTAGCCGAGCGCGATGATCGCGTCGCCGACGCCGATCGCCCCGGCTTCCAGCACGCGCGCCGTCATGCCGCCATGGCCGCGCATCGCCGCATAGCCACCGGGGCCGATGACCTCTTCCATGCGCGAGCAGGGCTGGCAGGGGCCGACGATCTGCAGCAGCGCCTCGCCGACGCGCAGCTGCGCGTTCTTCAGCGACAGCAGGTTGATGCCGGAGACGACGAGGTTGCGCCGCAGCCCGACCGGGTCGATGGCGCCGCTGCGCGCAAACGCCGCGATGAGAGGCAGGTGCTCCTGCTGGATCAGCGTGACCTGACGCGTCGACAGCTCGGCCTCGCCGCGCCGGCCCAGCCGGTCGTCGGCCAGGCCGATGCCGGCCAGCGCCATCGTGCGCTCGATGCGCCGCGCCGGGTCACGCGGTGCGCCGCGCACGATGATGGCTTCCACCCGGCCCTGGATGTGGGCCGGCGGTGTGTTGAGGTCGCGCAGCGTCTTCATGCCAGGACCTTAGCGCAAGCTGCTCAGGCCATCGTCACCGTCAGGTGCGCCGGCGCCAGCGCGGCCAGGAAGTCGTGCGCATCGAAGGCCTGGGCCAGCGAGCGAGCGCCGAAGCGGTCGAAGCCCGGCTGCAGCAGGCGCGCCGCGGCTTCCACCACCAGCGGCGCCGAGACGGCGTAGATATCCTGGCCGCGCGCCACGGCCGTGCGCAGCGTGCCGCGGTCGCTGGCCTGCACGACCATCTCGAAGCGCTGCGCCGAGCGGCCGTCGTCGTCCTGCGCCGAGGGCGGCGGCGTCGCCGCGTCGCGGATGTCGTCCAGCGAAGCCTGCGTCAGGTGGGCGCGCAGGCTGCGCACGCGCAGGTGGTGGGAGATGGTGACGATCTCGCTGAACGGCAGCTCCACCACCGCCTGCTCGCCATGGTCCGGGCCGAACTGCCAGCGCGACGTGGCGGCCGGCAGCGGCATGGGCACGAGGCGGTGGTCGTCGACGACGAGGCGGGGGACGCGGTTGCGGTCGCCGGTCTTGCGCGTGCCCTCGGTCGGCCACCAGCGGTCCAGTGCGATGGCGACGGTCAGCGTGTCGACCTCGCCGCCGTCGCCGACCAGGGCCGTCGCGAGCAGGTCGGCCAGGCCGCCGTAGAAGCCGGCCGCCGGGATGACGGCGACGCGGGCCGCGCTCGCGGCGGCGTCGAAGCGCTCGAAGCTCTCCATCGCGCTGGCCTGCTCGGCGGTCACGTCCAGGTAGCTGGCGCCGGCCTCGATGGCGGCGCCGATGACTGGCGCGGCCGTGTCGAGGAAGGGCCCGGCGGCATTGATGACGACGCCGCAGCCGGCAAAGGCGCGAGCCAGCGCCGGCGCGTCGTCGATGGCCGCCACGCGGGCCGTCACGCCGGCCGGCAGCTTGGCGGCATCGCGGCCCACGGCGACGACGGGCATGCCGCGTCGCTGCAGCTCCCGGACGATGAAGCGGCCGGTGTGGCCGCCGGCACCGTAGACGGCGACGGGCAGGGAGGAGGCGGACGCGGGGGTCGTGGTCATCGGAGTTTCCTGGAGGTGGTGGGCGTGCATGGCGGGCGGCGTTCGGGCCGCCGCCCGGCTTGATGGCGATACAGACCTGTCTGTTGCTTGAAATAGTAAAGACAGGTCTGTATCGTGTCAAGCATGGCCAAGCAGATTTCCCTATCCCCGACCGCAGCGGCGCCTCTGGACGCACCGGCCGCGCGCACCGCCGACGCGGCGGCCGAGACGCCCGACGTGCGTCAGCGCATCCTGGACACGGCCTCCGCGCTGTTCTATTCACGCGGCGTGCGCGCCGTGGGTGTGGATCTGGTGGTGGCGGAATCCGGCGTGGCCAAGACCAGCCTGTACCGCCACTTCCGCACCAAGGACGACCTCATCGTCGCCTTCCTGGCGCGCGAGGACGTCGAGTTCTGGGCCTTGTGGGACGACGTGGCCGCCAAGCACGCCGGCGACCCCGCGGCCGAGCTGGACGCGCAGATGCGCTGGATCGCCAAGCGGCTGGCGCGGGCCAACTACCGCGGCTGCCCGCAGATCAACGTGGCCGCCGAGTTCGCCGAATACGACCACCCGTCGCGCGAGGTGTCGCGCCAGCACATGCAGGCCATGCGCCAGCGCCTCACCGTGCTGGCGCGCGCGCTCGGCGCGGCGCGGGCTAACGATCTCGCCGCGCAGCTGGGCGTGCTCGTCAACGGCGCCTTCGTCAGCGCCTCGCTGCTGACGCCCGAGGAGGCCCCGCGCGTGCTGCTGAGCGCGGCACGCGCGCTGGTGGCCGCTGCACGCGCTTAAGGCTCAGGCCGCGCGCGGCGCGTGGCGGGCTTGCAGCTGTGCCTGCAGCGCCCGCGTCTCGCCGGGCAGGCCCGCGGCCTCGGCCGCGCGGATGGCCAGCACGTAGGCTCGCCGTGTCGGCCGCTCGCGCAGATTGGCCTGGGCCCAGGTCCAGGCACGCTGCGCGTCGCGGCCGGCGCCGAGATAGAACTCCGCCGCATGGTCGGCAAAGGCCGCCGGGTGGCGGGCCAGCAGCGTCTCGTAACGACGCCGCGCACCGTTGATCTCGTCCTGCCCGCGCTCCGCCAGGCCTTGGCGCCGGTGCAGCTCGCCCAGCAGCGCCAGCGCTTCGGGTTCGTCGGTGTGGATGACGACGTGCAGCAGCCGCGCCTCGGCGGCGGCCTCGTCGCCGCGCGCGAGTTCAATCTCGGCGAGGTGGATGCCCGCCGCCGCGTAGTCCGGCACGAGCCGAAGCGCCTCGGCGTAGAAGGCCGCGCCGCGTGTCGCATCACCGCCCTGCTCGTTCCACATCAAGCCGCGGGCGAAGGCGATGGCCGCGGCCGGAAAGGGCGAGGTCGTGTCCAGCTCGCTCAGCGCTTGAGCATAGAGGCGGTCGGCCTCGTCGAGACGGCCGACGGCGGCCAGGCCGCGGGCCAGCGCGCAGTGCGGGGCAAAGCCGGGTTGGCGCGTCGCCTCGGCCTGTAGTGCCGGCAGGGCCTCGGCCGCGCGGCCCGTGGCCACGAGCAGCGCCGCGCGTTGGGCCGGCGTGGCGCCGGCGGCTTCGAGGTCGGCCAGCGCGGCGCCGAAGCGGTGGGCCGCCATGCGGGCACGGGCGCGGCGCAGCTGTTCGGTGGCCGTGTCGGCACGTGTCTCGGTCAGCGCGGCGGCCTGGTCCAGCACGCGGTAGTCGGCCAGGAACTGCAGGCGCAGCAGCCACAGGTCCAATGCCGCCGGATCGTCGGCCTGCTGCTGGATCAGCTGCTCCAGGTTGGCCAGCGCGATGGCGCCTTGCGTGGTGGCTTGCTGTTGGGGCGGGGGTGCCGCGCAGCCGGCCAGGGCCAGGGTGACGACCGGGATGACGGCGAGGGCGGTGAGCAGGTATTTCATGGCGCGGACAGGAAAGGGAAGTCGGTGGTGGAGTGCTCGTGGTCGTCGTGGCTGACGCCGTCGTCGGCCACGTCGGGCGTGCCGCGGATCAGCAGCGAGCGGAACACGGCGTTGACGTTCTGCAGCGGCGTGCGGCCGCCGCAGTCGGCGCGTGGCGAGCCGAAGGCGCTGCGCTCAACGGCGAGGTAGTCCAGGCAGCGTGTCTGGCGGCTGTCCACCCACAGGCGGTCGTCGGCGAGCAGCTCGGCCAGGCGCTGGTAGCGCTTGGGCGAGGCGTCCTTGGCGTCGGCCAGCCACTGGTTGCCCGGCACGCCGTCGAAGCTGTCGTACAGCGCCAGGTTGCGGCCGATCTCGGTCGCGAAGGCGGCCCAGCCGGCGGGGTCGGCGCGGTTGTAGGCCTCCTTCAGGTGGTTGGCGATGTCCTCCTCGCCGACGGTGGCCAGCAGCGCGTTGCCGGTCAGCGCGCGGCCCATGCGGTCGATAGGCGCGCCGGCCGGCGGCGGCTCGTGGCCCGACGTGGCCTGGCGGCGCTCGGTACGGCCCCAGACGGCCAGGAGTGGCCCGCCGCTGTTGACGAGGTCCAGGTCCACGGACACGACCACGGCCGAGGTTTTCCAGCCGGCCAGGAAGTTGCTGGCCGGGCCGCCCTGGGTCTGGCCCCAGAGGGTGCGGATGCGTTTTAGCGTGGCTTCGTCGAAGCGGCGAAAACCGCTCGCATCCTGCGGCGCCTGGCCGGCTGCGATGGCGTCGCCGCCCGCGTTCAACGCGCTGCGGGTGCCGCGCACGTTGTTGAAGTAGGGGTCGTCGCGCGGGCCGGCAAAGACGCGGAAACGCCCGCCCTGGCTCACCCGCCCCTGCGGTGCATTGACGTCGCCCTGCAGCCGGTCCTGCCGGCCCGCCCAGCAGCTCGCCGCACCGGCGGTGTCGAACTGGCACAGCAGCACGGTGCTGGCCGTCGTCTGGCCGAGGGCCTGGCCGCTGTCGACGTGGAAGACGTACTGGACCTGGTCGGAGAAGCGCTGGCCGACGACGTCCATGACGAGGTTGAGCCGCTTGCCGTCGGCCGAGGTCCAGGCAAACAGGTCGCCGATGTCGGCCGCCGGGTCGGCCGTGACGGTGGGCGTGTCGAGGTGGTCGGCGGCGAAGACGGGCGCTGCGGCGAGCAGGGTCAGCCAGGCGAGGCGACGCAGGGGGTGTTGAAGGTGTTTCATGGGGCGTAGCCTAGGGAAGCCCGCCGCAGAAAACTTGGCAAAAACTGCGGTTCCTGCTGACAGGCTTGTGCACGCCCCTGCCTAAGATGCCCGCCATGTCGCCGCCCCTGCCCGCCACCGACACCGAGCGCCGCTACCGCCCGCTGCAGCGCGGCGCCGGGCTGCGGCTGATGCACTGCCAATGCCGCGCCCACCGCGGCGAGCGGCCGGTCGACGAGGAGCACCCCGCCTTCTCGATCACGCTGGTCGAGCGCGGCCAGTTCACCTATCGCACGCGCGCCGGCGGGGCGCTGCTGAATGCCGGCTGGCTGATGCTGGGCAACGCCGGCGAGGGCTATGCCTGCTCGCACGAGGACAGTGACGGCAGCGGCGACGATTGCACGGTGCTGACGCTGTCCGCATCCTTGCTGGAAGACACGCTGGCCGCGCTCGGCACCACGGGCGGCCGGCGCTTCGAGCGCGTCTGCCTGCCGCCGTCACCGCGCGTGGCCGGGCTTTTCTGCGGGCTCGACGAAGGCGGCGAGGAGGGCTTTGCGCTCGAAGAGGCAGCACTGGCCATCGTCAGCCAGGTCAGGCGCGCGCTGGACGAGGGCGAGGCACCCGCGCCGCTGCCCCGCCAGCACGAACGCGCCCGCGCCGCGGCGCACTGCATCGAGACGCGCAGCGCCGAGGCGCTGACGCTGGACGAGGTGGCGCAGGCGGCCGGCCTGAGCCCCTTTCACCTGCTGCGGGTGTTCCGCCAGTCCATCGGCGTGACACCGCACCAGTATCTGATGCGCGTGCGGCTGATGCACGCGCTGCAGTTGCTGCGCGACAGCGGCCGGCCGGTGACCGACGTGGCCTTCGACACCGGCTGGGCCGATCTGTCGAACTTCAACCGTGCCTTCCGGCGCGAATTCGGCTGCTCGCCGCGCGCCCTCAGGCAGGGCGACCGCCGGCTGCTCGCGCCGGCGGCCTGAGCCTGGTTACATCCAGGGGAAGCCGTAGTAGTCGTAGACCTTGCGGCCGTAGTCGTCCGTGTAGGTCGGCGCGTCGCTTTCCGGGTAGTGCGGCGCGTTCTCCAGCTGCGCCTTGTCGAGGTTGACGACATAGCCGTCCTTGGTCGTGTCGTACTTCAGCATGTTCCACGGCAGCGGGTAGCGGTCGGTGCCCATGCCGAGGAAGCCGCCGAACTCCAGCGCCGCGTAGCGGACCTGGCCGCTGCGCTTGTCGATGACGAGGTCGTCGATGGAACCGAGCTTGTCGCCCTGGCCGTTGTAGACCTTGGTGCCTTCGACCTTGGACGAGGAGATGGTGGGGTAGGTCATGATGGACTCCTTTGGGTTGCGGGTGGGTGGCGTGGCGACGGCCTTGGCCGCCGCCCCGGGGAATGCCCGTTCCTCAATTTGCGCGCCATGCCGGGCTTGCACAGTCGGGCTGTGTGCAATTGAGCTGTAGGTGGCGGCCGACGCGCCGCTCCTCTCTTCGCGTCCTACAGCCCGACGCGGCGCCCGCCGCTGATCCGGGCCGGCCAGCGGCGTAGCTTTGCGGCAGAGACAGGAGATCCCATGGCCACCGCTTCCCGCTCCATCGCCTCCCTGACGCTGAGCTTCGGCCTCGTGAACGTGCCGGTGCGGCTGTTCTCGGCCACCGAGTCTGGCGCCGACATCCGCTTCAACCTGCTGGCCAAGGACGGCTCGCGGCTCAAGCAGCAGTACATCAACGAGCGCACGAAGAAGGTCGTCGAGCGCAAGGACATGGTCAAGGGCTTCGAGGTCGAGGACAACCAGTTCGTGCTCTTCAGCCCCGAGGAGCTCAAGCAGCTGGAGGAAGGCAGCAGCCACGTCATCGAGATCGTCAGCTTCGTGCCGCTGGCCTCCATCGACCCGCTGTACTACGACAAGAGCTACCTGCTCGCGCCCGACAAGCGCGGCGACAAGCCCTATGCGCTGCTGGCCGAGGCGCTGCGCCAGTCCGGGCGCTGTGCGCTGGCCAAGTGGTCGTGGAAGGCCAAGCAATACGTCGCCCAGGTGCGTGCCAACGACGACGGCCTCATCCTGCAGCAGCTGCGCTATGCCGGCGAGGTGCGCTCGCTGGCCGATCTCGACATCCCCAAGACCCAGGTGTCCAAGCCCGAGCTGCAGCTGGCCCTGCAGCTCGTCGACCAGATCGCCGCGGACAGCTTCGACCCCGAGCAGTTCCACGACGAGGAAAAGGCGCGCGTGCTCGCGGCCATCGACGAGAAGGTCAAGGGCAAGAAGATCGTCGCTTCGTCCCGTGAAGAACATGGCCCGGTGGGCGGCGGCCAGGTCATCGACCTGATGGACGCGCTGCGGGCCAGCCTGGGCGGCAAGGCAGCCACCAAGACGGCCGCCAGGACGGCGGGCAAGACGGCAGCCAAGGCCTCGGCCAAGGTCACCCAGCTGGCGCCGGCCCGCAAGGCGCCCAAGCGCGCGGGCGCCGAACCCGAGGCCGCGGCCAAGCCGCGCGCGCGGGCCCACAGGTAGGCACCGGCCATGGTTGCCGACGCGGCCTATTCCCTCGGCCAAGTCGGCCGCCTGGCCGAGCTGCCGGAGAGCTTCATCGCCACGCTGGTCGAGCTGGGCGTGCTGGAGCCGCAGCAGGGCTTGCGCTTCAGCCACCAGGACCTCGTCGTGCTGCGCGCCGCCAAGGCGCTGCGCGACGCGCGAGTGCCGGCGCGCAAGGTCATCCAGGCGCTGCGCAACGTGAAGGCCGACCTGGCCCCGGCGCACCTGGCCAGCGTGCGCCTGCGTGCCCAGGCAGGCGGCGTGGAAGCCAGCATCGGCCCGCGTCGCTACGACGCGCTGACCGGCCAGATGCTGCTGCCGCTGGACGAGGCACCGCCCGACGTGCGCAGCATCGCCCCCACCGACGAGGCCGTGGCCTGCGCGCGCCAGGCGCTGGCCCTGGAGGCCAGCGACGGCGCCGCGGCCGAGACCGCCTACCGCCGCGCGCTGTGGCTGGACGCAGGCTGCGCGCTGGCCTACGTGAACCTCGGCGCGCTGTTGTGCGAGACCGGTCGCAGCGAGGAGGCCGTGTCGCTGTACGACCAGGCGCTGGTGTGGTGCGAGGGCATCCCGCTCGTGCACTTCAACCGCGCCATCGCGCTGGAGGACATGCAGCAGCCCGAGCAGGCCGTGGCCGCCTACGAGCGCGCGCTGCAGCTGGACGCGACGCTGGCCGATGCCCACTACAACCTGGCCGTGCTGCTGGAGCGCCTGGGCGATGCGCGGGGCTCGCTGCGCCACCTCAACGCCTACCGCCGCGCCGCGGCTGCCTGAACCGTGAGCAAGGCCACCGAGGTTATCGAGGCGCCGCTGGCGCGCTACAACGCCAAGCGCGACTTCAGCGCCACGACCGAGCCCAAGGGCAAGGTCACGCGCAAGACGGCCAAGGACCTGGCCTTCATCGTGCAGAAGCACTGGGCCTCGCGGCTGCACTACGACTTCCGCCTCGAGCTCGACGGCGTCATGCTCAGCTGGGCCGTGCCCAAGGGCCCGAGCTACGACCCGGCCGTCAAGCATATGGCCGTGCGCGTCGAGGACCACCCGGTCAGCTACAACCGCTTCGAGGGCGTCATCCCCAAGGGCCATTACGGCGCCGGCAAGGTCATCGTCTGGGACCGCGGCACCTGGACGCCGCAGGGCGACCCGCGCGAGGGCCTGGCCCAGGGCAAGCTCATCTTCCAGCTGCACGGCGAGAAGCTCGCCGGCCTGTGGGAGCTGGTACGCATCGCCAAGCCCGGTGACAAGCAGGAGCGCTGGCTGCTGCTGAAGAAGCGCGGCGATGCCTGGGCGCGGCCCGAGAGCGAGTACGACGTCGTCAGCGCGCTGCCGGACAGCGTCGTCGACCATCCGCTGGGGCCGGTCGAGGAACGCGAGGCGGCTGCCACCGAACCCGATCTGGCCAAGGCGATCCGCGCCGCGCTGCCCGAACGGCTGGAGCCCCAGCTCGCCACGCTGACCGCGGCGCCGCCCACCGACGGGCACTGGCTCGTCGAGCACAAGTTCGACGGCTACCGCCTGCTCGCGCGCATCGCCGCGGCCCAGGTCCGCCTCATCACCCGCAACGGCAACGACTGGACGGCCCGGCTGAAACCCCTGGCGCAGGAGCTCAAGCGCGTCTGCGCGCAGGCGGGCATCACGCGCGCGTGGCTGGACGGCGAGATCGTCGTCATGAACGAACGCGGCGTGCCCGACTTCAACCGCCTGCAGGACGCCATCGACGGCGCGCGCAACGCCGACATCCAGCTCTACCTCTTCGACGCGCCCTTTCTCGGCGGCCGCGACCTGCGCGCGGTGCCGCTGCAGGACCGCCGCGCCGCATTGCAGGGCCTGCTCGACGGCCACGCCACCGAGCACGTGCGCTTCAGCGACGCGCTGCCGGCCACGCCCGCCGAGGTGCTGCAGGCCGCCTGCCACCTGGGCCTGGAGGGCGTCATGCTCAAGCGCGCCGATTCGCCCTACATCGGGCGGCGCAGCGACACCTGGCTGAAGCTGAAATGCCAGCGGCGCCAGGAGTTCGTCGTGCTCGGCTTCACCGACCGCGCCGGCGCCGCGACCGAGGTCGGCGCGCTGCTGCTGGGCTATCACGAGGACGGCCGGCTCAGGTCCGCGGGCTCGGTGGGCACGGGCTGGTCATCGGCGCAGGGGCGGGCGCTGCACCGGCAGCTGGTCGGCCTGGAAACCAAGGAGCCGCCGGTCGACCCGGCCGACGTGGCGCCGGGCCGCGGGTCGGCTGCCCGGGGGCGCAGGCGCTGGGTGCGGCCGGAGATGGTCGTCGAGGTCGCCTTCGGCGAGTGGACGCCGGACGGGCATATCCGGCACGCCAGCTTTCGCGGCGTGCGCAGTGACAAGCCCGCCGCGGTCATCGTCAGGGAAGAGGGCGTACCGGCGCCGCGATCGGCACCGGCGCCGAGCATCCAGGTCTCCCATCCCGAGCGCGTCGTCGACCCGGCCAGCGGCGTCACAAAGCTTGAGCTCGTGCGCTTCTACGAGAGCATCGCCGACCGGCTGCTGCCGCATCTGCGCCAGCGGCCCGTCTCGCTGGTGCGCGCGCCGCAGGGCATCACCGGCCAGCTGTTCTTCCAGAAGCATGCCGAGGCGCGCATGCGCGGCATGACCGAGCTGGATGCGGCGCTGTGGCCGGGCCATGCGCCGCTGCTCGTCGTCGACACGGCCGAGGCGCTGATCGCCGCGGCGCAGATGAACGTCGTCGAGTTCCACACCTGGAACTCGACCGCGAAGCACATCACCCGGCCCGACCGCGTCGTCTTCGACCTCGATCCCGGCGAAGGCGTCAGCTGGGTCCATCTGCAGGAGGCCGCCGTGCTGACGCGCACGATGCTTCAGGAACTGGGCCTGCAGAGCTGGCTCAAGACCAGTGGCGGCAAGGGCCTGCACGTCGTCGTGCCGCTGGCACCCAAGGCGGAGGACGCGAAGGTCAAGGCCTTTGCGCAGGCCGTCACGCAGCACATGGCGCGCACCATCCCGCAGCGCTTCGTCGCCAAGAGTGGCGCGGCCAACCGCGTCGGCAAGACCTTCATCGACTACCTGCGCAACGGCCACGGCCAGACCACGGTGGCCGCGTTCTCGGTGCGTGCCCGCCCAGGCCTGGGCGTGTCCATGCCGGTGGCCTGGGAGCAGCTGGGCGAACTCAAGAGCGGCGCGCACTGGACCGTGCGCACGGCGCGCGACCACCTGTCCTTTCAGCGCGCCGACCCCTGGGCCGACTACTGGACCTCACACCAGGCGCTGCCGCGCTGGCCGAAGAAGGCCTGAGTTGCGCGAGCCGGGATGTCGGACGGTGGCTGCCGCCGCGGCGCCCGACAACGGCTGCGCGTGGCCGCCCTGGGCTGCCTCAGACGGCGATCTCCAGCCACACCGGCGCGTGGTCGCTCGCGCCCTCCACGCCGCGCATGGGCTTGTGCACGCTGGCCGCGCGGAGCTTGGGCCTGAGTGGAGCGCTGACGAGCATGTGGTCGATGCGCAGGCCCGCGTCGCGCGGCCAGCGGTTGCGCTTGTAGTCCCAGAAGGTGTAGAGCCCGAAGTCCTTGGGATGCTTGTGGCGCAGCGCATCCGTCCAGCCCTGGGCCAGTAGGCGCGCATAGGCGTCGCGGCTTTCGGGCTGCAGCAGCGCGTCGTCGAGCCAGCTGCGCGTGTCGTAGATGTCGCGGTCGGTGGGCACGACGTTGTAGTCGCCCGCCAGCACGATGGGTTCACCCGTCTGCAGCAGGCTCTGCGCATGCCGCAGCAGGCGCTCGAACCAGGCCAGCTTGTAGTCGAACTTCGGCCCTGGCTGCGGGTTGCCGTTGGGCAGGTAGAGCGACGCCACCAGCACGCCGGCGTGGGCGACCTCCAGGTAGCGCGCCTGCTTGTCCTTGGCATCGCCGGGCAGCGTGCGGCGCACGACGCGCGGTTCGGCATCGCGGGTCAGGACGGCCACGCCGTTCCAGGTCTTCTGCCCGACGACGGCGGCGCCGTAGCCGGCGCGCTCGCAGGCGTCGAAGGGGAACTCGGCCTCGGTGGCCTTGAGCTCCTGCAGGCAGACGATATCGGGCTGCGTGGCCTGCAGCCAGTGCTCCAGCAGCGCGCTGCGGCGCCGCACGCTGTTGATGTTCCAGGTGGCGATCTTCATGCGGACTGCGCCTGGCTCGCACCACGGATGTTCATCGCCACGAGGTGGCACGGCGATTCCCGCGGTGGAGCAGCACTGCATGCTGGAACCGCCCTGCCAGGCGCCTGGCCGGCCGGCGGCGGATTTGGCTGTAGGTGGCTTCCCACAGCGGCGGCGACACCGCTCGGCTGTAACGTCAGCGAGGCGAAGTCCTACAAGCGTGGCGGCAGCGCGGACGCATCGTTGAGCCTTGGCAGCAACTTCGGAGAGCACCATGCCTCGAGGTGACAAGTCGTCCTACACGGACAAACAAAAGCGCCAGGCCGAGCACATCGAAAGCGGCTATGAGCATCGCGGCGTGCCCAAGGGCGAGGCCGAGCGCCGCGCCTGGGCGACGGTGAATGCGGAGACCGGTGGCGGCAAGAAGTCCGGCTCCGGCCGTGGCCAGCCCGAGAACCACGAGCCGTCGCGCAGGGGCGGGCGTATCGGCGGCGAGGCCGCCGCGAGCCGCACGGCCGAGGAACGCTCGGCGTCGGCCAGGAAGGGCGCCGCCACGCGCAAGCGCAACGCGGCGGCGCGCGCGCACCACTGAAGCGATCATGGACCTGACCCCGCGCCCGCTGGCCGTCGTCACCGGCGCCTCGTCAGGCATCGGCCATGAACTTGCCCGGCTCTGCGCGGCCGATGGCTACGACCTCGTCGTCGCGGCGGACGAAGGGCCGCTCGACGAGGTGGCCAACGAGTTGCGCGCGCGGGGCGCGACCGTCACCGTCGTCCACACGGACCTGGCCACGGCCGCCGGTGTCGCCCGGCTGGTCGACACCATTGGCGGGCGGCGCGTCGACGTGCTGATGGCCAACGCCGGCCACGGCCTGGGCCGAGCCTTCCTGAAGCAGGACTTCCAGGCCATACGGCACGTCATCAACACCAACATCACCGGCACGCTGGAACTGATTCATCAGGTCGGGCGCAGCATGCAGGACCATTGCGAGGGCCATATCCTCGTCACCGGCTCCATCGCCGGCCTGATGCCGGGCGCCTTCGAGGCCGTCTACAACGCCACCAAGGCCTTCGTCGACTCCTTCTGCTACGCGCTGCGCAACGAGCTCAAGGACAGCGGCGTCACGGTCACCTGCCTAATGCCGGGCGTGACCGACACCCACTTCTTCGAGCGCGCGGGCATGACCGACACGCGCATCGGAACCAGCAGGAAGGCCGACCCGGCCGACGTGGCCCGGGCCGGCTACGAGGCCATGCTGGACGGCGACAGCGACGTCGTCGCCGGCTGGCGCAACAAGCTGCAGGTCATCCTGGCCAACATGACGCCGCCCGAGGTACTGGCCGAGCAGCATCGCAAGCTGGCCAAGCCCGGTTCGGCGCGCCGTTAGACCGGCGTGTCGCGCGATGCCGGCCCAGACCCGCATCGGCACGGCCGGATGGGCCCTCTCCGCCCGCGAGGCCGAGACCTTTCCCGGCGACGGCACGCATCTGCAGCGCTATGCGCGGGTCATGGACTGCGTCGAGATCAATTCGTCCTTCTACCGCAGCCATCGGCCGCAGACCTATGAACGCTGGGCCGCCAGCACGCCCGAGGACTTCCGCTTCGCCGTGAAGCTGCCCCGGGCCATCACGCACCAGCGACGCCTGAAGGACGCGGGCGCGCTGCTGGCGCAGTTCGCCGCCGAGGCGGGTGGGCTGGGGGCCAAATGGGCGGTCGCCCTGGTGCAGCTGCCGCCCTCGCTGCCCTTCGCGCCTGGCGTTGCCGAGCGGTTCTTCGCGCAGGTGCACGGGGTCTTCCGCGGCGCCGTGGTCTGCGAGCCGCGGCACGCCAGCTGGTTCACGCCGCAGGCCGGGCAGTGGCTGCATGACAGCCAGGTCAGCCGCGCCGGCGTCGACCCCACCCCTGCCGGATGCCCTGAAGCCGCCGAGCCGGGTGGCTGGCTCGGCCTGGTGCGCTACTACCGCTGGCATGGCTCGCCGCGCACCTACTGGTCGTCTTACGACTCCGCCTGGCTGCAGGAGCGCGCGCAGGCCCTGCGGCGACCGCCGGCCGGCGCGGCGTGCTGGTGCATCTTCGACAACACGGCGGCCGGTGCCGCGTTGCCCAACGCGTTGCAGTTGCGTGCCAGTGAACGGCGCATGAACCAACAGGAAAACTCACTCATGACTGCGGTGGCAATCCCTAGGTTGGCGAGGACGGTGGATTGAAGACTGCGCGCCGTAAATCGTTCACAAATACATCCCGCAACATTTACGCCCGACTCGAAACGTGCTCTCCTACTCTTTGAGGATGGCTCGCATTGGGTGGGCCGAGGAGTGCTGCCATGTGGATGAACGAATTTGTCCAGCCGGGCCAAGCCCCCGGCTCACGTCCCCGAGAACGCCGTGCGGCGGCCTCGCTATCCAGTCAATGGATGGGGCTGGTGCTAGAGGAGCTGGACCACGGCGTCGTGCTGCTGAACGGTGCCGGCCGCGTGCTGCACACCAACTTGGCGGCGCGCGCGTCACTTGAAGACAACCACCCGCTGGAGCTGGTCGGCCCGCATCTGCGTGCGCGGCTGCTGACCGACGCGGTGCCGTTGGCCGAGGCGCTGGAAGGCGCCGAGGCGAGCGGCCGGCGCTGCCTGCTGCGCCTGGGTGACGACCGTTCCGAATGCGGCCGCTGCAATGTCGTCGTCGTGCCGCTGAACCGCGACGTCAACCAGGCGGCCGTGCTGCTGATCCTGGAGCGGCGCCAGCTCTGCGGCGACCTGGCCGCGCAGTGGTTCGCGCTGCGCTACCAGCTGACGCCGGCCGAGACCGAGGTGCTGAAGGCGCTGTCCAACGGCGTGAAGCCCACCGAAGTGGCGGCGCGCCAGGGCGTCGCGATCTCGACGGTGCGCAGCCAGATCCAGAGCATCCGAGCCAAGAGCGGCGCCGACAGCATCGGCGAGCTGATGCGCCAGCTCGCGCTGCTGCCGCCGCTGGTGTCGTCGCTGCGGCCGGCGCGGCTGGTGAACTAACATTCCGGCGCACCGTGGGCCCCATGCCCGCGGCGCCGCTGGATGCCTGACGACTCTCTCGACGCCGATCTCCTGGCCCTGCCGCCATCGCTGCGGCTGCTTGCCGTACGCGGCATGACGCGCAGCTACCGCAAGGGCGTCGTGCTGATCGAGGAAGGCTCGGTCGGCGACAGCCTCTACCTGATCCTGACGGGCTCGCTGCGCGCCTTCAGCAGCGACGTGCGCGGCCGCGAGATCACCTATGGCGTCTACGGCCCCGGCGAATACGTCGGCGAGATGAGCCTGGACGGCGGCCCGCGGTCGGCCAGCGTCATCACCGAGGAGGGCAGCCGCCTCGTCATGATCACGCGCGCCAGCCTGCTGACCCACATCAGCGAGCACCCGGAGTTCGCCTTCGAGCTGCTGACCAAGGTCATCCGCCGCGCACGCGCCGCCACGCTGTCGACCAAGCAGCTGGCGCTGAACGATGTCTACGGGCGCCTCAAGAACCTCGTCGACGAGTCCACCGGCGACGGCCGCCACCTGGCGCTGACCCACCAGGGCATGGCCCAGCGGCTGGGCTGCTCGCGCGAGATGGTGTCCAAGCTGGTCAAGGACCTGGAGCTGGGCGGCTATCTGCGCCGTGTCGCTGCGGGCGAATACCAGCGCCTGAAAAGCTTGCCCGCCCGCTGGTGACATGGCGCCCCTCGGCCGGCGGTTACGCCGACCGATCCCCCCGACGGGATGACGGGCCGCTTGGGGCGGCCCGGCGCTCGACCCGCTGCTTCAACCCCCTGGAGCCGTCTGCGCCCGCGCCTTGAGCGGCGGCGCCACCGGGAAGCGCTGCTCCGGCTTGGGCGCGCGGGCGTAGAGGCCTTCGACCTTGGGCAGGTTGGCCTGGATGTCGCGGATGCGCGTCGTGCTGGCCGGGTGGGTGGACAGCCACTGCGGCGGCGCACCCTTGTTGGCCGTCATCATCTTTTCCCACAGCCGCACGGCGGCGGCCGGGTCGTAGCCGGCGCGGGCCGACAGCTCGATGCCGACGAGGTCGGCCTCGGTCTCGTCCTCGCGGCTGAACCTCAGGCCCAGCAGTTGCCCGCCGGCATTCAGCACCGTGTTGCCGAGGTTGCCCAGGCCAAGCAACGCCGACAGCACGCCGGCACCCACCTGCGTGGCCTGTGACTTGCCCACCCGCTCGCGCGCATGCTCGCGCAACGCATGCGAGACCTCGTGGCCCATGATGGCCGCCACCTCGTCGTCCTCGAGCTTGAGCTTTTCGAGGATGCCGTAATAGAAGGCAATCTTGCCGCCCGGCATGCAGAAGGCGTTCAGCTCCGGGCTACCCAGCAGGTTGACTTCCCACTTCCATCGCCGTGCGCGCTCGTTCCATTCGTAGCTGAACGGGATGATGCGCTGGGCGATGTAGCGCAGCCGCTGCAGCTGCGGGTGCTCCATCGGCGCGAGCGCGCGCTGCTGGCCAGCCTGGCGCATCATCTGCGCGTACTGCTGGCCGCCGGCGTTCTCGATGTCGTCGGCCGAGATCAGCCCGACGAACTTGCTCTTCGGGCCAACGTCGACGCCCTCGCGCGCCCAGGCGGGCATGAAGGCCAGCGCGCCAGCTCCCCCCAGCAGGCCGGTGAACAGGCGCCGGCCCCGTTGGCTCGGCGGCGCGCAGCGGCCGGCGGCGCAGTCGGCGCAGGCGCCGAACTGGCGCGGCGGCGGGTCGGTGAAGCGCAGATCGCTGGAAACAATGAAATCGTCGGCATCCATGCCTTCATTGTGCTTCGGTGGACTGGCGACAATCGCCACATGAAACTACCCCCACGCTCGCGCTGCTCGCTGCCCCCCGAGGGGGCGCGTCAGTGGCTTCGGGCGGCCGGGCGCCACTGACATGGACAGCCAGCAATTCCGCGCCGCCCTCGGCATGTTCGCCACCGGCGTGACCGTCGTCACCGTGCGCTCGGCGGACGGCGGCCTCGTCGGCCTCACGGCCAATTCCTTCAACTCCGTGTCGCTGGAGCCGCCGCTGGTGCTGTGGAGTCTGGCGCGGCGCGCCGGCTCGCTGCCGGTGTTCGCACGCGGCACGCATTACGCGATCAACATCCTTGCCGCCGACCAGGTGCAGCTCGCCCAGCGCTTCGCGATGCGCGACATCGACCGCTTCGCCGGCGTGCCCTGGCGCGAAGGTGCGGGCGGCGCGCCGGTGCTGGACGGCGCCGTGGCCAGCTTCGAATGCGCCAACCGCAGCCAGTACGAGGAGGGCGACCACGTCATCTTCGTCGGCGAGGTGGAGCGCTGCACGGCCCGCCCGGGTGCCCAGCCGCTGATCTTCCACGGCGGGCGTTATTTCACCGAGCTGCCGCTCTGACCGCGTGTTTTCCGGGGTTTGCGTTGTCGATCCGGCGCGGGTCTGATCGTCGTGTTGGCAGAGGGTCGTCCTCTACCCATCAGGAAACACCACCATGAGCACCACCGTCACCCTGCACCGCGTGCTGCGCTGCCCGCCCGACCGCGTCTACCGCGCCTTCACGACACCGGCTGCGATGGCCAAATGGCTGCCGCCGCATGGCTTCACCGGCACCGTGCACGAGATGAACCCGGTCGTGGGCGGCACGTACAAGATGTCGTTCACCAACTTCACGACCGGCGGCGGCCACAGCTTTGGCGGCCGCTACCTGGAGCTGGAGCCGGGCAAGCGCCTGCGCTACACGGCCGCCTTCGACGACCCCAACCTGCCCGGCGAGATGACGACGACGGTCGAGCTCAAGGCCGTGTTCTGCGGCACCGAGGTCCACATCAGGCAGGAAGGCATCCCGCCCATGATCCCGGCCGAGGCCTGCTACCTGGGCTGGCAGGAGTCGCTGCAGCTGCTGGCCCAGCTGGCCGAGCCGGAAATCAACCAGTGATCGCTTGACGGCTCAGATCTGGACCTTGGTGCCCAGTTCGACGACGGCGTTGCCCGGCAGCCGGAAATAGTCCGCCGCGCTGCTGGCATTGCGGCTCATCGTCGCGAACAGCGCCTCGCGCCAGTGCGACATGCCGGCGCGTGGCACCAGCGTCTCTCGGCTCAGGAAGTAGCTGGTCTCGGCCGGCTCGGTCTGCAGGCCCTTGGCGCCGCACAGGGCCAGCGCGGCCGGCACGTCGGGCTGGTCCATGAAGCCATAGGTCAGCGTCAGCCGCCAGAAGGCGGGCGCCAGCACCTCCAGGTTGAGCCGTTCCGAGTCTGGCACGTAGGGCCGGTCGCAGAAGACGACGGTCAGCACGACGTTGCGCTCGTGCAGCACCTGGTAGTGCTTGAGGTTGTGCAGCAGGGCCGGCGGCACCAGCGCCGGGTTGGCGACCGGGTAGATGGCCGTGCGCATCGCCCGCGGGCGCTCGGCGTCGCCGTAGGCGTGCAGGGACTCGACGAAGGGCAGCAGCTCCAGGCCCTCGGCGCTGAGATGGGCCTGCAGCGCCTTGCGCCCGCGCGCCCAGGTGCTCATCAGCACGAAGAGCAGGCCGCCCAGCGCGAGCGGGAACCAGCCGCCGTCGACGATCTTGATGGCGCAGCCGGCCACAAGCAGCGCGTCCAGCGCCAGGAAGAAGATCGTCGCGCCCCAGGCCAGCGGCGCCGGCAGCCGCCAGCCGTTGCGGATGACGAAGAAGGTCAGCACGGTCGTGATCATCATCGTCAGCGTGACGGCGATGCCGTAGGCCCCCGCCAGCGCCGACGAGCTGCGGAACAGCAGCACCGCGCCCAGCACGCCCACCAGCAATGCCCAGTTCACGCCGGCGATGTAGATCTGGCCGGCCTCGGCCGCCGAGGTGTTGCGCACCGGCATGCGCGGCAGGAAGCCGAGCTGGATGGCCTGCTTGGTCATCGAATAGGCGCCCGAGATGACGGCCTGCGAGGCGATGACGGCGGCCATCGCGGCCAGCACCACGACCGGCAGCACCAGCGCGGCGGGAAACAGGCGGTAGAAGGGGTTGTCGATGGCGGAGGGTTCGCGCATCAGCAGCGCGCCCTGGCCGAGGTAGTTCAGCGCCAGCGACGGGAAGACGATGGCCGTCCAGGCCAGGCGGATGGGCTTGGCACCGAAATGCCCCATGTCGGCGTAGAGCGCCTCGGCGCCGGTCAGTGCCAGCACGATGGCGCCGACGACGGCGAACACCTGCCAGCCGCGGCCCGACAGGAATTGCAGCGCCCGCCAGGGGTTCAGCGCCGCCAGGATGGCGGGCTGCTGCGCGATCTGCAGCGCGCCCGTCACGGCCAGCAGCGCGAACCACAGCAGGATGATCGGCCCGAAGACACGCCCGACGACATGGGTGCCGTGCTTCTGCACGACGAAGAGCAGCACGATGACGACGATGGACAGCGGCAGCACATAGGTCGCCAGCTGCGGGCTGACGATCTCCAGGCCTTCTATGGCGCCCATGACGGACACGGCCGGCGTGATGACGCTGTCGCCGTAGAACAGCGTCGCGCCGAACACACCCATCAGCAGCAGGAAGCGGCGCAGCGCGGGGCGGTTTCGCACGGCCTGCGTGGCCAGCGCCGTCAGCGCCAGGCCGCCGCCCTCGCCGCGGTTGTCGGCGCGCAGGATCAGCACGACGTACTTCAGCGTGACGACCAGCATCAGCGCCCAGACGATGGCCGAGACGGCGCCGATCAGCGCGTCGGGCGTCAGCGCCACGCCGGTGGCCGGCGTGAAGACTTCCTTGACCGTGTAGAGCGGGCTGGTGCCGATGTCACCGTAGACGACGCCGATGGCCCCCAGCGTCAGCGCAGCCAGGCCATGGCGCGCGGGCGTGTGAGAGGAATCGGCGGAGTCGATGGACGAGGCGGGTGCGGTCATGGGCAGGTAGGCTAGAGCATCGCTCAGGTCGCGGCAGCTTGCCACCGCGACCGGGTGCGAGCTTGCAGCCGCCTTGCCGGCCGCCCGCCTTACCTCCTGCCGGGCGTCGCCACGATGGCAGCCATCGCGGCCTTGAAGGCCGGGTCGGCCTGCAGCGCGTTCCAGGCCGCTATCAGGCTGGCGTAGTCGCCGGACGAGATCTTCTTGGCGGTCACGGCGGCCGTGAGGGCGGTGTTCAGCCGCACGACCTGGTCGTACTTCGCATAGCCCTTGCCCTTGAGCTGGGTCACGGCGTAGTTGCTGTAGCCCCAGGCGGTGTTGAGGTTGTTCCAGTCACCGGAGCCGGGCTGGATGTAGACGACAGGCGCCGGTGCCGGGACGGGTGCAGGCGTGGGGGCGGGCTTGGGTGCCGGCGCGGGTTCGGCCTTCGGCGCGGGAGCGGGCGTGGGGACGGGGGCGGGAGCCGGCTTGGGAGCCGGTGCGGGTTCGGCCTTCGGCGCGGGAGCAGGCGTAGGGACGGGGGCGGGAGCGGGAGCCGGCTTGGGCGCCGGTGTGGGCTCGGGCTTGGGTGCGGGGGCAGGCGTGGGGGCCGGCGCCGGTGCCGGTGCGGCGGTGGGCTTGCCGCAGGTGCCGGTCACGTTGATGCGCACCCAGCCCGTGCTGGGCGAGGCCGAGTCGGCGTTGACGACGACGCGCACATTGTTCGCGCCGGCGACGAGATAGGGCTGCGTCCAGATCGTCTTGACGGTCCTGGCCGCCAGCGCGATCTGCGTGTTCTGGGCGATCAGCGTGTCGTTGCTGTAGATGCGGTTGGTGCTGGTCGCCACGGCCGTGGCGCTGACCTCGTCGTACTGGAAGTTGAAGGCGCAGCGGCCCAGCGCGGACAGGAAGGCGTCCCTGTCGCTGACGGTGATCTCGGGCAGCTTGCTCGTCGTCATGCTGGTGGTGACGAGCAGCGGCGCGGCCTGGGCGAGCACGGTCTTGCCGTCGCTCTTGACGAGGCGCACGAGGCCGGTGAGCTGGGCGGTCTGGGCGTCGGCGGCGAAGCCGGCCTGGGCGAACAGGACGAGGGTGGCGAAGGCGGTGAGGCTGTACTTCATGGCGTGGGATCTTTCGGGTTGGTGCAGAGGTTGGGGCTACGAAGCAGTAGCCGGCATCTCCCCGAGTGCCACGCTGCGGACATGTCCTTGTCCGCCCAGGGCGGCCCCGCTGTCTGTTGCCCCTGTCGCTTGGAAAAGGGCACGAAGACCGGTGGCTTTGCGTCCCCGCCTTTCGACGGGTTTGCCGACTGCATGGGCCGCAGTGTGCGGATGTAAGGCGTGTTTTGTCCGTGCGCCAGTTCACGACCTGCAGGCCACCTATGGCGAGCGGTGCGGGGCCCGCGATGAGCGGTTTTTGAAGCTTGCGGCGGGCTTGCGCGCTGCGTTGTCAGCCGAGCCGGCCGGCCGGCAGAGCTGTCGGCGCGATCATCAGCGCGCGCCAACGCCAGGCGCCCAGCGCGGCGCTCGCTGCAATGCCCAGGCCCGCCAGCCAGACCAGCGGTGTGTGCAGCAACTGGTGCAGCGTGTACATGCCCCAGCCCATGCCGATGAATGCCACCACCGGCACGAAAGTCGTCCCTGCGCCGGGCGCCTTGATGCGCGCGGGTACGCGCAACACCCAGCCTGTGCACAGCGGCAGGGCGCTGAAGGCAAAGCACAGCAGCGCCGGTTCGCCGGCAGCCCAGGCCAGCCAGGCCAGGCCGGCGGTCATCAATACCAACGCGCACAGGGCATGGCGCAACTGCATCCAGGCCACCGCGCGGTTCAACGCTGCGCCCTGCGGCATGCCGGGCAGCAGCCGCATCAGCGCCTGCTCGCGGCGGCTGTGCCACAGCATGTTGGGCAGGCCGAAGCTGGGGTTGAAGCCCATGCTCGCCAGGCCGATGGCCATGCCGTAGGCGCCCTTGGTCCAGTTGTCCTGCAGGCCCTGACCGGCCAGCGCAAAGGCGAGGGTGAAACTCAGTGCTGCAATGCCCAGCGCCAGCAAGGTGCCCAGAGCCTGGTAGAGCCAGTGCTGCCGGCCGTGCAGCACGATCTCGGCGCGGCGCATGACGCTCTTCAGCGTCGGTTCGGCCCGCATGACGGCATGGCGCTGCCAGCCCGACACGGCGAGCTCGAACGGCCGGCCCAGCCATTCGCCCACGCGGCCGAAGGCGGTCGCGCCGGCGTATTTGCCGCGCATGCTGTCCTCGGCGGCGCGACGCATCCGGTCGAAGCGGGCGTAGGTGTCACGGTGGGCCGCATCGCCGTTGCCGAACAGCCGCGTGACGGACCAGCCCAGCGCCAGCAGGCCGAACGCCAGCACCAGCAGCGGCTGGCCGAGCCACAGCTCGCGCAGCGTCGCGCCCAGGGGTGCCAGCTTGCGGTCGAGGCCGCCGCCAAAGAACAGCACCGGCCCGATGGAGACCAGCAGCCACAGCTGCCATTCGCGCAGCGCCCAGCCCAGGAAAGCCAGCAAGGCCGCGGCGCCGAGCAGCAGCAGGGCCAGGGAGGGCAGCGGTGGCAGGAACAGCCACAGCAGCACGGCGCTGGCCAGCGACAGCAGGGCCCAGGCGGCCAGCGCGGACGCCACCATCCGGCGCAGATGCCCGGGCACGAAGCGCGCGACATGAGGATGGTTCTGCCGCATCAAGCTGCCGATGATGGCCATCCACAGCGACATCAGCGTCAACGCTGCCGAGCCGGCGAGCAGGAACCGCGCCATCTGTGGAACCAGGTAGAGCCCCAGCGCCAGGCCCAGCACCGTGATGCCGAACAAGGCGCGCCGGCCCCAGGGCGCCTCGCGGTCGCGCTCGCGCCAGAAGGCCAGCAGCAACTGGCTGTAGGGGGCGGTGTTCATCAGGTCAGCTCCGCGAACAGGTCTTCGAGATTGACGGCCTGGGCATCGTGTGGCGCGCTGACGCCGGCCGGCAGCCGCGCCAGCACGCGCTCGCGGCCGGCCTCCAGCGGCGTGCGCTTGAGCGGCTGGGCGTTCAGGCGGGCGAACAGGCTGGCCAGTTCGGTGACCGTGCCCGTGAAGGCGCGCACCTGCTCCAGCAGCTCATCCAGCGGCGCCTGCAACGCGATGCGGCCCTCGCTGAGGAAGGCGAGGTTGAAGGCCACGCGCTCCAGGTCGGACAGGATGTGGGTGGAGAACACGACGGTCGTGCCGCGGTCCAGCACCTGCTCGACCAGTTCGCGCAGGAAGTCGCGCCGGCCGACGGGGTCCAGGCTGGCGACGGGCTCGTCCAGCACCAGCAGATCGGGCTCGTGGGCCAGCGCGCGGATGATGGACAGGCGCTGCTGCTGGCCGCCGCTGAGCTTGCGGATGGGCTTGTCGCGGGCGATGTCCCAGCGCGACAGCAGGCCCTCGACCCTGGATTCGTTCCAGCGCGGGTAGAAGCTCTTGAAGTAGGCCAGCAGCTGGGCCGGCGTGAAGCTCTCGAACAGGTCGCTGTGCTGGGGCACGTAGCCGATGCGGGCGCGCGCCGCGTCGTCCAGCCGAGCGACGTCCTGGCCGAACAGCTCGACGCGGCCGGCCTGCGGTTCGCGCAGGCCCAGCAGCGTCTCCAGCAGCGTCGTCTTGCCGCAGCCATTTCGGCCCAGCAGGCCCACGACCTGGCCGGGCAGCAACGTCCAGTCCAGCTGGCGCAGCACGTCGGTGCCGTGGGGGTAGCTCAGGTTGACGCCGGACATGGCGGCGCTGGGCGTTTCGGTGTGGGGGAAGTGGGATGTCATTTGGCGTTCTCGTCCAGCAGTTGGGTGAACAGGCCGATGACCTCGGCCTTGGGCAGTTCAAGTTGCCGCGCTTCGTCGGCGGCCTTTTGCAGCGTCGGCCGCAGCAGCTCGATGCGCGAGGCGGCCGACTGCGCGCGGTGGTGCTGGGCCGCGACGACCATGGACAGGCCGCGGCGGCGCTCCAGCACGCCTTCCATCTCGAGCAGCGAATAGGCCTTGGAGATGGTCATCGGATGCACGGCCAGCGCCTGGGCCAGCTCGCGCACCGACGGGATCTCGTCGCCCGCCTTCAGCTGCCCGGCGGCGACGCGCCGGCGCACCTGCTCGATGAGCTGGCGGTAGATCGGCTCGGGCGAGCCGGTGTTGATGTGGACGAAGTGGGTGGCTTCCATGGCGACTGACAATGTGTACTAGTACGATAGTGCACACGTACAGCCCTGTCAAGCGCATCGGCGATCGGGCTTGCGAAAAGCTATTAGTTGTTGAGAATACTAATAATGACCGACAACGACGTTCCTGATCGGATGCTGCTGCCTTTCGGCTTCACGGAGCTGGAGTCGCGGCTTTACTGCGCGCTGCTGGGCCAGTCACCTGCGACCGGCTACAAGCTGGCGCACGCCGTCGGCAAGGCAGCGGCGAACACCTATCAGGCGCTGGCGACGCTCGTGCAGAAGGGGGCGGTGATCGGCGACGAATCGGAGCCGCGCAGTTTCCGGCCCGTGCCGCCCGCCGAGCTGTTCTCGCGCCTGCGGAGCTCGTTCGACAGCCAGGCTCTTGCGGCCGAACAGCGGCTGTCGGCGATGTTTGCGCCCGCCCCGCAGGACCGGCTTTACCAGCTGAAGAACCTGGCCCAGGCGCTGGAGCGGGCCCGCACGTTGATTTCGTGCGCGCGTGAGACCTTGCTGTTCGACCTGTTTCCGGGGCCGTTGGCGCAATTGCGCCCGGCCCTGGACGCCGCGCATGCGCGCGGTGTCCTGGTGGGAGGCACCACCTACGAGCCGCTGGCAGATGCACCGTTCACGCATGTGCTGTCGGCCGGGACCGACTTCGTGGCGGAGCGCTGGCCGGGCCAGCAGGTCACGCTGATCGCGGATGGCCGCGAGGTGTTGCTGGCGCTGGTCGCGCAGGACGGGCTATCGCTGCGGCATGGCTTCTGGAGCGACTCGCCCTATCTGGCCTGCCTGCATCACTCGGGCCTGGCGGCGGAGATGCGGCTGGCGGCCGTGCTGGCCGAGAGCGGCAGGGATCCCTTGCGTCGCTTCGGCTTGCTGAGTGCGGCGCCCCCCGGGCTGCGTGAGTTGGTGGGCGATCATGAACTGGAGTGAAACGTGAGTTGGCGACTATCTCTTCTGAGGCTCATCTCTTTCAGGCTGCTGTTCATTGCCGTCATGCTGCCGCTTGCGTGGCCGGCACTGGCCAGGCCGGTATCACTGCAGCAGGCGCTCGGCACCAGCGACGTGGAACGGCTGGAGCAACTGGCGCATGGGCAGGGGCCGCAGGCGAGCCTGGCTCGGGCAGTGGCCTTGTCGCTGCGCCGCCAGGATGCCCGGGCTCAGCCGGCCCTGGAGCGTGTGGCGCGCTCGACGGCCGCCGTCGCCGAGCGCGCTGCAGCCTTGGTGGAGTTGTCGGCCCTGCACTCGCGCCACGGCCGGTATGCCGACGCTGCAAAGGCGCTCGATGCCAGTGCGCGGCTCAAGCCGCTGGATCAGGAGGGCGAACAAACCCGCGGCTTCTTCCGCGCGCTGGCGGACGTGGCGCCCATGCGTGTGGAGGCATCGCCCCAGGCCCGGCTGCCGGTCACGCGTGACGCGGCGGGCCTGGTGCGGGTCGGCGGCACGGCCGAGGGGCGGACGCAGGATTTCGTCGTCGACACCGGCGCGGCGTTCTCGACGGCGACGGCTTCCGCAGTCAAGCGGCTGGGCCTGCGCATGCTGGATACCGAAGGCACCGTCAGCAGCGGGAGCCGGGATTCGGTGGCGACGCGGTTTGCCGTGGCTCGCGAGCTCGTGCTGGACGGGGCGGTGCTGCACGATGTGGTGTTCATCGTCGTGCCCGATGAGGCCTTGAGCTTTGCCGGCGGCGCCTACCGCATCGACGCGATCCTGGGCTTGCCGGTGTTCCTCGAAATGGGCCGGCTGGCAGTCGAGACGCAGGACGGGCGCGAGTGGCTGATGCTCGGCGCCGCCGCGCCGAAAACCACGGAACCCTCGAACCTGATGCTCAGCGGCGTGCAGCCCATGCTGCTGGCGCGCAGCGAAGCCGCCGGGCGGACGCTGCGCCTGTTCGTGGACACCGGTGCAGGCAGCACGCTGATGTATCGCAACGCCGCCGAGGAAGCACCCCAGCTGGCGCGTGGCGCCGCCGTGCGGGCCCTCACCTTGGGCGGTGCCGGCGGATCGAGCACGGACAGCGATGCGCGCACGCTGCCGAGGCTGGACGTTCGGGTGGGCCTGGCCGTCTTCGAGCTGAGCGATGTGGCCTTGTTGTCCAAGTCGGTCCCTGACCGGCATGGCGCAATCGGCCAGGATCTGCTGCGACAGGGGCGCGGCTACGTGATGGACTTCGATCGCATGTGCCTGAGCCTGTTGCGCTAAGGAGCTGCGCGCGGCTTCACGCCAGGCGCAGCGCGATGCCCAGCGCGCCGCAAGCCGCCAGCAGCGGCAAAAGTCCCACTTTGAACCTCAGCAACGCGACCGTGGCTGCGGCGGCCATCAACGCCGGCAGCCACTGCAGCCGGCCGTGCGCCCACAGCAGTTGCACGCCAAAAGCCAGGGCCAGGCTGAGGATGACGCCCACGGCCGCCGCGGTGATGGCCGCGAGCGCGCCGGCCAGGCGGGGCATGCGCTGCGTGGACTCGATCAGCGGCCCGCCGGCCAGGATGAAGACGAAGGAGGGCAGGAAGGTGAACCAGGTGACGACGACAGCCGCCAGCGCGCCGCCGGCCAGCAGCGCGTCGGGGCCCAGCACCGCCTGCGTCCAGCCGCCGGCGAAGCCGACGAAGGCCACGACCATGATCAGCGGCCCCGGCGTCGTCTCGCCCAGCGCGAGGCCGTCCATCATCTGTGCGGCCGTCAGCCAGCCATGCTGCTCGACAGCGCCCTGGAAGACATAGGGCAGCACCGCATAGGCACCGCCAAAGGTGACGAGGGCCGCCTTGGTGAAGAAGCCGGCCATGTCGGTCAGCACCGGCCCGCCCCAGGCCAGCAGCGCCGCGAAGGGCAGCGCGAACAGCAGCGCGCCGGCCAACAGCACGCGCGTCAGCCGAGCGCGTGAGAAGCGGGCATGGGGCGGCGTGGGCGTGTCGTCGTCGATCCAGGCCGGCCCGCCTTGTGTTGCCGCGGCGGCGTGGGCGGGCGCGTCGCGCGACGTTGCCAGGTGGCCGACGACGCCGGCCGTCAGCACGACGAGCGGAAAGGGCAGATTGAAGACCGCCACGCCGACCAGGGCGCCGGCTGCGATAGCCCAGCGCAGCGGCGTGTTCAGCACGCGGCTGCCCAGGCGATGGGCGGCCTGGATGACGAGCGCCAGCACGGCGGGCTTGAGGCCGTCGAACAGCCCTTTGAACAGCGGCTGCTGGCCGTGCGCCATGTAGAGCCAGCTCAGCGCGATCAGCAGCACGAGCGACGGCAGCACGAACAGCGCCCCGGCCGCCATGCCGCCGATCGTGCGGTGCATCAGCCAGCCGAGGTAGGTGGCGAGCTGCTGGGCCTCGGGGCCGGGCAGCAGCATGCAGTAGTTCAGCGCGTGCAGGAAGCGCTTCTCGCTGATCCAGCGTTTGCGCTCCACCAGCTCGGCATGCAGGATGGCGATCTGCCCGGCCGGACCGCCGAAGCTGATGCAGCCCAGGCGAGCCCAGAAACGCAAGGCGGCCCGTCGTCATGCGGGCAGTATCGGGACTGCGCACAATGCGAACTTTCTCGTTGCCGTCATACACCATGCGCCGATTGCTGCTCGCCTCCGCCCTGCTCGCGTCCTTTGCCGCGCAGGCCCAAGTCAAAGTGGACGACGCCTGGGTGCGCGCCACCGTCGCGCCGCAGAAGAGCACCGGCGCCTTCATGCAGCTGACCTCGGCCAAGCCGGTCAAGGTCGTCGCGGCCAGCTCGCCGCTGGCGGCCGCCGTCGAGATCCACGAGATGAAGATGGAAGACGGTGTCATGAAGATGCGTGCCGTCGAGGCGCTGCCCCTTCCCGCCGGCCAGGCCGTGGCGCTCAAGCCTGGCAGCTACCACGTGATGATGATGGGCCTCAAGGCCCCGATCAAGGCCGGCGACACCGTGCCGCTGACGCTGACCGTCGAGGGCGAAGACAAGCAGCGCACGACCATCGAGATCAAGGCCGAGGCGCGTCGCGCGGCGCGTTGATGCAACTTGGGCGCGTGACTACTTTGTAAAGCTGCTTCAGCCCCCGTCCACAGGGGCCGAAAAACCGGCGAAGCCCCTGGAGCCGCGCATGATTCCCACCTTCAACACGCAAGCTCAGGCCAGTTCCTTGTTCGGCACCGTGCACTCGGGCCAGACCGAGCGCCCGGACGCCGAAAAGCCCCCCAAAGCGCTGGACGGCGGCAGCAAGGCTGACCTGGCCGCTGACGCCCCGCAGGCCGCAGTCGTCAAGATTTCGGCTGAAGGTGCCAGGCGCGCGCAGGCGGCGCAGGGCGCAGATACGGCCAGCGAGGCGGCGTCGGGTGCTCAGACGGCGCTTGCCAAGGTAGGCAGCGATGGCGACGGTCGCGCGATCCCGCAGGAATTCAAGGCCGAAACGCCGGCGGCATCGCCCGCAGATGGCGCGAATGCCGCAGGCACGGCGAGTGGCGCCGGACGTCCGCACGGCGCAGCGCCCGCAGGCGGCCAGCCGCTGGCGGCTGCATCAGGCGCGGCGGCCGGTGGCCCGGCCGCCGGCGCCCCAGCCAGCGCGAGTGCCGGCAGCAGCACCCGCACCTACGAGCCGGCCGACGTCAATGAAGACGGCACGGTCTCTCCGCAGGAGCAGACGGCCTACGACGTCAAGCTGGCGGCCGAAAAAGCAGCCGCGAAGCTGGCCGAAAGCGCCGCGAACAGCGGGCGCAGCGCCGAGGCGGGCGCCGCGGTCAAGGCTTATGCAGCCGTCGAGCAGCTCGGCCAGGCCAGCAGCACTGCCCCAGCCTGACCGCCCGACCTTTGAAGCTCAGCCGCGACGGCGGCGGGCGATGCCCGCGCCGGCCAGTGCGGTGAGCACCAACGCAACCGACACCGGCTCCGGCACGGTCGCGCCGGGCGAGAAGGCGGTGATGACGCGCACGTAGTCGCCAGGCGACGAGGCGAAGGTGTCGAAGTTGATCTGGCGCACGCCGCTGATGGTCACCGAGTCGCCCGCCTCCAGGCCGCGATTGCCGGGGTTCAGGTAGGTGACGTCGGAGTCGAAGTCGACGGTGCCGATGACGTGGCCGGTCTGGAGCGGGTCGAAGAAGATGTAGTGGCTGGCCACCTGGGTGCCCGCCGCGACCGAGCCGCCCACGTCCATGCTCAAGGCGGAGGCGAGCAGGATGTTCTGGCTCTCGTCGAAGCCGAACAGGTTGGGCGACTGGAAGTTGTCGTTGCCGACCGTGTTGGCCGGCGTGGAGCCGGTCAGCGGCACGCCGAGCTTGACGAACAGCCGCCGGTGTTGCCCCCGGTGACCGCGCCCGAGACGATGGTGGCCGAGGCGGGCGCCGCGAACGCGAGGGCAGCGCAAGCCGCGAGCGCGAGCCGGGCGGCGGGCTTGAACCTGGAAGGGCTGGGCATCGGTGGCACTCCTGTCGAGGCCGGGGGGCGGCCGCGGTTGACCTGCAAAACCGGCACGAGGCTCGCGCAGGCCGCAAGGCCGGATGCGCGCATAACCCGTGCCGTGAGCGGCAAGTACTTGATGGCGTTCGGTTTGGGTCGACGCCACCGCCGCAGCCGGATGGCAGCTGTCAAAAAATTCGACGCCGGTGCGGGCCTTTCAAAGCCCGGCCGTGCGCCGCAGGCGCTCAGCGCGGCTGGCTTTCTGCAGTGCTGGCCCGCCCGCGTCGGTCTGACGAGGCAGGGTCACCGGCGCGTGGCGATCCACGCGTCCACCTGCTCGTCCAGGATGGCCAGCGGCAGCGCGCCACCGGCCAGCACGAGATCGTGGAAGGCCTTCTCGGCATCGGCATTCCACTTGGCGCCCAGTGCCTTTTCGGCCCGCTGGCGTGCCGCCTGGAGGCTGAGCATGCCGACCTTGTAGGCGCAGGCCTGGCCGGGGTTGACGATGTAGCGCTCGATCTCGGCCACCACCTCGCCCTCGGCCATGCCGGTCTTGTCGACCATGTAGCGGATGGCCTGCTCGCGCGGCCAGCGCTGGGCGTGGATGCCGGTGTCCACCACCAGGCGCACCGCGCGGAACATCTCGGCCTGAAGGCGGCCGAGGTCGCCCCAGGGGTCGTCCTTGTAGACGCCCAGCTCGGTGCCCAGGCTTTCGGCGTACAGCGCCCAGCCCTCGTCGTAGGCGGTGAAGGGCAGCACCTTGCGGAAGGTGGGGCCGTCCGGCTGCTCCTGCGCCAGCGCGATCTGGAAGTGGTGGCCCGGCACGCCCTCGTGGATGGACAGGGTGCGCATGCCGAACTTGGGCACTTGGCTCATGTCGCGCAGGTTGGCGAAGAACACGCCCGGGCGGCTGCCGTCCATCGCCGGGGCCTGGTAGTAGGCGCCGGGGGCCGTCTTCTCCTTGAAGGGCGGCACGCGCTTCACCTCGATGGGCGCCTTGGGCAGGCGGCCGAACACGGCCTTGGAGCGTGCCAGCTGGTCGGCCACCATGCGCGTGTACTCGGCCAGCGCAGCCTCGCGGCCGGCGTCGGTGTTGGGGTAGAGAAAGCGCGGGTCGCGCGTGAGCCGCGCGACCGCCGCGCCGGGGGTCTCGCCGGGCTGCAGCTCATGCTGGGCGGTCAGCAGCGCGCCCATCTGCGCCTCGATACGGGCGACCTCCGCCAGGCCCAGCGCGTGCACCTGCTCGGGCGTCATGCGCGTGGTGGTCTCACTGCGCACCCGCCAGGCGTAGAAGGCGGCGCCGTCGGGCAGCTTCCAGACGCCGTCGTCGGTCGTGGCACGCGGGAGCTGCGCCTCGAAGAAGGCGATGAGCTGCCGGTAAGCCGGGATGACATGGGCCTGCACGGCCGGCGCGCAGCGGCCGCCCAGCTCGGTGCGCTCGGCATCGGCCAAGGTCTTCAGCGCGTCGACCTTGGCGGCGTAGTGCACGCACAGCGGGTTGTCGGCCGGCGCGTGGGCGGCGAAGGCGCGCATCTCGACCAGCACGCGCTCGATGACGAAGCGCGGCGGCACGATGCCCTTTTCCTCGCGCAGCTTCAGGCCCTCGACGACCTGACCGAACTTGCGGTCCACCTCGCCCAGGCGGGCGATGAAGTCCTCGGCACCGCGTCGGTCCTCGATGCGGTGCTGCTGGATCAGGAAGTCCGGCGTGCCGTTCTGCACGCCGAAGAGCTGGTTGACCGGGTAGTTGTGGAAGCGGAACTTCTCGCCCTCCAACTGGTCGTCGATGAACCAGGTCAGCACCCGGGTGGAGAGCTGCTGCTCGGGCGTCTGGCGCTCCACCGGGTAGGCGCGCAGGTCGTTGAGGTAGCCGTGCCAGGCGGCGAAGTCGCGCTGGGCCTTGGCGTCGGACTCATCGTTCAGGTGCGCGTTGTGGCGCCGGTAGCCCACCTGCTCGGCGATGCCGATGCTGGTCATCAGCTCGGGGTTGTCGAGCAGGAAGCTGACGAAGATCTTCTCGTAGAACAGGTTCAGGCTGAAGGGCCGGAACCAGATCAGGTTGACGACGAAGACGGCGCCGGCCAGCAGCAGCACGGCGACCAGCGCGCCGACGGTTTTGAGAACGGGTCGGCGCACGGTGGGCTCCTAGGGTTTGGTGGTGATGGCCGCGATGGCCGCTATCGCGTCCGCCAGCCGGGGCCACAGTGGCTCGGGCAAGTCGTGACCCCAGCCGGGGATGAGCTCCAGCCGCGCGCCGGGGATGCGCCGTGCCAGGTCATGCGCGGCGGCCACCGGGATCAGCGCGTCGTCCTGGCCATGGATGACCAGCGTGGGGGCGGTGATGCGCGGCAGGCGCTCGGCGCGGTGGCTGTCCGCCGCGATGGCGACGAGCTGGCGCGCGACGGCCTGCGGGCGGAAGGCGCGCCGCACGCCGCGCGCGATGCGCTCGCGCAGCGCCTTGGGCTCGGGCGGGTAGCCGGGGCTGCCGATGACGCCGTACAGGCTCACGTAGTGGTCGAGCACGTTCTCCAGCTTCTGCTCGGGCGTCGTCGCCGGCCGCGGGCGCGACAACAGCGCGCGGCGCACCTTGAGGCTCTCCTTGGGCAGGCCGCGGTGGCCGCTGGTGGTCATCATCAGCGTCAGGCTCTTGACGCGGCTGGCGTGGGCGAAGCCCAGGTGCTGGGCAATCATGCCGCCCATGGACGCGCCGCAGACGTGGGCCTTGGCAATGCCCAGCGCGTCCAGCACGCCGACGGCGTCACGCGCGAGGTCGGCGATCTGGTAGGGCGCCTTGACCGGCAGGCGCAACGTGTGCAGCAGCGCGGCCAGCGGGATGTTGGGCAGGCCGAGCTGGTCGAAGGACTGCGACAGGCCGACGTCGCGGTTGTCGAAGCGGATGACGCGAAAGCCCTTGGCGACCAACTCGTCGACCAGGCCTTCGGGCCAGGCGATGAGCTGCATGCCCAGGCCCATGATCATCAGCAGCGGCTCGCCGCTGTCGGGGCCGTGGACGTCGACTTCGATCCTGACGCCGTTGGCGCTGAGCTGCATCAGCGACCGCCGGGCCGCCCCAAGGGCGCTGGCGCCCCCTCGGGGGGCAGGGAGTGAAGCGAACCTGGGGACTGACTCACGCCAGGTCCGACTGGTGGTTCACCACCCGTGATACCAGGCCGTAGTCGATCGCCTCTTCCGCGCTCATCCAGAAGTCGCGCTCGATGTCGACGGCCACGCGTTCCAGCGGCTGGCCGGTCTCCTTGGCGATGACGGCGGCGAGCCGCGAGCGCACGCGCAGGATCTCCTTGGCCTGGATGGCGATGTCGCTGGCCTGGCCGCCGGCGCCGCCCGCGGGCTGATGGATCATGAAGCGCGTGTTCGGCAGCGCGAAGCGGCGGTTCTTGGGCGCGGCGAGGTAGATGTGCGTGCCGGCGCTGGCGACCCAGCCGGTGCCGACGGTCGTGACCGGCGCGCGCACGAAGCGGATCATGTCGTGGATGGCGTCGCCGCTCTCCACGTGGCCGCCGGGCGACGAGATCAGCAGCGTGATCGGCGCGTCGGACTCCTGGGAGAGCGCCAGCAGGCGGCGGCAGGTGGCGTGGGCCATCTTGTCGTCGATCTCGCCGAAGACCATGACGAAGCGGCTCTTGAAGAGCAGCTGCTCTTCCATCTTCTCGGGGGCGTCTTTCTTGGCGGCCTTGTCGTCGGCGGCGGCGAGGGTGTGGTGTTGCATGGGCGAGGTCCGGTTGAAGGGCGATACCTTACCGCGAGATGCGGCGCGGCGTGTACGAGGGGTTCAGGCGTCACCGAACCGGCGCCACCAGGCCAGGCTGCCAACAACGAACAGCATGGCGAAGCAGCTGGTGCTCCAGACGACCGTGCGCACCAGCCGGCGCACCGGGTAGCCGGGCAGCGTGCCGGGCGTGAGGGCCCAGGCCGACAGTGCGCCGACCGCGAGCGCCACCGCCAGGCAGGCCCACAGCACGCGGGCGCGCCGCGGGTCCGGCGCTTCTGCGCGGTCCGGCTGCCGGCGCACCGCCCGGGCGTAGGCGACGGCGAGGACCAGCGCGCCGGCCACGGTGCTCAGGTGCTGCAGCAGCCGGGCGACCGTCAGCGGCCGGCCCAGGAAGGTCTGCAGCGGCCGGGCCAGCCACGGCAGCAGGTCGGTGAGCGGCTGCGTCGGATGGGTGAAGAGATCCCACAGCAGGTGGGTTACCGCGCCGAGCAAGATGGAGAGCACGGCGACCGCCCAACGCGCGAGAGCCGCTCGCGGCGGCGGCTGCAGTTCGCCGCGCACCAACGACCGGTGAGGTTCGGGCAGCAGCACGGTCAGCGGGCGTGGCCACCGCAGCATGGGGCCCAGCAACAGCAGGCTGGCCGGCAGACAGACGGTCAGGACCCCCATCGGCGTGTGGCAAAAGGCGCGCCAGGGGCCGTGCATGCCGACGTAGTAGCTCAGGTCGGGCGCCATGGCGCCAAGGATGAGGCCGGGCCAGGACAGCCAGCGTGGGCACAGGGAGCGCAGCGGCAGGATGGCCGCCGGGTGGGCAAAGGTCCAGGGCACGGTTATCGACTCGCGGCCATCTCAAGCTACAAGCTTTGAAACTTCTTGATGGACGAGTGCTTCCAGGGAATCCGATAGCTGCCACCCTCCGTCAGCCGGGCGTGTTCAAGTACCTGCGGCCACCAGAGAACCAGCCTGGCGGACTGCATCCAAAACCTTTGTTTAGACCACTGCGGGTCCATCACGTAAACGGTGTGACCCGCGCGGCGCAACGCCTCACGCTCCTGCCCCCGACTCTTGGCGAACTTGTCGATGCTGACGATGTACCAGCCTTGTCCCAGAGCGGGAATCCATTCAAGGTCAGGTGTATTGCCCTTGAACCGGTCCGTCAGGTGAACAACTTCCTCAACACCTTGTTCTCCTACACACAACTCGCGGATCGCGTGCGCGAGGTCGGGCGGGAGATTGGCGTCGAACAGGAATTTCACGCCGCCATTTGAAGCTCGAAGGCCACAGCCGCCTTCACCGCTTGCGGTGTGACGCGATACAGCCGCGCTACCCTCGCTGCATCTTTACCCTCGGCGGCGAAGGCCGCAGCAAGCGTGTCCGTCGGTACACCCGAGTCAGCAATGATGGGTTCGCCGAATTGGACTTTGGGATCAAGCACGATCACGCGCTTCTTCGCGACAGGAAACCATCGTCGAGCGTGAGTGTTGTCGCCGTATTCGATCCCCTCTAGAAGGCTTGGGCGAATCACCGCGTCTATTGCGAACTGGTTCTTGCGTACATCAAGCAGCTTTGGGTCTTCGCCCGAACGCTCAACGGCTTCTAGAAAGATCTTTCGCCCGTCAGTAACGAAGCGACGTGAATGCAAAGGGTAGTCGCCTAGATGTTCTCGAGCGATATCGATCGTCGCCCGGATGACTCTTAGACTGACGCCTTGTTGGATGAACCGAGCCACAGTGCGCAATTCCAGCAGATCGTGAAAGCCCAACACTTGCTCGCCGGCAATTTCTTCGTCGCTCGCATACTGCAGTGTCCAAAGCGGCCCTGAGGCTTTACGGCCGTCGCTGTACTTCCACGAATAACCTTTCAACCATCGGCGAACTGTGCGCGACTCCACACCCACCAGCCTCGCGGCCCGTGTGAGCGGGTACATGCCCGTGCCTAGAAGTGATGGTTGCTTGTCCATGATGTGAAGTCAGTTTACGCCGGACCTCATTCTCAAGTCTGAAGTCGGATGTACACCCTGAGGGCGACTCGCCAGGCAACTCATTTCGTTCTATCTGGCGTCTTGTAGAACCACCGCCTCGCCCCCTTGGGCTCGAACGGCTGCCACTCCCCATCCGGCTGCGCCAGCCGGTCTGCCAGCGCATACAGCGCGATCGGGTTCACGCCCAGGCCGATGTGGCTGGCCTGCACCTCGATGTTCTCGGCCAGCGGCGAGGGCTCGTTGACGCTGCAGCGCCAGGCGACGACGCCATCGCTCTTGGAGTAGATGGATGTCGTCGGCACCGGCGGCGCCTGGCGGATCTGTTCCATCAGCTCGGGGTCGTTGGAGGCGTGGCCGCTGACCAGCTCGAAGAA
>JAEKLF010000209.1 GCA_019509985.1 Burkholderiales bacterium | reverse complement strand
CGTGCTCGACGCCGGCGCCGGCGCCGACACCCTCGCCGGCGGCCTGGGCAACGACACCTACGTCGTCGACAACGCCGGTGACGTCGTCACCGAGAACGCGGGCGAAGGTACCGACACCATCCAGGCCTCGGTGACGACCACGCTGGCCGCCAACGTCGAAAACCTCACGCTGACGGGCGGCGCAGCGATCGACGGCAGCGGCAACGCGCTGGCCAACATCCTCACGGGCAACGGCGGCGACAACGTGCTCGACGCCGGCGCCGGCGCCGACACCCTCGCCGGCGGCCTGGGCAACGACACCTACGTCGTCGACAACGCCGGTGACGTCGTCACCGAGAACGCCGGTGAAGGCACCGACACCGTCCAGGCCTCGCTGAGCTGGACGCTCGGCGCCAACGTCGAGAACCTGGTTTTGACCGGCAGCGCCGCCATCAACGGCACCGGCAACACGCTGGCCAATAGCCTCACCGGAAACAGCGGCAACAACGTGCTCGACGGCGGCGCTGGGGCCGACGCGATGGCCGGTGGCGGGGGCAACGACACCTACGTCGTCGACAACGCCGGCGACACGGTGACGGAAGCCGGCAACGGCGGCACCGACGGCGTGCTGTCCTCCGTGTCGCACACGCTGGGTGCCAACGTCGAGACCCTGACGCTGACCGGCGCCGCCGCCATCGACGGCGTCGGCAATGCGCTCGACAACCTCATCACCGGCAACGCGGCCGCCAACACGCTGGACGGCGGCGACGGCAACGACACACTCACCGGCGGCGGTGGTGCCGATGCGTTTCTGGGCGGTAACGGCGACGACACGCTGGTCGCCGCGTCGCCCGCCGACCTGGCTTCGGCCGATGGCGGCGCCGGCGTGGACCTGCTGAAGTTCATAAGCGTTGGCGCGAGTTTTGACATCGCCTCGCTGATCAACGTGGCCCACAACATCGAGGCACTGGACCTGCGCAACGGCGGGGCCGGCGGTATCGACCTGTCGAGCCTGGGTCTCACGAGCATTACCGATGCCAACCATGCGTTGACCCTCAAGCTCGACAGCGGCGACGTCATCAACGTCGCGGCCGACACCCAACTGCAGCAGCTTTCAAGCGGAACCGACGGCTACGGCAATGCGCTGACCGACTACCTGGTGCTGGAACACCAGGGCAGTAACTGGGTGCAGACCTCGACGCTACACGTCATTGCGGGTGCGGGAGGCTGACCGAGTTCGCCGCCAATAGCCGCAGGCGACAAGCTGTGCTGTGTGCCGCCTCGAGGACGGTGATCTGCTCATCGACACAGAGATGTCGCCATGGCCCCTTCGACGCCGCGGTCACCGTTCCCCGCCGTCCCAATCCCGGTTCCGCCGCGCGTTGATCCAGGGCAGGCCTGCCCAAATCTTTGGCAGTCCAGTCAAACATCTGCCACATCAATCACTTGCGAGCGTCGCCCGTTGCCTGTCCACGGACTTGTCCACAGATGCTGTGGTTGACCGGCTCAGCCCACGGTCCGCAGCACGACATCGCTGCGCGCTTCGGCGATGCAGGGCAGGATCCATCCCTCGGCCTTTTCCTCGTACGACAGCCCCGGCCACGGGATGCGATGCTCGATATGGCCTTCGACGAGGCGCGAGATGCAAGTGCGGCAGGTGCCCGTACGGCAGGACCAGGGCAGGGCGATACCCGCGGCCAGGCCAGCGAGCAGCAGCGTCTGATCGGGCGCAGCGTTGAAGACCTGGCCGCCGGGCAGCAAGGTCACTCGGAACACGGGAACAGGGGCTGTCTCGGACATGACCGACATCATGCCGTCCGCCCCGCTACGATGCCGCCGCCGGCTCGCAAGGCCGGCAGCGTTCTCAGGGCGGGGCGAAATTCCCCACCGGCGGTATGCGCTCGCAAGAGCGTGAGCCCGCGAGCGCCTTCGCCGCTGCGCGGCGAAGGGTCAGCAGACCTGGTGCGATGCCAGGGCCGACGGTCACAGTCCGGATGAAAGAGATCGCGGAGCGACGGCGTAGCCATGCAAATGGCCTGCGCCGCTGCTGCGTGCGCTTGCCCTGATTCTGGAAACACCGTCTTTCAAGAGGACACCATGAATCAGACCCTCAATCCCAGCTTCAATCTCACCCGCGTGCCGCGCGTGGCCATCGTCGCCGCCAGCTGGCACAAGGACATCGTCGGCGTCGCCGTGTCGGCCATCCGCCATGAATTCGACCGATGTCGAATCCCTGCGGACCAGGTCACCGTCATCGACGTGCCCGGCGCGTTCGAGATCCCGCTGCATGCGAAACGCCTCGCGTTGTCGGGCCGCTTCGACGCCGTCATCGCCTGCGGCCTCGTCGTGGATGGCGGCGTCTACCGGCATGACTTCGTCGCCCAGACCGTCATCCACGCGCTGATGCAGGTGCAGCTGGAAACGGACGTGCCGGTGTTCTCGGCCGTGCTGACGCCGCACCACTTCCACGAGCATGGCGAGCACAAGCGTTTCTTCGCGGAGCACTTCTCCACGAAGGGCCAGGAGGTGGCGCGCGCCTGCCTCGCGACAATAGCGAGCCTGGACCAGCTGGATACGCTGGCCGCCTGACCTCGCAATCCCACGCGGTGCTACCCGGCACCGCGCCTTCGATTCCCACTGCATGCTTGCCGCCCGCTACCTTGCCGGCTACCCGCCCGAACTGATTGCGCAGGCCGAACAGCTGCGCCTGGAGGGCCGCCTGGCCGAGCACCTGGCCCGGCGACTGCCCGAGCGCCACGAGGTCCGTAGCGACTCCGCATTGTTCGACTATGTGCAGCAGCTCAAGACCCGCCACCTGCGCAATGCCGAGCCGTTGAACTCGGTCAACTACGACGCCAAGCTGAAGGTGCTGCAGCAGGCCCTGGGCACCCACACGCGCCGCACGCAGGTGCAGGGATCGAAGCTGAAGATGCGCCGCGAGATCCGTGTGGCAACGCTGTTCAGGGAAGCCCCCGCCGCGCTGTTGCGCATGATCGTCGTGCACGAGCTGGCCCACCTGCGCGAGCTGGAGCACAACAAGCCCTTCTACAAGCTCTGCCAGCACATGGAGCCGGACTACTTCCAGCTGGAATTCGACCTGCGGCTGTACCTGATGCATCTGGAGGAGGCGAAGTGCGGGCCGAGCGCCGGGCCGCCCCAAGCCGGCCCACACCCCCTCGGGCGGGGGACTCCATGATCTTGCTGGCGCCGATGGAAGGCCTGCTGGACCACATCCTGCGCGACGTGCTGACCCGCGTCGGCGGCGTGGACCGCTGCGTCTCGGAGTTCATCCGCGTGACCGACCAGCTGCTGCCCAGCCGCGTCTTCACGCGCATCGTGCCCGAGCTGAAGACGGGCGGGCGCACGGCCGCCGGTGTGCCGGTGCACCCGCAGCTGCTGGGCTCGGACGTGACTTGCCTGGCCGAGAACGCGGCGCGCCTGGCCGAGCTCAAGCCCGAGGGCATCGACCTGAACTTCGGCTGCCCGGCCAAGTGCGTCAACCGCCATCGTGGCGGCGCCGTGCTGCTGGACGAACCCGAGCTGATTCACGACATCGTCAGTGCCGTGCGCCGCGCTGTGCCGGCCGACGTGATGGTCTCGGCCAAGATGCGCCTGGGCTACATGGACGCCAGCCGCACGCTGGACGTGGCCCGTGCCATCCATGCGGCCGGTGCCAGCGAGATCGTCGTGCATGCCCGCACCAAGGCCGATGGCTACAAGCCGCCGGCCTACTGGGAGCGCATCGCCGCCGTGCGCGAGGCCCTGCCCATCACCCTGATTGCCAACGGCGAGATCTGGACGGTGGAGCATGCCGAGCTGGCGCGCGAACGCAGCGGCTGCGAGCACCTGATGCTGGGCCGCGGCATGGTGGCCGACCCGGGCCTCGCGCTGCGCGTGGCCGGTCAACGCGCCGACCCCTTGCCATGGGCCGAGCTGCTGCCGCTGATGCAGGTCTTCTTCGCCCAGGTGCGCGCCACGGTCGCCGCGCGGCACCAGGGCGGCCGGCTCAAGCAGTGGCTGCATTACCTGAAGCGCGCCTACCCCGAGGCGGGGCAGGCTTATGCCGAGCTGCGCACGATCAACGATGCCACTGAACTGGCCACACGGCTGTTCAACCCGCCGATGGCAACACCCTGAGCGGCCGCTAAAACTCGAACGCCGCGCGCATCGCGTCGGGCAGACTCATGCGCCCGCCTTCCTGCGCCAGCCGCTGCACATCGGCTGCGCTGAGTCGGGCGGCCAGCCCCGCCGCCAGCATCGCGCGGTCTTCGGCCTCGTTGGGCTGGCGCTGCATCTGCCCATGCGCCTCGAACTCGCGGTCCGCCACGCCGGCGAGTTGCGCCGCCAGCGCCGTGCGGCCATCGTGCAGATGCAGCAGGGCCAGCGCATCCAGCCCCACCCAGAGCTGGTCGTCCAGCACCAGCCGGCCCAGCCGGCCCGGGGCTTGCCGGGCCACCTCGCGGGCGCGCTCGAAGCGACCCTGGGCGACGAGGGCGCCGATCAGGTTGCTCATCACGGTGGACAGGCAGTTCAGGTCGCCCGCGTCGCCCGGGTCGGCCAGCAGCGCCTCGCCCAGTTGCACGGCCAGATCCAGTTCGCCGGCGGCGCGGGCCTGGTCGGCCAGGTTCATTCGCGCGCGGATGACGCCGGCATCGAAGCCGCCGCGCTCGCAGATCGCCAGCGCCTCGCCGTAGCAACGCCGTGCCTCGTCGTGCCGGCCCGATGTGAGGTGCAGCACGGCCTCGGTCGTCAGGCCGCGCTCCAGCACGGCGGCCGGCCAGCCAGGGCTTTCCAGCATGCGTGCCGCCGCCAGCGTCGCCCGCGCCTCGGGGCCGTCGACGCGCCAGTTGAACGCCAGCTCGACCAGGGCGAGGTATTCGCCACGCTCGTCGCCCAGCCCGCGGTAGAGATCCGCGGCGCGCTGCGCGGCCTCGCGTGCCAGGCCGGGATGGATGACGCTGTGGCAGCGCGCGCAGGCCCACCAGAAGCGCGCGAGCACCGCGGGCGCAACGGCGGGCGCCTCATCCGCCAGGCGTGCGGCCAATGCCAGCGAATGCGGCCGGGCCTGTGTGGCGCGCGGCAGCCACAGTGGCGCGGCGGCGCCGAACAGCGCGATGGCGCTGGCAAGGTCATGCTCCTGGCTCCAGCTCAACGCGGCCCACAAGCCCGGCAGCTCGGGCTCATAGCGGGCCTTCCAGGCGGCATGGGGCAGCCGCCAGGATTCTTCGTAAGCGTCGTCGAACAGCCAGAGCAGGCCGGCGCAAAGGCTTGCCTGCGCGAGGCTCGTCTCGCCGGCCGCGGCGAGTTTGTCCAGCGCGAACAGGCGCATCGTCTCCAGCAGCCGGTAGCGCCGTCGCTGCTCGCCGCGGTCGACGCTGATCAGCGAGCGGTCCACCAGGCTCAGCACCGCAGCCACCGCATCCGCCGTCGGCAGGGCCTCGTCGGCCAGCACCAGGGCCGCACTCTCCAGCGAGAAGCTGCCGGGAAAGACGGCCAGACGGCGCAGCACGCGGCGCTCGCGCTCGGCCAGCAGCTCGTGCGACCAGCTCAGCGCCGCGGCCAGCGCGTTCTGCCGCGACGCGGGCCGCGCATCGCCCGGCGCCAGCAGCGTCAGGCGTTGGTGCAGCCGCGCGGCCAGGCCGTCCAGCCCCAATGCGTCCAGGCGCGACGCGGCCAGCTCGATGGCCAGCGGGTTGCAGTCCAGCGCCTCGCAGATGCCGGCAGCCGTGCCGGCGTCATGGCGATCTGCCGCGCCGGAGCGCGCGGCCAGCAGGCGCATCGCGTCGTCGAGCGGCAGCGGCGCGAGGCGGTAGAGGCGTTCGCCCTGGGCCTGCAGCGGCAGCTGGCTGGTGACGAGCAGGCTGACGTGCGCCGTGCCGCGCGCCAGGGCTTCGATGACGGCGGCGACGTCGGCGGCACGATGCTCGGCGTTGTCCAGCACCAGCAGCAGCTTCAGGCCCGACAGGCGCGCCACCAGCGTGGCGAGCGGGTCGGGTGCGGGCGGCAGGCCCAGCGTGCGCGCCACGGCTGCGGCCACGGACTCGTCGGCCTGCAGCAGCGTCAGGTCCGCCCACCAGGCGCCGTCGACGAAGTCGTCGCGCCGGCGCAGCGCCAGCTCGCGTGCCAGCCGGGTCTTGCCGACGCCGGGGCCGCCGCACAGCGTCACGGCAGGATGCTCGCGCAGCAGCGCGTCGGCCTCGGCCAGCTCGTGCTCCCGGCCGATCAGCGTGGGCAGGCGCAGGGCCAGGTTGCCTGGGCCGCGCAAGGGCATGTCGGCCGCCTCGCCGCCGGCCACGTCCAGCACCGGCAGCGCGAAGCGGTAGCCAAAGCCGGGGATGGTGGTGATGGCCTCGGCGCCCAGCAGCTTGCGCAACACACCCACCTGCACGGCGAGGTTGTTCTCCTCGACGACCACGCCGGCCCAGACGCGCCTGAGCAGTTCGTCCTTGGCCACCAACTGGCCAGCGCGCTCGACGAAGGCCACCAGCAGCTCGAAGGCACGCGCCGTCAGCGCCACCTCGCTGCCGCGACGAAACAGCAGGCGCTCGGCCGGCAGCAGCTTGTAGTCGCCGAAGCGGTAGTGGGAAGCGGGCACAGGCCGAATTTAGCCAGATTTCAAACCGGCTAAAGGACGCCACCCACCCCCAGAAACGAGCATGACGCCAGGCCGTTCGATTCCCGCGCGGCTCTCAACCCAGGAGTTCCGTCATGCCCAAGTTCGTCATCGAAAGAAACATCCCCGGCGCCGGCCAGCTGTCGCCCGAGCAGCTGCAGTCCATCTCGGCCACGTCCTGCGGCGTGCTGCGCGACCTGGGCCCGAGCATTCAGTGGGTGCACAGCTATGTCACCGACGACAAGATCTACTGCGTCTACAACGCGCCCGACGAGGCCAAGGTGCGCGAGCACGCGCGCCTGGGCGGCTTCCCGGCTGACCAGGTCGCCCAGGTGCGCCGCATCATCGACCCGGTCACGGCCGAGGTCTGACACCCCGGCGGGTCGGCGCCGGCCATCCATCGAATTGGGGAGGTCCCGGGGCTCCGGCGCCCTGCACACTGCGCCGCTATGGCCGCCCTGTCCGTCGACGAATTGCGCACGCTGAGCGACTGGCTCGACGAGGGCCTGGCGCTGTCGGCGGATGCGCGCCCGGTCTGGCTGGCGGCGCTGCCGGCCGGGCCCTTGCGCCTGGCGCTGGCCGACCTGCTGCGGCGGCATGACGGTCGCGTGGACGACGGCTTCCTGTCGCGCCTGCCCGCGCTGAACGAGCCGCTGGACGGCCGTGCGGGCGACCGCATCGGCCCTTACCGGCTGCTGCGCCCGCTGGGCCGGGGCGGCATGGGCGAGGTCTGGCTGGCCGAGCGTGCCGACGGCATGTTCGAGCGCCAGGTCGCGCTCAAGCTGCCGCGCGCCAGGCTCGGCGATGGTGACGTGGCGCGCGAGGCCTTCCGCCACGAAACCGGTCTCGTCGCCCGGCTCGAGCACCCGCGCATCGCCCGGCTTTACGACGCCGGCCTGCATATCGATCCCGACGGCCGGTCGCACCCCTACCTGGCAATGGCCTATGTCGAGGGCCTGCCGCTGGACAAGGCCGCTGCCGGCCTGACCCTCGTGGCGCGGTTGCGCCTGTTCGTGACCATCGCGCGCACCGTCGCCTATGCGCACAGCCGCCTGGTGTTGCACCGCGACCTCAAGCCAGCCAATGTGCTGGTCGATGCCGAAGGCCGGCCGCATCTGCTGGACTTCGGCATCGCCGCCGTGTTGGGCGCCGTCGGGCCGGCCCTGCCGCCGCCGGCCTGTACGCCGCGCTACGCCGCACCCGAGCTGCTGCAGGGCGGCGAACTCAGCGTGCAGGTCGACGTCTATGCGCTGGTCGCCCGCGCCCGCGCTGCCGATCCCGCACAGCGCTACGCCAGCGCCGACGTGCTGGCCGACGAGGTCGAGCGCTGGCTGCGCCACGAACCCGTGCAGGCCTGCCCGCCGCCGCCGCTGCGGCGCCTGGGCCTGGCGCTGCGGCGGCGCTGGCGCCTCTGGCTGCCCGCGGGTGTCGCACTTGCAGTGGTCGGCGCGCTCGGCGTGCAACTGGTCGGCCAGCGCCAGCGCACCGCCCAGGCCGCGGCGCGCGAACAGGTGGCCACGACCTTCGTCGCCGAGATGTTTCGCTTCGGGGCCGAGCCTCTGGCCCGTCAGCCGCGTGGCGAGGGCCAGGTGCCGCTGCTGGAGCGTGGCGCCCGCCTCATCGAGCAGCGCTTTGCCGGCGACCCGGCCCAGCAGGCCCGGCTCTACCGCGTGCTGGGCGACGCCTACGAGACCATGGGCGCCGCGCCGCTGACCGTCAACCTGCGCGAACGCGAGCTGGCTTCGTTGCGCACCCAGGCCGCGCCCGAGGCCGATGTGCGCGCCGCCGGCCTGCGCCTGGCTCGCGCGCTGCTGGACGCCGGCCGGCCCGACGATGCACTGCCGACCCTGGCGCCCCGGCGTGGCGATGACGACGGCGTGTCGATATTGCGCGCACGTGCCCTTGTCGACCTCGGCCGCATGGATGAGGCCGAGGCGCTTCTGGCGCGCCTGCCGCCCGAGCTGGCCGACGGCGGCGACCGGGCCTGGCGACGGCTGCTGCGCGGCGAGTTGCTGAACCGCCGCGGGCGCGAGGCCGAGGCCATCGCCGAGTTCCGTGCCGCGGCGGCCGAGACCGGCGGCGACGCGCTGGCTGCCGCCGAAGCCGGCCTGCGCGGCGCGCGCTGGGCCGCCCAGCAGGGCCGCCACCACGACGCGCTGTCCCTGCTAGCGCCGGCGCTGGAGACGCTGCGCGCGCGCGGCGGCCTGTACGCGGTGCGCGCCGAGGTCGCCGCGGCCAACGTCTGGTCGGCCATGTACGCGACGGCGCTGTCGCTGCCCTTCGAGCGCGTGCGCGCCGAGGTGGAGGCTTGTCTGCGGCGCTTGCAGGCGCTGGGCGACGGCGTGCCGCCGCTGCTGCTGGCCCAGGTGCAGGGGCATCTGGGCCATCTGCTGTTGAGCTGGGGCGACGTGGAGCAGGGCGCACCGCTGGTGGAAGCGGACGACGCCCAGCGCCTGCCGCTGCTGCATCGGCCGGTCGAGCTGACCATCGCCCATGGCCGGGCCGGCCATGCCGCCCAGGACCAGGGGCACCACGAGGTTGCGGCCCGGCGCTTCGCGCTGCGCCGCCAGGCGCGCATCGCGGCGGGCAAGGGCCTGCACCCGCTGGTGGCCGGTGATGTCCGCATGCAGGCGCTGAACGCCAGCATGGCTGGTGACCAGGCCGGCGCGCTGCGCCTGCTCGACGAAGCGCCCGCACCCGCGGCACTGCGCGCCGCCGGGCATGACCCGAGCTGGTACGAAGAGGTGCTGCGCGAGACCCGTGCCCGAGTTCTCATCGACAGCGGCGACCCGGCGCGCGCCCGTCAGGCGCTGGCACTGGCGACGCGCCGCGAGGCCAAGCCCCAGGACGGCATGCTGACGGCCGGCTTCATCACCGGCGCCGAGCTGCTGCGCGCCGAGGGGCAGTGCCTGCAGCCCGATGCGCGTGCCGGCCTGGCCCGCATGCGCGCCTTCGTCGCCGCGCTGAGCCTGCCCCACCACCCGGCCGCACCGCAGATCGCCCGCCTGCACGGCGTGGCCGCACTGTGTGCCTGGCGCGCCGGCGACCGCGAGCAGTCCGCGCGCTGGGCCGCGCTGGCGCGCGCGGCGCTGACCGCCCAACCGGGTGTCAGCCCCTATTACGGCGCGCCACTGCGCCAGCTGGAGGCCGAGGCCTGCCGGTCTCAGACCGGCTGCTTGGTGATGCGCAAATAGGGCTTCGGGGCCTTCCAGCCGGCGGGGAACAGCGTCTTCGCGTCCTCGTCGCTCACCGAGCCGGCAATGATCACGTCGTCGCCCTGCTTCCAGTTCACCGGCGTGGCGACCTTGTGCTTGGCGGTCAGCTGCATGCTGTCGAGCACGCGCAAAATCTCGTCGAAGTTGCGGCCCGTCGTCATCGGATAGGTCAGCATCAGCTTGATGCGCTTGTCCGGGCCGACGATGAAGACCGAGCGCACGGTGGCGTTCGTCGCCGCGGTGCGGCCTTCAGAGGTGCCTTCGGTATCGGCCGGCAGCATGTTGTAGAGCTTGGCGACATGCAGGTCGCTGTCGCCGATCATGGGGTACTTGGGCAGATGGCCTTGCGTTTCCTCGATGTCGGCGGCCCAGCGGTGGTGGTTGTCCACCGGGTCGACGGACAGGCCGATCAGTTTGGCATTGCGCTTGGTGAACTCGGGCTCGATCTTGGCCATGTAGCCCAGCTCGGTCGTGCACACGGGCGTGAAGTCCTTGGGGTGCGAGAACAGCACGGCCCAGCTGTCGCCGATCCAGTCGTGGAACTTGATCTCGCCTTGCGTGGTTTGGGCGGTGAAGTCGGGGGCGATGTCGTTGATGCGCAGGGACATGGTGATCTCCTTGGGGTGGGGGCAGGGCGGGGGTGAATGATAGGAACGAAGCAAGGGCTTGTTCTGCATGAGCTTGTTTGGTTGCCGTCTAAGCGTCAGTCCGGGCGACGGCGGCGCCCTCTGGCCGCTCAGGCGGCTTCGAGGCTCGGCACTTCGGCGACGACGGCGGCCCAGACCTGCGGCCCCGCCGCGCTGCGCACCAGCGGCTGCAGGTGGGCCCACTGGGCCGGCGTGCACACCGTCTTCAGCGAATGAGCGAAGACGCGCGTGGCGCCGGCCGGCGAATTCTTCGTGCTGCCGAAGGCGGCGAGGGAGGCGACGCCGTGAGCGACGAAGGTGTCGAAGCCACCGTGGGCCATGCCAGCCGACACGCACCACTCGGCGAACAGCGCGGCCCGGCCTTGCTGCGGCAGGCGGGCGACGAGGGGCATCATGATGTCTTCCTCATGCTGCAGATGGGCCTCGGCGCAGGCGCGGTAGGAGCCCCAAGCGTCGCGCAGCGCGCCGGCGCCCAGCGGGATGGCGCGCATCACGGCGGCCTGCAGCTCGTGCTCGTCGGCATGCTCGGCGCGGAACAGTGCGGCGTTGACGGCGCCGTCGAACAATTGATCCAGCATCGTCGTGATGCCGCCACCGGCGCCTGCCACGCCGTCTTCCATGGCGGCATGCACTTCGATGGCCTGCACGTAGCCCTGCCACGCGGCGGCGAAGCCGACCAGGTCGCCGGCCTCGGCCAGCGGGGCCAGCACCTTGGCGAGGTCGTTGCGCAGCACCTCGTGGTAGTTGCGCATCACGGCGGGGACGGAGACTTCGGGTTCGGTCATGTTCGGCTCCTGGTTGCTGTGGGACGAATACTCGCGGCAGGCGCCGTTCGATGGTTGTTCAACGTTGTTAAACCGGCGGCTTTAAAGTGCCGGCCGCAATCCCTGGAGCCGCCTTGCCCGCCACCGAACCCGCCCACCCGCCGACCCAGCCGCTGCGCTTCGGCCCCGGCGGCCGTTTCGAGCTGCGCCCTGCCGAGTACCGGTTGCTGGTGGACGGCGAGCCCTCGGCCCTGGGCGGCCGCGCGCTGGAGCTGCTGTTCACGCTGGCCGGCCGGCCCGCCGAGCTGTTCACCAAGGCCGAGCTGATCGAGCGCGTCTGGCCCGGCCTGGTGGTGGAAGAGGGCAACCTGCGCGTGCAGGTCAATGCGCTGCGCCGCCTGCTGGGGGAGGAGGCCATCGCCACCGTGCCCGGGCGCGGCTACCGCTTCACGGCGGCGCTGCACGACGACGCCCAGGCCGCTGCCGCGCCGCCGTCAGAGCCCACCACGCCGACGCTGTTCGGCCGCGATACCGACCTGGCCCGGGTGCGCCAGGCGCTGGCCGCGCCGGGCTGCGTCAGCCTCGTCGGCAGCCCTGGCGTGGGCAAGAGCAGCCTGGCGCGCGAGGCGCTGGCGCGCTGGCCGGGCCGCGCTGGCTGGGTCGACCTGGCGCCGCTGACGCTGCCCGCGCAACTGCCCGATGGCATCGCCCGCGCCTTCGGCGGCCAGCTGAGCCCGGGCGAGGCGCTGCCGCAGCTGCTCAAGCTCATCCCGGCCGACGACGACCTGCTGCTGGTGCTGGACAACGCCGAGCACCTCGCCGCAGCCTGCGCGGAATGGACTGCGCAGCTTGCCGCGCTGCCCCGGCTTCGCCTGCTCGTCACCAGCCAGCTGCCGCTGGGCGTGGCCGGCGAACGGCTGCTGCGCCTGGAGCCGCTGCAGGTGGCCGAGGGCGTTGACGGCCCCGACGCCCGCGAGGGCGCGCTGGCGCTGCTGGTGGCCCGCATCCGCGCGGTGGATGCGCGCTTCGACGTGTCGGCCAAATCTCTCCCACTGCTGGCCGCGCTGTGCCGGCAGCTCGACGGCCTCCCGCTGGCGCTGGAGCTGGCCGCCGCGCGCGTGCCGCTGATGGGCTTGCAGGCCGTGCACGATGCGCTGGCCGAGCGCTTCGCTCTGCTGTCCCGCGGCCGCCGCGACTCCTCTGCGCGCCACCGCACTCTGCTCGACGCGCTGGACTGGAGCCACGGCCTGCTGGAGCCGGCCGAGCAGCGCCTCTATCGCGCGCTCGGCGTGTTCGCCGGCGGCTTCACGCTGGACCTGGCCGTCACGATCAGCAGCGACGAGCACACCAGCCGCTGGGATGTCGTCGACGGCCTGACCACGCTGGTGGAGCGCTCCCTCGTCAGTGTCGCCAGCGAAGACCCGCCGCGCTACCGCCTGCTGGAGACGATGCGCGCCCACGCGCTGGCGCGGCTGGGCGACGCCGACGCCCATTCCGCGCGCCGCCGGCATGCCGCGGCGGTGCTGGCGCTGATCGCACCCAGCGACGACGCGGCGCTTTGGCTGGCCGACATGCAGAACGTCCGCGAGGCCTTCCTGTGGGCGCGCAAGCACGACCTCGCCACCGCCGCCCAGATCGGCGCCCGCGCCGCCCGAGTCATGGTGTTCACCGTCTGGCGCCACGAAGTGACGGAGTGGATGCTGTCGCTGCTGCCGACGATGGAGGCACGCGGCGAGGCGGTGCCGCCGCCGGTGCAGGCGCTGTGGTGGTCCATGCTCGGCTACTTGCTGCTCATCCGCTCCGACCCGCGCGCCGTGCCGGTCTCGCGCAAGGCCGTCGACCTCTGGCGGCCGCTGGGCAACCCCGTTGAGCTGCTCATTGCCGCGGCCCACTGGGTGCGCGCCTTCACCGAGGACGAGCCCGAGATGGACGAGGCCTGCGCGCTGCTGCGCAAACTAGCCGCGGACGACAACTCGGCCGCGACGCGGCTGCGCCTGAACGGTGCGCTGGCCGTGGTGGCCCGCCTGCGCGGCGACACCGCCGAACTGCTCGCCTGCATGGAACGCGAACAGCTCGCCGCCCGCGAGCTGGGCCAGTCACAGCGCGTGCAGGTGGCCGAGAACAACATCTGCCTGACGCTGGTGCGCCTGGGCCGCTTCGAGGAAGGCGCCACGCGCACGCGCGCCCTGCTCGACGCGCTGGACGCCGATGGCAGCGGTAGCAACGGCAGCCTGCCCTGGGTGCTGAACGCCCTGGTCGAAGCGCTCGTCGGCCTGGGCCGTCTGGACGAGGCGCAGGCCCTGCTGCCGCGGTCCCTGGCCGCGCAGCGGCGCTTCGGCACGACGGTGGCCTGGATGGGAATCCTGCCGCTGCTGGTGGCCCAGGGCCGCATCGAAGCCGCCTGCCGCCTCGCCGGCCATGTGCGCAGCCGCTGGACGGCCAACGACACCACGCTGGACCCGCTGGAGCTGCGGGTACTCGTCTGCGCGCTGGACGCCGGCCGGGCCTTGCTGGGCGGCGACATCACGGCGGCGCTGGAGGCCGAGGGCAGGGCGCTGGGGGATGAAGCGGTGGAGGGGTTGGTGTTGCGGCGGTAGGGGCGAGGCGTGTTGGCCACGCAGGGGCCGCCTTGCGGCGGACGGCTCCCGAATCATCGAATACGGCGCCTGATAGCTGAGCTTCAACGTTGAAGCGAAAGCAAATTTACTGAAGACGCTTAGGAGGCTTCATCTGCGTGATTTCAAGACTCGTTCGGTTGCCGCCCAGTTCGAAAAGACTCATGGCCCAATGTTTGTCGTCATGATCCGTTTCGTACATGTAGAGCCTCTGCAAAATCAAAAGCTGCAACACGCTCATAACAGCCGGATTACTTTCCTGCTCCCTTTTTAGCCGGTCTACTTCAAGGCGTGGCAATCGGTTGGGGCGTTGCAATTCCTGCGACAGCTTAATTAGGCGATTCGCCAAGGTTTTGTGTTCTTCTACGACGCCAACAATATTGTCATCCAGTTCTTTCGTCCGAAGATTAGCAGCGGCCTTCATTACTAAAGATGCTGTAACCATTTTAATAAGATAAGCAATTCCATTTCGTATGCTCAACTCAAGCTCTTCGGAAGTTTTCTCGTCGAAGCGAGTGCGCAGCTTACTTGAAAGCGACTTCAGAACGTCATCTGTATTCTTAAAATAGCCATGGAACAATTTGACCGCCCGCATCGTTCCATTGAATATTGACGCAATTGCTGCATTCTTCGTCGCTCGATCATAATTTGAGAACTGATGCGTCAGCAAGGTGCCTGCAATCTCAATTGCCTTGAAAAGGCTAACGATATCATGGATGGTATTTTGCCCAGAATCAACTGGAGCATCATGCAAACCGTCCCCTGCCTCTGGCATTCTATCGTCGGCGTCTGCCTGTTGTTGGCGATATTCGCTAGGCTTGACGCTCTGATAACGTATTTCAGGAGCGTTTGCGAGTAATCCGGCAATGACCTGAACATCGTCCTTGTCTAACGTCGCAGGCGCAAAATTTGCGAACTTCGCATCGATTGCCGCTTTTACGCTGTTCAACACCGAACTCGTGCCACTATGGTGAGCGAGAAATAAAAGAGTATTTGCGCACTCCCTTGCATATAGATGCTTTAGGCAGAAATCGATGTACTCTTTGACCTCTCGCGTCTCCTGCGAAATGCTAGTGTACTTACCAAGGAAATAATAGTAAGAATAAGGGTATGTAAAACCAATGCCCTCTCCATCATTCTCCAACAGTCGAGAAGCAGTTAACGTATTCAACAATTTCTCTGGATCTGTGAACGTCCAATCATTACTGTACTCGGCAACGAACGCCTTGTACTGTTCTTGCGATATTCGCTGCTCGTGCCCGTTTTTTCGAATGTACCAGCTCAAATGAGTGCAGGCAGACAAAACCACATTAAGATCTTGCTTACTTGTTTTTGCCTTCTCGAGTGCTCCAACTATGAGAAAATAGTAATAATGTGCAAATGACGAATTGTGCATTTCACTGCTCACACCCGAGGAAGTGGCCTGCAGTAGTGAAAGCACAAAGATTGGATTCGTCGTAGCCACATAACGCAACTTGGTGCTTTCGATGAGCTTCTCCGCTTCGTCGCAAGCGCTGAGAAATTGATTCTCGGAAGTGGATTCATTGAAGCCGATTCGATTCCACTTTCGGATCAACTCTAGCCGCCTCGCATGTCCGAAGGGCAAAATCTTGAGACTGCGCATATCAGCGAGGCTGATTAAATCATCCCCACCAAATATCTCCTTCACTTCGAAATTTTCTCCAACGGTGATAATTAGGCGGTGGAAATGTCGTCGCAATTCAGATATTAATGCGGCTCTTCGATCCGCATTTAGCGTTGAACGGTCAAAGTCGTCCAGGAGCGCGATTTTCTCTGTGAACGGTGCCTGGAGATATTCCAATCTATTCTTTTCGCCGTATTGTTGAGCAACAACGCTGCCGATCTCAGTGCGCAGTGTCTCGGAATTGGCGCTCTTTAGCCGATCACAGCGAAGAAGAATGGGATAATAGCCTCGAGCTTGATACTCCATTGCAAGCTTAAAGAGCAGGCGCGTTTTGCCTGCTTCATCATCGCCCTGAAGTAAAACGTCCTTGTCGATCTTCTCCGGATTTACAAGAGTGGCAGTGTTTAATCGTGGCGCACGAGCCTTCTTTGCCGACGTGCTGTCATCTGATCTATCATCCACATCAGGAAATACAAATATATCGTCAAGCGTTAGCTCTCTTCCAGAGAAGTGTTTAAGAGTCGCGCCGGGGTCCCGGAGTTCACATTTGAACGAGTCCGAGAATTGGATCTTGGAAGTCTTCTTAGGCCCAAGTGGACGAAAACGCTCCCACTCGGTAACACTCTGCGGCTCATATCGCCCCGATCGAAAACGCAGTGTTTCGTATTTATATAGTCGGCTATTGTTGTCGATTAATAAGACGTTAAAACCTGACTGAGCAGCATTCCCCGTTTGAAGCGCCTCACCGTCTATATAGATGCAATGGCCATTTCCAGCATCCTCAATCTCCCGCGCAGCGCCGACGTGTTCGTGCCCCGCGAGAATAATATCGCTCTGGCGATGAAGGAATTCACGGAAGGCGCGGTAATTGACTTGACTGTACCAATTGAATGGATGATGCATCAGACAGATGCGCAGGTCGTAGTCTTTCTGTTGCTTTTGCTGATAAGTTTCAAACGGGAACAGAAGACCGCCCTGCTGTTCATGCTTAGTCGAAATCCATGACGCATTTAGGGCGTCGAGAGCTATGGACATCCCATCTACTTTCAAGCAATAGGTGGTCCACAGCGGATCGTCGTGGACTACCAGTGCCTTGCTCTCGTGCTTGGCGCGAAACGCGAAATAGTTGGACTGGACCTTCGTGGCAATCTTCAGATAGCTTTCTGGAATATCTCCAGTCGTCTTAAGGATGTCGCCAACTACAAGCTGCCGGGCTGATTGATCGCCACGAAAATCACAGTCGTGATTTCCCGGGGAGATTACAAAGTGAATAGGTAGGTCGCGCTCCTTCTTGAGTCGTGCCTTCAGATCACTTAAAAATTTATTGCCATGCTTATATTCGGATAAATCACCAGACTGCGCTATATCGGCAGTTATGGCAATAACAATAACGGATGCATGGGTTAGATATGGGCGAATGGATGCTATTAGCGGGTCCATTCTTTTAAGGATGACATCCTTGTCAGATTTAAAATGGATGTCGCTTAAATGCAGAACGGCGGTTTGCATAATTCTCCCTCTTTTATAACTTGGCGATTCGCAAGTCTGCCTCAAATTACCTCATATGTTGGGGCGCTACAGCACCGGGAATACACGGGGAAATGGAGGCAGAGCGTCTTCTGCCTTTGCAACTTCAAATGGAAGCTTTGTTGATGCCCGCCGAAGGCGGAGCGCCAGCCGCCTACCGCCCCACCCCAAAACTGCTCCGATACGCCCGCGGCGCCAGCCCCAGCCGGGCCTGGAAGTGGTGGCGCAGCGCCTGCACGCTGCCGAGAACCCCGCCTCGGCGGCGATGCGCTCCACGGGCAGCGAAGTGGCCTCCAGCAGCCGCTGCGCCTCGGCCACGCGCTCGGCGATCAGCCAGTCGCCGGGGGACTGGCCGGTCGCCTCGGTGAAGCGGCGCAGCAGCGTGCGCGGGCTCATGGCGCCGGCCGCGGCCATGCGCTCCAGCGTCCACGGCGCGCGCAGGTCGGCGCGCACCTGGTCCATCAGGCCGGACAGCCGGTTGGTGCGGTCGCGCGGTAGGGGCCGCTCGATGAACTGCGCCTGCCCGCCGCCTCGCCGGTTATGTGCGCAGCCGCTGGACGGCCAACGACACCACG
>JAEKLF010000257.1 GCA_019509985.1 Burkholderiales bacterium | reverse complement strand
CAAGCTCGAAGAGGGCTACGACAAGATGCACGCCGCCACCTTTGCCTACGACGTGACGGCCATGCCCATGCTGACCGGCACGTTGATCACCGCCGTCGGCTTCCTGCCCATCGGCCTGGCGAAGTCGACGACCGGTGAATACACGTTCGCGATCTTTGCCGTGACGGCTGCGGCGCTGGTCATCTCGTGGGCCGTGTCGGTCTATTTCGTGCCCTACCTCGGCGCGCTGCTGCTGAAGACCAAGCACGCGAACGGCGGCGAGGCGCACGAGCTCTTCGACACGCCGTTCTACAACCGCTTCCGCAGCCTGGTGCGCTGGTGCGTGGAGAACCGCTGGAAGACCATCGCCATCACGCTGCTCGTGTTCGGCCTGGGCATCTTCGGCATGGGCAAGGTTCAACAACAGTTCTTCCCGGACTCCAGCCGCCCCGAGATCCTCGTCGACCTGTCGCTGCCCGAGGGATCGACCATCCAGGAGACCGAGGCGCTGGCCAAGCGCTTCGAAGCCCGCATGTTGAAGGAGCCGGGCATCTCCACGGTGACGAGCTGGATCGGCTCCGGCGTGCCGCGCTTCTATCTGCCGTTGGACACGATCTTCCCGGCGTCGAACGTGACGCAATCCATCCTGCTGCCCAAGGGGCTGCCCGAACGGGAGGAACTGCGCAAGCGCTTGCCGGCGCTGCTGGCCGAGGAATTCCCGGAGGCCCGCGGCCGCGTGAAGCTGCTGCCCAACGGCCCGCCCGTGGCCTATCCGGTGCAATTCCGCGTCACCGGCGCCGACCCCAAGGTCGTGCGCGACTGGGCCGACAAGGCCAAGGACATCCTGCGGGCCAGCCCCAACATGCGCGGTGTCAATGACAACTGGAACGAGAACGTCAAGACGCTGCGCTTGAACATCGACCAGGACAAGGCGCGGGCACTCGGGGTCACCAGCCAGAGCCTGGCGCAGGCCGCGCGCACCTTGCTGTCGGGCACGGTTGTCGGCCAGTACCGAGAGGCCGACAAGCTCATCGACATCGTGTTGCGCCAGCCGCTCGACGAGCGCTCCGTCATCACCGACATCGGCAATGCCTACCTGCCCACCAGCACGGGCCGCGCCATTCCCTTGACCCAGGTTGCGAAGGTCGAGTTCGCCTGGGAGCCTGGCGTCATGTGGCGCGAGGGGCGCAACTACGCGGTCACCGTGCAGGGTGACGTGGCCGAAGGCCTGCAGGGCGCGACGGTGACCAAGGAGGTCTGGCCCAAGCTGGACGAGCTGCAAAAGCAGATGCCCGTCGGCTACAGCATCCAGATCGCCGGCGCGGTGGAGGAGAGCAGCAAGGGGCAGGGTTCCATTGGTGCCGGCGTGCCTGTGGCGCTCTTCATCATGCTGACGCTGCTGATGCTGCAGCTGCACAGCTTCGTGCGCTCGGCGCTGGCCTTCCTGACCGGCTTCTTCGGCATCGCCGGCGTGGCCTTCGCACTGCTGGTGTTGAACCGGCCGTTCGGCTTCGTCGCGCTGCTCGGCGTGATCGCGCTGTTCGGCATGATCATCCGCAACTCCGTCATCCTCATCGACCAGATCGAGCAGGACCGGGCGCGCGGCGTGCCGGACTGGGTGGCCATCGTCGAGTCCGCCGTGCGGCGCTTCCGTCCCATCGTGCTGACGGCCGCGGCCGCCGTGCTGGCGATGATCCCGTTGTCCCGCAGCGTGTTCTGGGGCCCGATGGCGGTGGCCATCATGGGCGGCCTCATCGTCGCGACGGCTTTGACTCTTCTGGCGCTGCCGGCGATGTACGCGGTCGTGTTCCGCGTCGTGCGGCCGAAGGAAGAAGAGCACAGCCGCTTGCACAGCCACTTCGACACGGAGCCCGGCGAGTTGGCCTAGCGCCCTCCTAGGGTTTTGCCGCCCCGTGGACCGGGGCGGCGGGCAAGCCGCGCGGGGTCGCTACAATCGCCGGTTTGCCGAATCGCCTACGGGGCTGCCACGTCATTTAACGAGACCGGCAGCCCAACCCAAGAATCGCGCGGGTGGCGAAATTGGTAGACGCACCAGGTTTAGGTCCTGACGCCTTCACGGGCGTGCCGGTTCGAGTCCGGCCCCGCGCACCACCACTGTTCTTCAACTGTTCCCGAGTCCATCATGGCCGTCACCGTCGAAACCCTCGAAAAGCTGGAACGCCGCATCACCCTGCACGTGGCGGCCTCTGAGATCAACAGCGAAGTCGAATCGCGCCTGAAGAAGCTGGCCCGCACCGTCAAGGCCGACGGCTTCCGTCCCGGCAAGGTGCCGATGAACGTCGTCGCCCAGCGCTACGGCTACTCGGTGCAGTACGAAGTCGTCAACGACAAGCTCGGCGCCGCCTTCAACAACGCCGCCAACGAAGCCCAGCTGGCCGCCGCTGAAGTCGAGCGCGTCACCAGCGACGTGACCGAGGAAGCCATCGACAAGACCGTCGAGATCCTGCGCAAGCAGCGTCGCAGCTTCGCCCAGCGCGCCGCCGCCGACGTGGCTGCCGTGGGTGATCGCGTCACCATTGATTTCGAAGGCAAGATCGACGGCGAGCCCTTCCAGGGCGGCAAGGCCGAGGCCTTCCAGTTCCTGATCGGCGAGGGCCAGATGCTGGAAGCCTTTGACGCCGCCGTGCGCGGCATGAAGGCCGGCGAGAGCAAGACCTTCCCGTTGCAGTTCCCCGAGGACTACCACGGCAAGGACGTGGCCGGCAAGGAAGCCGACTTCCTCGTCACCGTCAAGAAGATCGAGGCCCAGCACCTGCCCGAGGTGAACGAGGCCTTCGCCAAGTCGCTCGGCATCAAGGACGCTTCCGTCGAAGCCCTGCGCGCCGATATCAAGAAGAACCTCGAGCGCGAAGTGAAGTTCCGCGTGTTGGCCCGCAACAAGGGCGCCGTCATGGACGCGCTGGTCGCCGCTTCCGAGCTGGACGTGCCCAACGCCCTGGTGCAGGGTGAAGCCGAGCGCATGGTCGGCCAGGCCCGTGAAGACCTGAAGAAGCGCGGCGTCAAGGATGCCGACAAGGCCGAGATCCCCGCCGACATCTTCAAGCCCCAAGCCGAGCGCCGCGTGCGCCTGGGCCTGGTCGTGGCCGAGCTGGTGCGTGCCAACAACCTGCAGGCCAAGCCGGCCCAGCTGCAGGCACACATCGAAGAGCTGTCGCAGAGCTACGAGAAGCCCGCCGAAGTGATGCGCTGGTACCTCAGCGACCGCGAGCGCA
>JAEKLF010000086.1 GCA_019509985.1 Burkholderiales bacterium | reverse complement strand
AAGCTCGGGCGCAGCCACCCGGCCGTGCACGCAGCCATCGGCAGCCTGGAGCGCGGCACAGGCCTGGTGCTGTTCGACCGCCAGGGCTATCGCGCCCAGTTGACGTCAGCCGGCACGGCCTTCCATCGCCAGGCGGCCGACGTGCTGGCGCGGACCGGCGCGCTGCAGGTGCTGGCGCAGCAACTGATGCGCGGCGACGAGACGGACCTGCGCGTTGTCGTCGGCGACCTGACGCCCTCGGCACCGGTGCTGCGCCACCTGAAGAAATTCTTCGCCGCCAGCCCCGCCACGCGGCTGCATCTGCATTTCGAGGCGCTGGGCGGCCCCTGGCAGCGGCTGCTGGCCGACGAGGCCGATCTCATCGTCCATCACGTCGACAAGTCCGACACGCGCTTCGAGTGGCTGGACCTGCAGCCTGTTACGCTGGTGCCGGTCGCCGCGCCGGGCTATCTGCCGTTCGAGCCGACCGCGCAGCTGCGCCCCGAGCAAATGAAGTCCCTGGTGCAGGTGGTCATCCGCGACTCGGCCTCCGAGCCCGGGCGCGACTATTTCCTGATTGCAGGCGCGCCCAGCTGGACGGTGGCCGACCAGCAGACCAAGAAGGAGCTGATCCTGAATGCCATGGGTTGGGGCCACATGCCGCTGCACCTGGTCGACAAGGACTTGCGCGCCGGGCGGCTGATTTCGCTGGAAGGGCGGCATTTCAAGCGCTCCAAGCTGGACATCGTCGTGGCCCGGCGGCGTGGTCGAGCCATCGGCGGGGTGGCGCAGGCCTTGTGGGCCTCGTTCGCCGAGTTGGCGCGCTGAGCCGGCCGCGGCCGGACGAGCCCGCGGCCCTCTCTAGAATCGCGGCCCATGAGTTATCAGGTCCTGGCCCGCAAATACCGTCCGCAGAGTTTCGAGCAGCTCGTCGGCCAGGAGCATGTCGTGCAAGCCCTCGCCAACGCCTTGACGCAGGGGCGGCTGCACCACGCCTACCTGTTCACCGGCACGCGCGGCGTCGGCAAGACGACCGTGTCGCGCATCCTCGCCAAGAGCCTGAACTGCACCGGACCCGACGGCACGGGCGGTATCACGGCCCAGCCCTGCGGCGTCTGCCCGGCCTGCCGGGACATCGATTCGGGCCGTTTCGTCGACTACGTGGAGCTGGACGCTGCTTCCAACCGCGGCGTCGAGGAGATCTCGCAACTGCTGGACCAGGCCGTCTACAAGCCGGTCGTCGGGCGCTTCAAGGTCTACATGATCGACGAAGTGCACATGCTGTCCAACACCGCCTTCAACGCGATGCTGAAGACGCTGGAGGAGCCGCCGGACTACCTGAAGTTCGTACTTGCGACGACCGACCCGCAGAAGGTGCCGGTCACCGTGCTGTCGCGTTGTCTGCAATTCAACCTGCGGCCGATGGCGGCGGTGGACGTGCAGAGCCACCTGGGCAACGTGCTGGGCGCCGAGAACGTGCCGGCTGAAGGCGGCGCGCTGCGCCTGCTGTCGCGCGCGGCGCGCGGCTCGATGCGCGACGCGCTGTCGCTGACCGATCAGGCCATCGCCTTCGGCGCGGGTAGCCTGACCGAAGCCGGCGTGCGCCAGATGCTGGGCAGCGTGGACCGCGGCCATGTCGTCGCCATCGTCGACGCATTGGCTGCGGCGAGCGGCGAGGCCGTCGTCGCCCAGGCCGACGCGTTGCGTGGTGCGGGCCTGTCCGCCGCCGGCACGCTGGAAGACCTGGCCACGCTGCTGCAGCAGATGGCCCTGGCCCAGGCCGCGCCCACGGCGCTGGATGACGCCGACCCCGAGACCGCCGAGATCCGCCGCCTGGCCGCCGCGCTGCCGGCCGACGAGATCCAGCTGATGTACAGCATGGCCTTGCACGGACGCGCCGAACTGCATCTGGCGCCGGACGAATACGCAGGCCTGCTGATGGTGCTGCTGCGCATGCTGGCCTTCCGGCCGGCGGGCACGAGCCCGAAGCCGGTCAAGGCCGCGGCGCTGGTGCGCTCGCCCGCGGTGGCCAAGGCCGTCGTGGCGGTGCCGCTGCCCAAGGTGGTCGCGCCGGCGCCCGTCATTGCCGCTCCCGTTGCCGTTCCTGTCGCGGCACCCGTGGCCGTTGCGCCGGTTGCTGCCCCTCAGCCGGCGGCCCTCTCATCGAGGGTGGCAGAAGCCGCTGCCAGCTTCAGCGACCGGCTGCGCCCGCGCCCGGTCGAGCCTGTCTCGGCCGCAGACGACGACATGGACGGCGCGCCGCCCGACGACGCGCCGCCGCCGTGGATGGATGCCGACGACGCGCCCGCGCAGGCACCCGCCGCTGCCCGCGAGCCCGATGCCCCGCGCCGCGCCGAGCTGCGCGAGACGCCCGAGGGCGCGCTGTGGGCCGAACGCATCGCCGCGCTGAACCTCGTCGGCATGACCGGCGAGCTGGCCCGCCAGGCCCAGGCCTTGGGCTGCACGACGGCCGACGGCCGCGAGGTCTGGGCGCTGCGCGTCGAGCGTGAATCGCTGCGCGCGCCGGCCCTCGTCGCCAAGCTCGAAGCGGCCTTGGACGCCCGGCTCGACATCACGGCCGGCGTGGCTGAAGACTCCATCGCGCTGCGCAGCACGGCCCGAGCCGAGGCGCAGCAGCGCGCGGCCGAAGACTTGGCCGCACAGCACCCCATGACGCGGACCCTGCTCGCCCAGTTCCCCTCGGCACGCATCCTGCCCGGCTCGGTCCAACCTCTGATCACCACTTAAGGAAACACCATGATGAAAGGCCAACTCGCCGGTCTGATGAAGCAGGCCCAGGCGATGCAGGACAACCTGAAGAAGGCGCAGGAAGAACTCGCCAACATCGAGGTCGAGGGCCAGAGCGGCGCCGGCCTCGTCAAGGTCGTCATGACCTGCAAGAACGAGGTCCGCCGCGTCACCATCGACCCGAGCCTGCTCGCCGATGACAAGGACATGCTGGAAGACCTCGTCGCCGCCGCCTTCAACGACGCGGCCCGCCGCGCCGAGGCGACCAGCTCGGAAAAGATGGGCAGGCTGACCGCCGGCATGCCCATGCCTCCCGGCATGAAGTTCCCGTTCTGATCTCGACCGCCACTTGACCGCGCTCGAGACGCTGATCGAGGCGCTCAAGCGCCTGCCCGGTGTGGGCCAGAAGTCGGCCCAGCGCATGGCCTATCACCTGTTGCAGCACGACCGGCTGGCCATGCCTCGCCTGGCGGACGCATTGACGTCGGCCGTCGAGAGCATCAAGCACTGCGAGCGCTGCCACACCTTCAGCGAGACGCCGATCTGCAGCGTCTGCACCGACGCGCAGCGCGACGCCAAGCTGCTCTGCGTCGTCGAGACGCCGGCCGACCAGGCCGCGCTGGAGCGCACCGGTTCCTACCGCGGCTACTACTTCGTGCTGCTGGGACGGCTCTCGCCACTGGACGGCGTTGGCACGCGCCAGATCGGCGCGGCCGAACTGCTGGCGCGGGCGAGCGAGGCTGGCGTCGAAGAGGTCATCCTCGCGACCAGCTTCACCGCCGAGGGGGAAGCCACGGCCCATGTGCTGGCCGAAGCGCTGCGCGCGCGCGGCCTGAAGGCGACGCGGCTCGCCCGCGGTGTGCCCGTGGGCAGCGAACTCGAATACGTGGACCTGGGCACCATTGCCCATGCGCTCAGCGACCGTCGCTGAAGGAGACCAGATGACGATTGCTCAACTCTGTCTGCTCGTCGCCTGCCTGCTTCCCGTGGGGTGCGCGGCGCTGGCCAAGTCCAAGGGCTTCGGCAAGCGGCGCCGCGATGGCGGCTTTGACAACAACGCGCCGCGCGCCTGGCTGGCCCGGCTGGACGGCTGGCAGGCCCGCGCCAACGCGGCGCAGGCCAACAGCTGGGAGGCGCTGCCCATCTTCATGGCCGGCCTCGTCGTGGCCTACCAGCACCAGGCCACGCCGTCGACGGTGGACTTGCTGGCGCTGGGCTTCCTGGCTGCGCGTCTGGCCTATGTGGCGGCCTACGTGGCCGACAAGGCCTCGCTGCGCTCGCTGCTGTGGAGCGCGGGCCTGGCGGCCAGCATCGCGCTCTTCTTCGTGCGCTGAGTCAGGGCGCGGCCGAGGCGACGACGTTGCGGCTCTTGCCGCCCTTGCCCTTGGACGCCTGCTTGGCCATTGTGGTCGGCCTGGCCGGCGGCGCGGCCTTGAAAGCCGTGTAGACGACGACGGCCTGGCCGGGCCTGAAGCGGGCGCCGCTGCCCACCTTGTTCCACTGCGCAACCTGCTCGGACCGGACCTTGTAGCGTGCCGCGATGCCGGCGACCGTGTCGGCCTTGCCGGCCTTGAAGCTGACGCGGCGCAGCGGTGGCGCGTCGGGTGCGAGGTTCAGCGCGGCCGTGTCGGCCAGGCGCTCGGACACGTCGTCGCGCACATGCTCGCCGCGCGGCACCAGCAGCGTGGAGCCGGCCTTGACGAGCATCTTGGGCGGGATGTGGTTGACGTCGCGCAGCAGCGTCTCGCTCATGCCGGCGCGCTTGGCGGCGTCGGCGGGGCTCATGGTCTTGGGTACGACCCACGCCGTCCACGTGGCCATCGGGCCGCTGTGGCGCGCCAGGTTCTCGGCGAAGGCGCTGGCCTGGTCATAGGGCAGCAGCACCTGCGAGGTGGCCGCGGCCAGGATGACCGGCTTGTTCATCTGCGGATTGAACTGCTGGAAGGTCTCCAGCGAGATGCCGGCCAGATCGGCCGCCAGCGCGACGTCGATGTCGTGCTCGATCTTGACGCTCAGGAAATAGGGGTGGTTGGCCACGACGGGCAGGGCCAGCGCGTAGCGGTCGGGCGCGAAGACGATGTTCTTCACGGCCTGCAGCTTGGGCACGTAGTAGCGCGTCTCGTCGGGAATCTTCAGGCTCTCGTAGTCGGTGGGCAGGCCAAGCTTCTGGTTGCGCGCCACGGCCTTCTGCACATTGCCCGGGCCCCAGTTGTAGGCGGCCAGCGCCAGGTGCCAGTCGCCGAACATCTTGTACAGGCGGCCGAGGTAGTCGAGCGCGGCGCGCGTGGACGCGAGCACGTCGCGGCGGTCGTCGCGGAAGATGTTCTGCTTCAGGTCGAAGTCCCGGCCCGTGGCCGGCATGAACTGCCACATGCCGGTGGCCTTGGCGCTGGACACGGCATGCGTGACGAAGGCGCTCTCGACGAAGGGCAGCAGCGCCAGCTCGCTGGGCATGCCACGCTTCTCGACCTCTTCGAGGATGTGGAAGAGGTAGCGGCTGCCGCGCGTCGTCATGCGCTCGACGTAGTCGGGCCGGGCGCTGTACCAGGCCTCGGCCTTGCGCACCCAGTCGTCGTCGAGGTCCTGCAGCTGGAAGCCCTTGCGCATGCGCGCCCACAGGTCGGCGTTGGCGTCGGGCGCGTCGAGGTCGATCTTCTCGCCGGGGCGCAGGTTGTCCTCCAGCAGGCCGGCAGCGGCCTCGCGGGTTTGCGCAGTCGTGATGGCCGTTTCGGGCGCTGGCGCGGGTTCGACGATGACGGGTGGCGGGGAGGGCGGGGTGGCTGGGGCAGGAGCCTCGGCCGGCGGGGCGGTGGTGGCGCAGGCGGCGAGCAGCAAGGCTGCTGCGATCGAAGAAAGGCGCGCGAGCGCCTTGGGCGGCGTGAGGCGGGAAATCAGTGTCATCGGAATCCGTTCTTCCATTCACGCAACGTCGCGAAGACGTCGACCGGGCTGGGCTCGGCTGGGAGTTTGATGGGGGCGTGGCGGCGGGCGGCGTCGCGTAGCGCGGGCTCGGTGCAACGCAGGAAGGGGTTGACGCGGATCTCCGTGCCGATGCGGCCAGGCAGCGTCGGCCGACCGGCGGCGCGCTCGGCCTCGCACCAGGCGACGTAGTCGGCCAGGGCCGTGTTGCCGGGGTCCACTTCGCGCGCAAAGCGCAGGTTGGACAGCGTGTACTCGTGGGCGCAGCAGACGCGCGTTGCGGGCGGCAGCGCGGCCAGCGACTGCAGCGATGCGTGCATCTGCACCGGCGTGCCTTCGAACAGGCGCCCGCAGCCGCCGCTGAACAGCGTGTCGCCACAGAACAGCAGTGGATCGGCGCCCGGTACCTCGGCCGCGAAATAGGCGATGTGGCCGGCCGTGTGGCCCGGCACGTCCATGACGGCGAAGCGCAGGCCCAGCAGCTCGACGCTGTCTCCGCCGTGCAGGCGCCGCACGGGCTCGGGCATGGTCTCGCTGGCCGGAGCGTAGATCGGGCCCTGCAGCCGCGGGCGCAGTGCTTCGACGCCGCCGACGTGATCGCCGTGGTGATGGGTCAATAGAATGCCCGCGAGCGTCAGGTTGCGGGCGTCGAGGGCCGCGGCCACCGGGGCGGCGTCACCCGGGTCGACAACCAGCGCCTCGCGGCCGTTGTCCAACAGCCAGAGATAGTTGTCGTCGAAAGCGGGGAGGGGCGTGAGCGTCAGCGCCGTGAACGCAGACTGCGAGCTGATGATGGGTTGCCCCTGCTTCATGCCGCCAAATCACCCATGACAGATAAAAGCCCGAGTATAGATTTGGCCGCCTGGTTGCAGACACCACCCGGCCGCCACCTGCTGGCCTGGGAACAGGCCCAGGTCGACGCCGCGGTGGCCGATCTGTTCGGCTTCCATGCGCTGCAGCTCGGCCTGCCTGAACTGGACGGTCTGCAGACCAACCGCATGCCCCATCGCTGGCTGGCCGGCCGCGACCCCTCCAGCGATGTCCACTGTGACTTCGACGCGCTGCCCTTCGAGAGCGCAAGCCTGGACCTCGTGCTGCTGCCGCATGCGCTGGAACTGGCCTGCGACGCCCACGTGCTGCTGCGCGAGGTGGACCGCGTGCTGCGCCCGGAAGGCCGGCTCATCGTCTTCGGGCTGAACCCGGCCAGCCTGTGGGGCCTGCGCCAGAACCTGGGCCGGCTGAAGTCGCGCGGCGAGCCCTATCTGCCGCGTGACGGCGAGTTCATCGGCTACTGGCGGCTGCGCGACTGGCTCAAGCTGCTGTCCTTCGACGTCGAGGCGGCGCGCTTCGGCATCTACACGCCGCCGCTGCGCTCCGAGGCGTGGCTGCAGCGCTGGCAATGGGTCGACGGCGTCGGCTCGCGCTGGTGGCCGGTGCTGGGCGCGGTCTATTTCATCCAGGCGGTCAAGCGCGTGCACGGCATGCGCATGATCGGCCTGGCCAAGAACTCGCGCGGCGCGGCCCAGAAGGCGCCGGCCGTCGCGCTGAACAACCACCACAAAAAAGAATGACCGAAGCCACCAAACCTGCGCTGGCCATCAAGCGCCCGCAGGTCACGATCTACACGGACGGCGCCTGCAAGGGCAACCCCGGCCCAGGCGGCTGGGGTGCCTGGCTGTCCAGCGGCGGCCACGACAAGGAGCTCTTCGGCGGCGAGCGCGAAACCACCAACAACCGCATGGAGCTGACCGCCCCCATCGAGGCGCTGGCTTCGCTCAAACGCAGCTGCGACGTGGTCGTCTACCTGGACAGCGAGTACGTGCGCAAGGGCATCACCGAATGGATCATCAACTGGCAGCGCCGCGGCTGGAAGACGGCCGACGGCAAGCCGGTGAAGAACGCCGACCTGTGGCAGCGGCTGGACTCGCTGCGCAAGCTGCATTCGGTGGAGTGGCGCTGGGTCAAGGGCCATGCGGGCGACCCTGGCAATGAACGCGCCGACATGCTGGCGAACCGGGGCGTGGCCTCCCTCAGTAAAGTCCGCGGCTCGAACTGACACCAGGGAGATCCCCGATGAAGCTGCTGCCCGCGCTGCTCGCGCTGTTGTTCGCCACCGCGGCCCAGGCCCAGACCTACACCGTGCTCTGCGCCAAAGTGGCCTGCGGCCACCTCAAGGCCAGCGAGTCGGTGGGCCGCCTGGAGACGGATTACAGCTACCGCAACAACGGCCGCGGCCCCGACCAGAAGGAGGTGCTGGAGTCAGCCCCCGACGGCACCTGGACGGCCTACCGCACCGAGGGTGTGTCCACCTACGGCGCGCGCATCGACGAAAGCTTCGAGCTGAAGGACGGCCGCGCGAGCTGGCGCTCGCCGGTGGATCACGGCGAGCGGCCCGGCGCCGGCCGCGAGCTGGTCTACCTGCCCGTGCAGGCCAGCCCGGCCCTGACCGGCCGGCTCGCGCAGACGCTGCTGCAACGCCCCAACCTGCGCGCCGAAGCCCTGCCCGTGGGCCGGCCCGGCATCGAGCGCCTGCAGACGCTGAAGCTGGCCAGTGCCGGCTACGACATCGGCCTCTACGCCATCACGGGCCTGGATCTCGACCCCGTCTACCTGTGGCTGCGCGAGGACAACCATGCCCTCTTCGCCGAGGTCTACCCCGGCTGGGGCGGCACGCTGCTGCAGGGCTTCGAGGGCGAGATGGACCGCCTGTCCGAGCTGCAGAAGGCCGCCCAGCTGGCCCGCCTGCAGCGCCTTGCCAAGGAGCTGCCGCAGCCGCTGCCGGGGCTGACCGTCATCGAAGGCGTGCGCTGGTTCGACTCGCAGGCGGCGGTGCTGCGCGGCCCGTCCGACGTCTACCTGCTGGAAGGCCGCATCGCGGCCATCGCCAAGCCCGGCAGCCTGAAGAACGCGGCGCCGGCCCAGCGCATCAGCGGCCGGGGCCGCACGTTGCTGCCCGGCTTCGTCGACATGCATTCCCACCTGAGCGCCGGCGACCTGCTGCTGAACCTGGCCACCGGCGTCACCGCCGTGCGCGACGTGGGCAACAACAACGCCGAGCTGGCCGAGCTGCGCGGCCGCGTCGAGCGTGGCGAGGTGCTGGGCCCACGCATCGCGGCCAATGGCTTCATCGAAGGCAAGAGCCCGTTCTCATCGCAGTCCGACTTCGTGCCCGACAACCTGGAGGAGGCGCTCGCCGCCATCGACTGGTACGCGGCCCACGGCTATCGCCAGCTCAAGCTCTACAACTCCATCCGCCCCGAATGGGTCAAGCCCATGGTGGCGCACGCGCGCGAGCTGGGCCTGCGCACCGGCGGCCACGTGCCGGCCTTCATGACGGCGCGCCAGGCGGTGGAGGCGGGCTTCGATGAAGTGCACCACATCAACCAGATCACGCTGAACTTCCTCGTCAGCAAGACCGACGACACGCGCACGCTGCTGCGCTTCAACCTGGTGGGCGACAAGGCGGCCGACCTCAAGCTCAACGACGCCCGCACGCGCGATTTCATCGCGCTGCTGAAGAAGCATGGCACCGTCGTCGACCCGACGATGACGGCCTTCGAAGCCCAGTACACGCAGCGCCAGGGCCAGCCCAACCCCAGCTATGCGATGGTGGCGGCCAACCTGCCCGCGGTCATGCAGCGCGGCTTGCTGTCCGCCGAGGTCGACATGGACGACACCAAGGCCAAACGCTGGGGCGCAAGCTGGAAGGTCATGATGGACCTGCTGCGGCGCATGCATGCCGCAGGCATCCCGCTGGTGGCCGGCACCGACGCGACGCCGGGCTTTGCCTTCCAGCGCGAGCTGGAGTTGTATGTACAAGCTGGCATCCCGCCGGCGCAGGCGCTGAAGATCGCGACCTGGAACGGCGCCAAATACAGCGACCGGCTGAGCGAGATCGGCAGCATCGAGCGCGGCAAGCGCGCCGACCTCGTGCTCGTCGATGGCGACCCGGTGGCCGACATCCGCGCCGTGCGCCGCGTGGCGCTGGTCGTCAAAGGGCAGAACAGCCAGACCGAGGCCCTGTCGCCCGCGGCGCTCTACCAGGCCATGGGCATCCTGCCCTTCGTGCCTGCTGCGGAGATCACAAGATGACGCCCCTCGTCCAAGGAATACCTTGGCCGGTCCCCCGAGGGGACGGCGATGCTCGCCGGATTGACCGGCAAGCACACGCCCAAGGCGGGCCGGCTTGGGAGCGGCCCGGCGCTCGGCCCGCAACTGCCATCGCCGCGCTGGGGGCACTGCTGCTGGCCTTGCCACTGCTGGCCGGCGCGGACACGACGCTGCGCTTCTGCACGGCGGGCAGCCCCAAGACATTCGACCCGGCGATGACCGACAGCTATGTCGATCATGTCGCCCACGCGCCGGTGTTCGGCACCCTCCTTGAACTCAAGCGCGGCAGCGACCAGCTCATCCCCGGCCTGGCCACCGGCTGGTCCATTAGCCCCGACGGCCTGGCCTACACGCTTGAGCTGCGCCGTGGCGTGACCTGGCACACGGCCGAGGGCTTCAAGCCCACACGCGAATTCAATGCCGACGATGTGCTGTTCACCTTCGGCCGCCTGCTCAGCCGGGACAGCGAGTTCGCCAAGGCCTTTCCGAGCGTGTCGCCCTACGTGCTGTCGTTCGGTTGGGAAAAGCTCATCCGCAAGGTCGAGAAGCTTGGCGAGCATCAGGTGCGCATCACATTGGCCGAGCGCGACGCCTCCTTCCTGTCGGCGTTGAGCTTCACGTTCACGATGATCCAATCGGCCGAGCTCGGTGCCCAGTTGCTCAAGGCCGGCACGCCGCAGCGCATCGCGCAGATGCCGGTCGGCACTGGTCCATTTCAGCTCAAGAGCTTCCGTGCGGACAGCGTCATCCGCTACGTGAAGCACCCGACCTGGTGGCGCAAGGATGAACGAGCGCGCGCCGACCAGCTCGTGTTCGCCGTCACGACCGATGCCAGCGTGCGCGCCCAGCGCCTCAAGCGCGACGAGTGCGACATTGCCGCCCCGGTCGGCCCTGCCGAACTGGACGAACTGAAGAAAGACCCTGCCATCAAGCTCGCCACGGCGCCTGGCATGAACATCGGCTACCTGGCCTACAACACCAAGCGCCCGGCCCTGGCCAAGGTCGAGGTGCGCCAGGCCCTGGACATGGCCATCGACAAGGCCGCCATCCTGCGGACTGTCTACGGCGATGCGGGCACGCTGGCCCGCAGCACCATTCCGGCTGCGAACTGGGCGCATGACGACAGCCTCAAGCCGACACCTTACGACCCTGCCAAGGCCCGTTCGCTGCTGCAGAAGGCCGGCGTGCTGCCGCTGAACATCACGCTGTGGGCCATGCCCGTGGTGCGCAACTACAACCCCAACGGCCAGCGCATGGCGCAGATGATCCAGGCCGACTGGGCCAAGGTCGGCGTCACGGCGCGCATCGTCAGCTACGAGTGGGGCGAGTACCTGCGACGCATCGACGCCGGCGAGCACGATGCTGCGCTCAGCGGCTGGAACAGCGACCCCGAACCAGCCAACACCTTCGGCCAACTAGGCTGCAACGCCAACAGCGGCACCTTCTGGTGCAATCCCGGCTATGACCAGTTGCTGGCGCAGGCCCGGCAGGCTCTCACGCGTGAGGACCGCAAGGCGATCTACGCGAAGGCCCAGCGTATCGCCATGCAGGAACTGCCCTGGACGCCCATCGCCCACGGCCGGCTCGCCGTGCCCGAGCGCGCCACGGTCAAGGGCTTTGTGCTGGACCTGGACGGCGGCATGTATTTCGATGGGGTCCTGCCCCGCTAAGAAGGACAAGAGATGAGCATCAAGAGCGACAAATGGATCCGCCGCATGTGCGAGCAGCACGGCATGATCGAGCCCTTCGAGCCCGGTCAGGTGCGCGAACAGGACGGCCGCAAGATCATCAGCTACGGCACCAGCAGCTACGGCTACGACATCCGCTGCGCGCCCGAGTTCAAGGTCTTCACCAACATCCACAGCACGGTGGTGGACCCGAAGAACTTCGACGAGAACAGCTTCGTCGACATCAACAAGGATGTCTGCGTCATCCCGCCCAATAGCTTCGCGCTGGCGCGCACGATGGAGTACTTCCGCATCCCGCGCAATGTGTTGACCATCTGCCTCGGCAAGAGCACCTATGCCCGCTGCGGCATCATCGTCAACGTGACGCCCTTCGAGCCCGAGTGGGAAGGCTATGTAACGCTGGAGTTCAGCAACACGACGCCGTTGCCGGCCAAGATCTACGCGGGAGAGGGCTGCGCCCAGGTGCTGTTCTTCGAGAGCGACGAGGTCTGCGAGGTCAGCTACAAGGACCGGGGCGGGAAGTACCAGGGGCAGGTGGGGGTGACGTTGCCGAAGGCTTGAAATGAATGCCCTTCGTCTGGTCTCGCGCCGCTGCACGCGGGCAAGCCCAGTCGGTCCCGCGAGGGGGCGGCGATGCTCGCGGCATTGAGCCGCTCGCACATCGCCAAGGCGGGCCGGCTTGGAAGCGGCCCGGCGCACGGCCCGCAGCGGTGGGGCGAAGTCGCCGAGTGGAGCGAGTCGCGCAAAGCCGTCCGCGGCTCACGCCGCTACCGCCGCGAGGTGCTGGATCAACCCAATCCGCCCCGCCCGCATCACCCGCTTGTGATTCCACCGGAATAAAGGCCCCAGCACCGGCGCCAACCAGCGCAGGATGCCCGGCGGCAGCGTGACGCGCCAGACGAAGGTGACGTCGGTATGCCCACCCGCCTCCGGCAGCGCCTGCTTCATCAGCCAGATGCCTTCGCCCGCCAGCGTGCCCGCGGCGCGGGCGCGCAGGCGCTCCTCGCGTAGCACCTCGGTCACCTCCAGCACCAGGTGCAGCTTGTAGCCCAGGCCGGTACGAAAGCTGATCTGCTGCTGGCGGCCCACGCCTTGGGCGTCGCCGTCGACCAGGCGCTTCACGCCCACGACGCCCGGCCACCAGCGCGGCCAGTGCTCGGTTTCGGTGATGGCCCGCCAGACACGAGGGACCGGGGCATCCAGGCGCCAGTGGCTGACGAGGTCGAAATAGGCGATCTGGAACATGCAGGAAGGGATACGAGGGGCTGGGCAGGGTAGATGCTAGGGTTTAGGCTGCATCCGGCAATCCACTTGCCGCGTATGCCTGCCATGACCTCGTCCTCCGCCACCCCCACCCAGGCCCGCGCAATTCGCCGGCGCCTGCTGGAGCGGGTCGCCGACACCGAAGACCGCCATCTGACCGTGCCGCCCGGTGCGGACGGCTGGCAGCCTTTCGGCGACGGCGTGCAGATCAAGGTGTTGCATGAGAACGAGGGCATTCTGAGCTATCTGCTCAGGTTCGCGCCTGGCGCCCGCCTCGAGGCCCACCGCCATCCGGCGGACGAGGAATGCCTGGTGCTGGAGGGCGTGCTCAAGGTCGGCAGCCAGACGGAGGTGGGCCCGGGTGGCTACCACCTGGCCCGCGCCGGCAGCCTGCACGCCAGCATCAGCACCGAGACCGGGGCCACCATCTTTCTGCGCGGCGCCGAGCCGCATGTGGACCAACTGCTGGTTTGAGGACATCACATGACCCTGCCACACCCCACCGAGGCCGGCGACGAGCCGCCCGTGCACGCGCTGCTGTTCGACGACGAGGCCGGCCTGCATCCGCTCGATGCCGATGCAGATGCCGAGATCGAGCCTGACCACGCCGAGGCGGCTGCCCGGGCCGGCGGCACGGCGGCGGACGACGCCCAGCTGGCCGCCTGGATCGCCTGCATCGTCGACCACGACGAGCGTGCGCTGCTGGCGCTGTACGAGGCCACGCTGTCGCGCGTCTATGGCCTGGTGCTGCGCCTGGTGCGGCGCAGCCAGCTGGCCGAGGAGGTGGCCGAGGAGGTCTATTTCCAGGTCTGGCGCCAGGCGCCGCGCTTCGACGCTGAGCGCGGCCGGCCGCTGACCTGGCTGCTGGGCATGGCCCGCTCGCGCGCCATCGACGCCATCCGCCGCGAGGCGCGCTTCCAGCACGAGGAGCTGGACGAGGAAGCCGCACCGGTGTCGGCGCCGGCCGCCGAGTCGGGCGATGAGTTGCTGGCCGTGGCCCAGGGCCATGCCGAGCTGCACCGCGCGCTGCTGCTGCTCAAGCCCCAGCCGCGCCAGCTCGTCGCACTGGCCTTCTTCAACGGCCTGTCGCACGAGGAGATCGCCAGCCAGACCAGCCTGCCGCTGGGTACGGTCAAATCGCAGATCCGCCGCGCGCTCATCACGCTGCGCGACGCGCTCGGCGACAACGGCGCGCATGCGCTGCCTGCTTGAGGGCGCCGCCATGAAGACGATGCCGAACACCCCGCCCGATTCCGACGACAACGATCTGAGCCCACTGCTCAGCGAACCCTTTGCGCGCGCCTGGGCTGCGCCGACCCCCGGCCTGCCGGGCCGTCTCGGTGAGCGCCTGGGCGAACGCCTGGACCGCTCCCTGCGGGCCGAGCAGGGCATGATCACCGTGCGCCGCCGCAACACGCTGGCCGAGCCGCTGGCCGACGGCGTGCAGCAGCGCTGGCTCTACCGCGCCCCCGGTGCCCGCGCGCTGCGCCCCGGCGAGCCGCGCAGCGCCTGCATCGTCGAGCTGCAGGCCGGCGCCCAGCTCGTGCTGCCGGCCGGCGGCCCGCGCGAATTCCTCGTCATGCGCGGCAGTGCCGAGGTCGACGGCGAAAGCCTGGGCCTGCGCGACTTCCTGCTGTTGCCGGCTGGCGCCACGGCGGCGTTGCGCAGCGCGGACGGCGCTCACATCTTCGTACGCGAGGCCGAGGGCGACACCGCAGAGCGCACGCTGGTGCGCGACCAAGAGGCCGGCTGGCCCGAGTTCGCGCCCGGCATCCGCCGCCGCGTGCTGTGGAGCGGCGGTGGACAGGCCGCGCTGCTCTACCGCGCCGACCCTGGCGCCAGCGTCCCCCACCACAACCACGGCCACGACGAGGAATGCCTGATGGTGCAGGGCGAGCTCTTCCTGGACGACGTGCTGCTGCAGCAGGGCGACTACCAGCTGGCGCCGGCCGGCAGCGGCCACCACACGACCGAGACCGACACCGGCGTCGTGCTCTACGCGCATGGCGACCTGGATCTGCAGTTCTGCTGACTTGAGCGACATCAGCGGTCGTTAGCTGGGTCATTTCGGGCTTTATCCGGCCTTCAGTTGGCCGAGGGCCGGGCACGATGGCAGCCATCACGCCCCAGTCTGTCCGAGGCCCACCATGCTGATTCCGCTGCACCTGATCCCCGTTCCCGCCGACGAACCCCGCGGCCTGGGCGACCCGGGCCATGCCTGGCAGCGCGACAGCGGCCTGAAGATCGCCCAGGGCCTGCACCTCGGCGACATCCGCGCGCTCGGCCTCACGGTGTCGGGCGCCAGCAGCGGCGGACCGGTCAGCACGGGCGACCTGCTGCGCTTCGGCCAGCTGATGAACGACGCGGGCCTGGCCATCAACCCCACCCGCATGCTCTACGACCGCCACTATGCCTACGAGCGCCTGGCCGATGGCCACGGCAGCGACCACGCCGGCCTGCGCGAGCTGTCGCTGGAGCTGTTCGAGGCCTACCAGGCGGCCGGCGAGTGGATCGGGCTGACGCACTGAAGCCCCTCGTCCGGTCTCACCCCGCTGTACGCGGGTGACTCCGGCCGGTCCCCCGAGGGGACGGCGATGCTCGCGGCATCGAGCCACAAGCCCGCGCCCAAGGCGGGCCGGCTTGGGGCGGCCCGGCGCTCGGCCCGCAAATGCAGGGAGCACGTCAGCTCGGGACTTTCCCTGGGCTGATTCCTGGCTTTTCGCACCCCGAAGGATGCGGGGTGGCGGGTTACGCTCGCGGTTTCGCGCTTTCAACGAACCGCTCCATGAACCGTCATTCCCTCTCGCTGCTGGCTGTCGCGTCGACGGCCGCGCTGGCCACCGTCGCCCATGCCGATGAAGGCATGTGGATGCCCAAGCAACTGCCGCAGATCGCCAAGTCGCTGAAGGCCACTGGCCTCGCGCTGGACCCCGCCAAGCTACAGGACCTGACCGCCTTCCCGATGGGCGCGGTTGTCTCGCTGGGGGGCTGCACCGCCAGCTTCGTGTCGCCGCTGGGCCTGGCCGTCACCAACCACCACTGCGCCTACGGCAGCCTGCAGTTCAACTCCACGCCCCAGCGCGACCTGCTGAAGAACGGCTTCAACGCCGCCACGCTGGCCGATGAGCTGCCCGCCGCGCCCGGCAGCCGCATCCTCGTCACCGTGGACATGAAGGACGTGACGGCCGACATCCTGAACGCCAAGACCGCCGCACTCACCGGCAAGGCCCGCACCGACGCCATCGAGGCGACCGAGAAGTCCCTCGTCGCCGCCTGCGAGGTCGACAAGGGCCACCGCTGCAACGTCTATCCCTTCTTCGGCGGCCTGCAGTACCAGCTGATCAAGCAGCTCGAGATCCGCGACGTGCGCATCGTGCACGCGCCCGCCACCGGCGTCGGCCTGTTCGGCGGCGATGCCGACAACTGGATGTGGCCGCGCCACACCGGCGACTACAGCTTCTACCGCGCCTATGTCGGCCCGGACGGCAAGCCCGCCGAGTTCAGCAAGGACAACAAGCCCTACCAGCCCAGGTACCACCTGACGATGGCGTCCATCCCGCTGGGCGATGGCGACTTCGTCATGGTCGCCGGCTACCCGGGTCGCACCAACCGGCACCGCCTGCCCAGCGAAGTCGACTTCGCCTTCGGCTGGCAGCAGCCGGCGATGATCAAGGCCATGGGCGAGTCCATCGCCATCATCAAGGCCGAGACCGCCGGCCGCCGCGATGGCGAGATCAAGATGGCTGCGCGCATGCAGGGCCTGCAGAACTACTTCAAGAACCTGGAAGGCCAGCAGCAGAGCTGGGAGGGCAGCGACATCCTGGCCCGCAAGCAGGCCGATTTCGACAAGCTCAAGGCCTGGGTCAATGCCGACGCGAAGCGCAAGGCTCGCTACGGCGCCGACATGGCCGCCACCGAAAGCCTGCTGGCCGAACGCGAGGGCATCACGCGCGCCGAGCTGCTGATGACCTTCATGTCGCCGGCCATGCTCAACGCCGCCCGCCAGATGCTGGAAACCGCCGAGCAGCGCGCCAAGCCCGATGCCGAGCGCAAGACCGGCTTCCAGGACCGCGACCTGCCGCGCCTGCGCGCCGCTCAGCAGCAGCTGGACCGCCGCTACGACGAACCCACCGACAAGCGCCTGGTGGCCCACTTCCTGGCCCAATACCTCGCCCAGCCCGCCGACACGCTGGATGCCGCCTGGCTGAACGCGCTCGGCCTGAAGGCCGGCCAGGACGAAGCCAGCATCCGGGTGCAGCTGGACAAGCTCTACGCCGGCAGCAAGCTCGCCGACACGGCCTCGCGCATGGCCTGGATGGACAAGGACGTCGCCGCCTTCAAGGCCAGTGACGACACGTTCATCAAGGCGGCCGTCGCCCTCTACGACGACGACCAGAAGCGCGAGAACCGCGACAAGGAACTGGGCGGCAAGCTGCAGAAGGCCTATGCCGGCACGCAGCAGGCGCTGATCGACTACCACGCCAGCCGCGGCGAGGCCGTCTACCCCGACGCCAACAGCACGCTTCGCATCAGCTACGGCACCGTCAAGGGCCGCGACGTCGGCCGCGACGGCGAGACCTGGACGCCGTTCACGACGCTGCGCGGCATCGTCGCCAAGCACAAGGGCCCGGACGAAGCCGGCGGCGAGTTCAATGCCCCGGCCAACGAGCTGGCCGCCATCAAGGCCAAGCAGTACGGCAACTACTACGTCAAGAGTCTCGACTCGGTGCCGGTCAACTTCCTGTCCACGCTGGACACGACCGGCGGCAACTCGGGTTCACCGGTGCTGAACAAGAAGGGCGAGCTCGTCGGCCTGCTGTTCGACGGCACGCTGGACGCCGTCATCTCCGACTGGGACTTCAATCCCAAGACCGTGCGCAGCATCTGCCTGGATGCCCGCTACATGCTGTGGCAGATGAGCGTCGTCGACAAGGCCACGCGTGTGCTCGACGAGATGGGCGTGAAGCACTGATGCCGGCGATGGCTGGATAAAAAAACGGCAGCGTTTCGCTGCCGTTTTTGTTTGCGCCGCGGGAGTTATTCCTTGGCAATGGCCTCCACCTGGATGCGCAGCTGCACCTCCATGTTGAAGCCCCAATCCTTGCCCGCCGACAGGCCGAACTCCTCGCGGTTGAAAGTCCCCGACGCGTCGGCGCCGCACAACTCGCGCTTGAACATCGGGTGCGGGATGCACTTGAGCTTGTTGATGGCGAGCGTCACCGGGTGCGTCTGGCCATTCAGCGTCAGGTCGCCCACCAGCTGTGTCGGCGTGCCGCCGCCCGTGGCGCCGGCAAACTGGCCCTTGAACGTCGCGCGCTTGTTCTTCGCCACGTTGAAGAAGTCCTTGCCCGTCGCCCACTTGTTCAGCGCAGGCAGGCCGAAGTCGATGCCGGCCAGGTCCATCGTCACGTCCACCGTGCCGCTGCCATCGGCCTTGTCATAGACCACCGTGCCGGCGTTCTTGGTCATCTTGCCGCGCCATACCGAGATGCCCATGTGGTCGGCCTCGAAGCTGGGGAAGGTGTGCGTGGGGTCGATCTGGTAGGTCACCGGCGCGGCGTGAGCCATGGTGGCCGCAAACAGGGTGGCCGCGCACAGCGTGGCGGCGAACAGGGTCATCGGTTTCATGGGATCTCCTGGGGATGGGTGTGAAGCGTAACGGGAGGCGGTTGCCTGACACTACGACGAAGCGGGCGCGCTGATTTCGACAGGCGCCCTTCAACTTTTTGCGCGCATGCTGTCGACATGACCCTCCGCCTGTTCCTTGCCCTGCTGACGATCGCCCTGGCGGCCTGTGCGCCGCTGCCCGTCCAGAAGCCCGCCGAGAAGCCCACCGAGAAGCGCTACGACGCCGCCGAGCTGCGCGCGCTGCAGCCTGCTGCCTTCATCTGGCCGGCCACGTCGACCGAGGGTGAACGGGCCCTGCGCGAGGCCGCGGTCGCTGACATCCGCGCCAAGCTGGCGCTGCCGCCCGGCCCCGAGCGCGATGCGGCGCTGCCGGCCCTCTTCGACGCCGTGGCCCAGTACAACGCCGAGATCGACGCCGCGCGCCCGCTGCTGCTGGACTCACTGCCCAAGCTGGGCGCCGCCGAGCTCAACTATCAACGCGCGCTGCTCACCGCCGCCCACACCCTCTACCCGGTCGAGTCCGCCCCGCTGCTGTGGCCGCTGCTGCCGCAGCTCACAGCCAGCAAGCCCTTCGCCATCGCGGCCTACACCTTGCTGCAGGCCGACGCCAGCGCTCCGCCACGGCTGCTGGCGCAGCTGTCCGTGCAATTCCCCGCCTGGGCCGATGACCCGCGCCTCATGGCGCTGATGCAGCGCCTGCAGCCCTCGGCCGCCGCGCAGCCGCCGTTGGCCGACCTGCTGGCCGCACCGCTGCGGCCAGGCTTTCCGGTCATCCTCAGCCTGCAGCGTCCCGGCCGCCAGCAGATGGGTCTGGCGCTGGTGCGCGGTGCGGACGGCCGCTTCGTGCGCGACGCCGCCGGCCAGCTGTTCGCGTCGCCTCAGCTCGCGCTCGCGCGCAGCGGCCTTCCCGGCACCATCACCAACGGCAACACGCCTCAGGGTGTCTTCACCATCGTCGGTGCCGGCACGGCCACCAATCCCAACATCGGCCCCACGCCCTACCTGCACAGCAAGCTGCCCATCGAGGCCAAGGTCGCCGAGTTCGAGCATGTCGCCATCGCTGACGCCGCCGACACGGCCGAATGGAGCGAAGCCGTCTACGACAGCTTCCTGCCCGAGAGCTGGCGCGCCTGGGCTCCCATCAAGGAAGCCTGGCTCGCTGGCCGCGCCGGCCGCGACGAGCTGCTCATCCACGGCACGACGATCAACCCCGCCTACTACGCCGGCACCCGCTACTTCCCCGGCACGCCGCAGCAAGGTTGCATGATCTCGAACGAAGACTGGGACCCCGCCACGGGCCGCCTGCTCGCCAGCCGACAGCTCACGCTGGCGCAAACCTATGCCGCCGCCGGCACGCGCAACGACCTGGCGGGCTATCTGATCGTCGTCGAGCTGGCAGGCCAAGATGCAGTCACGCCGGCCGAAGCCGAAGCCCTGGTGCTCGCGGCCGGCCGCTGAACGCCAACTTCCGGAACCGCCATGCAAGCTCGTCCAACTGCTTTCCTCCTGCTGGTCTTGTGGATGTCGCTGCCCGCGGCGGCTGACGATGCGCCGCGCCTGGTGCCCAGCGCCGATGGCCGCGAGCTGGTTGACGCCGTGGCCGGTGTCGCCTGGTCGCGGTGTGTGGAGGGCATGAGCTGGGACGGCAGGCGTTGCACGGGCACACCCCTGCTCGCCACGCACGCCGAGGCGCTGGCCCTGGCGCGCGCGCGCAGCGAGGCCGAGGTCAAGCTCTGGCGCCTGCCTCGCGCGCCGGAGCTGAAGCGGCTCTTCGAGCGCTTGGCCCATGGCAAGGACGAGGCGACCCTCGCGCCGGCGGCGCCAGTGGGCTGGTACTGGAGCGGCTCCACCCGGATCGAGAGCGAGGCGGTGAACCCCTACAGCTACCGCAGCGTCGAGCGCGGCACCACGCAGCACCAACTCGACCGGCTCTCGGTGCAGTCCGGCTGGGCCGTGCAGCATCCGGGCGGGGCCGTACGAGGCGATATGGCCAGGCGCGAGAAACTGGCCGTGCGCCTGGTGCACGTCCTCAAGCCCTGAGGGTCAATCCACGAAAGGCAGGTTGCCGTACTCCCACCGCCACGGCGCCCCGGTTTCGCCCAGGATGAAGCGCACCAGCCGTGGGAAGGCGCGCTCGGCGCGGACATCGTTGGCCAGGATGACGACGCAACGCTTGCTCGGCTTCACGCACACCCAGGTGTTGCCAGTGCTGTCGTTGTGCCCGCCCTTGAAGAAGCCCGCGCCCTGCGGGCCCTCGAAGACGACGACGCCCAGGCCCGCGGCCAGGTCGGCGCGGCGCCTGGCCGGTGGCAGCTCGGGCTGGAAGCTGGGGAACTGCGTGGCCGTCGTGATCGGCAGCTGTGGCGAGGTCAGCGCCGCGGCGCCTTCGGGCGACAGGCCCACGCCATTGATGTAGGCGACGGCGAGCCGCGCCATGTCGGCAATCGTCGTGTCCATCGAGCCCGCGGCGCGCACCTTGCTGCGCTCGTCGTGGGCCTCCACGCTGCCGTCGGCCTTCCAGCCATCGGCCAGGTTGGTGGCGAAGTCGGCACGCCACATCATGGAAGTGCGGCGCATGCCCAGGCGGTCGAAGAGGCGGCGCTGCATCGTCTCGCCCACGTCCAGCCCCAGGCCACGCTCCAGCACGAACTGCAGCAGGATCATTCCCTCGCCGGAGTAGGCGTAGCGGCTGCCCGGCTCGAAGTGAATACGCAGCTTGCCGTCGGGCTCCATGAAGGCGAAGTTGGCGAAGCCGCCGCTGTGCGTGAGCAGCATGCGTGCCGTCAGCTTGCGCCAGCGCGGGTCACCGGCCAGGTCGACCCAGGGCGCGTACTTTTTTTCGGTGGGGTAGTCAGGCAGGGGCTTGTCGAGATAGGCCGCGAGCGGCCGGTCCAGGTCCAGCCGGCCGCCTTCGACGAGCTGCATCACCGCGTAGGCGAAGGCCGTCTTGGTCAGCGAGGCGGCGTACATGACGGTGTCGGGCAGCAATGGCTCACCCGCCGCGTTGCGCTTGCCGTAGGCGCCCATGTGCACGACGCGCCCCTCGTCGATGACGGCGACGGCCATGCCGTTGGCCGGCGCCGCCGCCATCAGGCGCGCGACTTCGGCGTCGATGGCGGCGCCGTCCGGGATGGCAGGTTGGGCCACGGCGGACAGCAGCGGCAGCGCGGCCAGCAGGCCGAGGTATCGGCTGACGTATCGATTCAGGGGCATGGCTCCTCCTGCCCTGCAGCCTAACGGCCTTGTGCAGGTCAGGGCAATCGGCACAGCGGCCAGCCTCAGACAATCGTCACGGCCAGGTTGGGGGGATGTTCGCGTGAAGGATGGGGTTCGGCCTAGCATCTTCACCGTGAAGTTCGAGCCCCGTTGTCGCCCAAGAGGAGCGCCGTGATGAGAGCCAAAAGTCGTTGGCAGTTGCTGTTGCTGTGGTTCTTCGCCACCCACTGCGTTGCGGCTGAATATGAGCGCTTCTGGTTGAACAAGGAGAGCAGCTACCTCGTCTTCGTGGCCAAGGATGGCCAGCAGTTCGAGGCGCCGCGGCTGGCCGATCAGGTGGGTTACGACATGCCGCGCATTTCGGCCGATGGCCGCTACATCGGCTGGCTGGCGATGTACCCGAACTGCTGCACGTCCTATCCGATCGGATTGAAGCTGGTGGTGCGTGACCCGTCCGGGAAGTTGCACACCTTCAGCGGCAACAAGCTGGTGCTGTTCGACTGGTGCTTCATGCCGGGTGCGCCTTCGGTGGCCTTCAGGCAGAGCGTCTTGCACGGGACGGACTACATGCACTTCGAGTGGCGGGGCATCGCGGACGAGCGCCTGCTTGGCGAATACGACTACCCGCCCGACGAATCCGAACAGGCTCGGGAACGCGCGCCAGACTGGGTGCGGTGCGTGCCGGATTGAGTCCAATCGGCCAGCCGCAGGCCGTGGCCGGTCGGTGCGCTCAGGTCGACGCCGTGGTGGGAAACGTGCCCGGCACGAGGATGTCGCGCGTCACGTTCGTCAGCTGCGTGTGGCCGCAGAAGGCCATGGTCACGTCCAGTTCCTTGTGCAGGATCTGCAGCGCCTTGCTCACGCCTTCTTCGCCCATCGCGCCCAGGCCGTAGGCCATCGCGCGGCCGATCATCGTGCCGCGGGCGCCCAGCGCCCAGGCCTTGAGCACGTCCTGGCCGGAGCGGATGCCACCATCCATCCAGACCTCGATCTGCGAGCCGACTTCGGCCGCGATGGCGGGCAGCGCATGGATGCTGCTGGGCGCGCCGTCCAGCTGCCGGCCGCCGTGGTTGCTGACGACGATGGCGTCGGCCCCCGACTGCACGGCGAGCCTCGCGTCTTCCACATCCATGATGCCTTTGAGGATCAGCTTGCCGCCCCACTGCTCCTTGACCCAGGCGATGTCGGCCCAGCTCAGGCGCGGGTCGAACTGCTCATTGGTCCAGGCCGACAGTGATCGCATGTCGCTGACGCCCTTCACGTGGCCGACGAGGTTGCGGAAGGTGTGGCGCCTCGTGCCCGCCATGCCCAGCACCCAGCGCGGCTTGGTCATCAGGTTGAGGAGGTTGGCCAGCGTCGGCCGCGGCGGCGCGGTGAGGCCGTTCTTCAAATCCTTGTGGCGCTGGCCGATGACCTGCAGGTCCAGCGTCAGCACCAGGGCCGAGCACTGGGCGGCCTTGCAGCGGTCGATCATGCGCGCCATCGCGTCGCGGTCGCGCATCATGTAGAGCTGGAACCAGAACGGCGCCGAGGTGTTCTCGGCAATGTCCTCGATGGAGCAGATGCTCATCGTCGACAGCGTGAACGGGATGCCGAACTTCTCGGCCGCGCGCGCCGCGTGGATCTCGCCGTCGGCGTGCTGCATGCCGGTCAGGCCCACGGGTGCGATGGCCACGGGCATCTTCGCGTCCTGGCCGATCATCTTCACGGCCGTGCTGCGGCCTTCCATGTTGACGGCCACGCGCTGGCGCAGCTTGATGGCCTGGAAGTCGCTCTCGTTGGCGCGGTAGGTGGTCTCCGTCCAGGAACCGGAGTCGGCATAGTCGTAGAACATGCGCGGCACGCGCTTTTCGGCGAGCTGGCGCAGGTCTTCGATGCAGGTAATGACGGGCATGAGGCGGCCTTCTTGTAGATGGCCGCGATGCTAGGCCCGGCGGGCATCGGGCGCCCCGGAAAAAACCTCAGGCGGCGGCGGAAGAGTTTTCCGCTTCGAGCACCCGGCAGTGCCCGTGCAGCCAGGCTGCGAAGGCCTCCGCGGCCGGGCTGAGCCGGTGGACGAGCAGCCCGTAGTGCCGCTCGGCCGGCACGGTCAGCGCGAACGGCTGTATGAGGCGATCCTCGGCCAGCTCGTGCCGTGCCAGGCTCAGCCGCGCCAGCGCCACGCCCTGGCCGGCCAGGGCCGCGGCCAGCACCAGGCCCAGGTCGACCAGGCGCGGCCCTTCGTCGGGCTCGGGCGTGTCGCTCAGGCCAGCGGCGCGCAGCCAGGGCGCCCAGGGCTGCAGCGGCGTTCGCAGCAGCGGCAGCGCCAGCAGGTTGGCGGGCGCGTGCAGCGGCGCGTGTCGGGCCAGCAGGGCAGGAGACGCCAGCGGTGTCAGCTGATCACGCAACAGCACCTGGTCGGCCGCGAGGTCATCCGGCACCGCGCCGTGCCGGATCTCGACGTCCGCACCCGCATCCCCCTCGGCCAGCAGCGGCACGGACAGCGTCAGCTCCAGCTCGACATGCGGATAAGCGGCCGCGAAGCCGGGCAGGGCGGGCACGAGCAACTGGCGGGCGAAGGTCGGCGTGGAGCTGACGCGCAGGCGCTCGCGTTGCGGGCTGGCGCGCTGGTGCAACGGCATGGCCTGCAGCAGCGCCAGGGCCTGGCGCACCTGAGGCAGGTACTCGTGGCCTGCGGGGGTGAGGCTCAACCCTTTGGGCGGCTGGCGCAGAAACAGGGGCTGGTCCAGGCGCTCCTCCAATCCCGCCACGCGCTTGGCCACGGCGCTGGCCGTCAGCGCCAGCTCGGCGGCTGCGGCCTCGAAGCTGCCGGCTCGCGCCACGGCGTCGAAGGCGAGCAGGGCGTCGAGCGAGGGCAGGCGGATGGGGCGCGGGGGCATCTCGGCATCCTACCCAGCAGCACGGCGCATCCGCCTCGGACCGCATCGCCGTCCGCTCGAAGGACCGATCGGGCTTGCCGGCGCTCAGCTGGAGCAAGGCCGGCCGGCGGGTCAGAAATTGATCGTGGTCGGGCCGGCGTCGCGCGACATCGGCCGCAGGTACTGGCCCAGCGTGCCGGCCATGGCCGCCACGACGCCGGCGGCCAGCCGCAAGGCCCTGGGCTTGCCCGCCGCGGCGCCGCGTTGGCGGGGCCCCTGCTGCGCGATGGCCTGCACCAGGGTCAGCTCCTGCTGGCGCTCCTGGATCAGGAAGATCAGCCGGTTCGGGTCCGCGAAGCGCTGCGCCAGCGTGCGGACCACCTTCAACTCGCGCTTATGCACCCGCACGCCTTGGGGCCGCAGCGTGCAGCCCAGCGTGCGGCTGCGCAGGTACAGCGCTTTGGCGGCCAAGCGGTCGGGCAGGCAGCCCACGCCGGCGTACAGGCAATTGGCGAGGTTGAAGGCGGCCTCGGCATGGTTCATGGCCGCCGCGGCCACGTAGGCCGACAGGCCGCGCTCCTCGTCGGCGGGCCCGCCGCGGCCGGTCATCAGCACCCGGCCAAACTGGAAGCGCCCGATGGCACTGCCGCGCGCGGCTGCACGCTCCAGCAGTGCGCGTGCCTGCACCGCGTCGGCGGGCATGCCGAGCCCCTCCAGCTGGCACAGGCCGAGCATGGCCAGGCCATCGCCGTTGTCGCCCTCAGCGGCGGCGCGGAACCAGCCCACCGCGCGGGCGTAGTCCGGCGGCGTGGCATGGAACAGGGCCAGCCCATACTGCACTGGGTTGATGGGTGGTGTGGTGATGGCCGCCGCGGGCGGGGTGGGGCCAAGGCCCCGGACTCGGGAGTTCATCCGGCAAGCAAATCGTGACAGGGCTAACTGGGTGTATCCGTGCATTGTCACGACGCACATGACACGGCCGCGTCTGCACAGGCCGGTTCGATCGAATGCCGACCAGGATGCGAGCCGGGTTCGTGACAAATTGCCGGGCTGTGCTCGAACGGCCCGCCTCGGCAGAATGGCGCATCACCGCAAACGCTCAGCGCCATGAGTTTTTCCGCTCTCGCCAAGTACGCCATGGAACTGCCCGGCGCCACCGAGGACGTCAAGTGGGGCGCCGACTGGGTCGCCAGCGTCGGCGGCAAGATGTTCCTCGTCGGCGGCCCGCACCCGGGCGCCTGGACGCATTGCAGCTTCAAGGTCGACGACCACCGCTTCCTGGAGCTGACCGGCATGCCCGGCATTGCGCCGGCGCCGTACGCGGCGCGGTATCACTGGGTGTCGGTGTCGGACCCCAAGGCGCTGCCGCTGTCCGAACTGAAGGCGCTGGTGAAGCGCTCGCATGAGCTGGTGGCGGCCAAGCTGCCGAAGAAGCTTAGGCTCGACCTGGGCATCTGACCGCCTGCCCGCCGCATCAAAAAGCCATTGACTCCACGATCTACTAATGAAATAGTACTATCAAGTTAGTAGATGGCTGAGCCGCCCATCCAAATGACCAACCCCCTCCCAACCGACGGCGAACTCGCCATCCTGCGTGCCCTTTGGGCCATCGGCGCGCCGGCCACCGTGCGCCAGGTGCATGACGAGCTGCTGCGCAGCAAGGACACGGCCTACACGACGGTGCTGAAGATGATGACCATCATGACGGAGAAGCAGCTCGTGCAGCGCGACGACTCCGAGCGCAGCCACCGCTACACGGCGCTGTACACCGAGCCCGCAGTGCAGTCATCGATGCTGAAGAGCTTCATGGCCAACGCCTTCTCCGGCTCGGCCTTCAAGCTGGTGCAGCGCGCGCTGGATGACGGCCAGGCCAGCGCCGAGGAACTGGACGCGATCGCCAAGCTGATCGCCCAGGCCAAGAGCCGCCGCAAGGCGTGACCGGTGCGGTGCGGTGATGAACCTCCAATTCAGCCTCGCGTCCGCGCTTGCGCAGGCGCTGCTGCATTCCATCTGGCAACTCGCCCTCATCGGCGGGCTAGCCTCGCTCGGCTTCAATGCACTCTCGGGCGCGCCGGCCAAGGCGCGCCACACGCTGGGCATGGCCTGCCTGCTCGCCATGCTGCTGGCGCCGGTGGCGACCTTCGTGCTGTGCTGGCAGCCGCCCGCGCCTGGGGCTGCGACCCACGTCGACTGGCAGGGCGCCTCGGGGGCCGAACCCGGCGCGGCTGTTACCGCGGCGCCGGTGCCGCCCTGGCGTGACTGGCTGCTCGTCGCGCTGTCTCAGGCCTGGCTGATCGGCGTGGCGGCCATGACGCTGCGCCAGTTCGGCGGCTGGCGGCTGTTGCGCCGCATCGAGGCTCAGCCCTTCGTGCAACTGCCCGGCCCGTGGCGGGCGCGGGTCGACGCGCTGACCGCCGCGCTCGGCATCGGCCGGCGCGTCTCGGTGCGGCTGGCGCAGCACGTCGTGTCGCCCTTCACGACGCATGCGCTGCGGCCGGTGATCTGGCTGCCGCTGGCGCTGCTGACGCGCCTGCCCGCCGACCAGATCGAAGCGCTGCTGGCGCACGAGCTTGCCCACATCCGCCGGCTGGACTGGTGCTGGAACGCGCTGCAGTGTGCGGCCGAGGGCCTGCTCTTCCACCACCCGGCCATGTGGTGGCTGAGCCGGCGCATCCGCGAGGAGCGCGAGCACGCCTGCGACGACCTGGCCGTCTCGGCCTGCGGCGACGCCGTGGCCCTGGCCGAGGCGTTGGCCGGCCTGCAACGCTCGGCACCGCGCCACGAGTCGCCGGTGCTCGTGCTGGCGGCCGAGGGTGGTGGCTTGCTCAAGCGCGTGGAGCACCTGCTCGCCGGCCGCCGCAGGCCGGCGAACTGGCGCGCGACCGCGCTGCTGGCCTTCGCCGCCTGCTGCGCCGCGCTGGTGGCCCTGCAGGTGGCGCCGCCGGCCCACCTGCTGACCAACCTCACGGTCGATGCCTCATCCAGCGGTGAGCTGACGCCCGGCCATCACCGCGAATACACGGCCAGCTATCTGGGCGAAAAACAGCGCCACTACGAGATCCGCATGGATGCCCAGGGCCGCGTTGAGGAGAGCTACAGCGAAGGCGGCGAGCACCGGCCCATCGACGCTGGCGTGCGGACCTGGCTGGGCTCGATGGTGGCGATGAACGAGTCGGGCGGGTCCGGCAAGCCCGCCGCGCTGCCCCCGCCGCCCGCTCCGGATGCCCCACCGCGCCTGCAATCCGCCGCCATGTCCGACGAGTCCATCCGCCTGATGGGCGCGATCGGTGCCGACCCCCGGCTGCTTGCCGTCACCGGCCAGCCCGCGCGCTTCGACAGAACGAGCTTTCACGGCCGCATCCACACCTGGGGCTCGCGCGACTTCCACCTCTGGGGCATCGACGACCCGGTTGGCGGCGAGGCCACGTTCACCATCGCCTTTGAAGGCCCCCGCGGTCGCGCCCAGGTGCGCTACGCAGGCCGCACCGTGAAGGGCGGCGGTTGGGCGGCCGAGAGCTTCGAGGTGCTGCCCCTGCAGGACTGATCCCGCTGCGCGTACCGCAGGCCCGAACGGCTCGCGGGCGGGCAGCGCTTTTCGCCAGAGTTCCCGGCGCGGCCCGACCGCGCTTTTTTCGACCCAATCTACTAATCGTTTAGTAGTCAACGAGAGGACATGCCATGACGACATTGCAACGACGACCCGCGGCCCTGCTGGCCCTGCTGCTCAGCGCCACACTGGCCTGCACGCAGGCGCTCGCCGCTCCGCCCGAAGCAGCACCGCTGACGGCCCAGCAGCGCGCCGAAGTGCTGCAGACGCTGTCCAGCAAGCTGAGCGCGAACTACGTCTTCCCCGACGTGGCCGCCAAGCTCAACCAGGCGCTGCCAGCCAGGGTGAAGGCCTACGGCGCCACCATCTCGGCGCCGGAGTTCGCCGAGCTGATCTCCAAGGACCTGCGCGAGCTGGGCCACGACAAGCACTTCCGCGTCTTCCACGATCCCGAGTTCCGCGAAGACTCCGCCGGCCCCGACGCCGTGCCCAGCGCCGCCGAGATGGCGCAGCAGCGCGTGCAGGTCGGGCGCCTTGGCTACGGCATCGAGAAGGTGCAGCGCCTGCCCGGCAACGTGGCCTACGTGGAGCTGCGCGGCTTCGGCCCGCCCGACCTGGTGGGCCCGGGCTACGCCGCGGCCATGAGCCTGGTGGATGGCAGCGAAGCCCTCATCCTCGACCTGCGCCGCAACGGCGGCGGCTCGCCGGCCAGCGTCGCGCTGTGGATGAGTCACTTCTTCCCGCTCGGCGACGAGCGCCACCTGAACGACATCTACACCCGCTCCACCGACAAGACCCAGCAGTACTGGACCACCGCCGTCGCCTCGCCGCGCTACGGCAAGCCCGTCTACGTGCTGACCTCGGCGCGCACCTTCTCCGGCGGTGAGGAATGCGCCTACGACTTCCAGACCCAGAAGCGCGCCGTGCTGGTGGGCCAGACGACCGGCGGCGGCGCCAACGCAGGTGACCGCTTCAGCCTGGGGCATGGCCTGGTGGTGAACATCCCGACGGCGCGGGCTATCAACCCAATCACCAAGGCCAACTGGGAAGGCGTCGGCGTGAAGCCCGACATCGAGGTGCCGGCGGCGCAGGCGCAGCAGACGGCCTATGTGGCGATATTGAAGACGTTGGCGACGGCCGCGCAGATGTCCGACCCAAGGGACGCGGAGCGGCTGCGCAAGCTGCTGGCGTTGGCGGAGAAGGGGGAGAGCGAGGCGCCGGTTTATGAGATGAGACAGTGAGGTGTCACGCTGAGTGGCGGTTGGCTTCGCTGGCAGCTTTGGCTTGGTGCCAAGGCCCGGCCGGGATTTCGTCCCGACGGCCGACTCACTTTCTTGTGCGAACAAGCAAGTAAGCAAAGAAATCGCCCCTGCAAAACCGCCCCTTCGGGGTGCCCTGCGATGCTCGAAAACCGAGGCCGCGCCGAACTCACTTCGCTACGCTTGTTTGGGCAGAGCGTAGCGACGCGAGGCCGGCGCGCCCTAAATGACCGAGAAGCGCAGGGAACCGCTCGCAACGCGAGGGGCGGCGGAATCGGGGCGGCTTCTTTGCCTGCTTTGGCTTCGCCGAACCTTCGGCTTCTTGGGCACCTAAGAAAACCGAAGGGCTCGCCAAAGGAGGTCGCCCTGCCGGGGTGTCGGACAGCCAGCCCGAGCCGCAAACGCCTACCGCGGCGTGCCGAAGTCCTGCGTCCAGTACGTCCGGTACGTGGTGCTGGCATTCCCCGCCACGCAGGCCACGCCGATGTCCTTGTAGGCCGCGTTCATCAGGTTGGCGCAGTGGCCATCACTCTTCATCCAGCCGTCCACCACGTCCGCCACCGTGGCCTGGCCGGCGGCGATGTTTTCGCCCCAGCCGCGCCAGGCGTAGCCGGCGGCGGTCATGCGGTCGCCGGCACTGCTGCCATCGCTGCCAGTGTGGCTGAAGAGGTTGTGCCCGACCATGTCGTCGCTGTGCGCGACGGCGGCCTGGGTTATGGCCGCGTTCCAGGCCAGGTCGGGTGCGGCGGGGAAGCTGCCCTGCGCGCCGCAGGTGGCGCCGGCGCGGCGGCGGGCGTTGACGGCGGCCAGCATGTCGGCCTCGAAGTTGGGCAGGCTGCAGGTCACGCGAGTGCCTGCCGCTGCAGGCGGCGCGGGTGCGGCAGGTGGTGCGGGCGTGACGGGCGCAGCCGGGGCGGCGGCAACTGGGGTGCTGGCGTCGGAGCCGCCACCGCCGCCACAGCCGGTGAGCGCGAGCATGGTGGCCAGCGCGGCGGCATGGGCGGCGGAGGCGCGCGGGGCGGGGCAGGGCGTCATCGCCCGGGAGGCAGCGTTTGCGGTGTGGATGAAGTGCATAGGCCGCGAGCGTGGCATGCCGCGGATGGCCGCCCGTTACCGCGTGCAGCCCTGCGAGACGGCCAGCAACATCCCTTCACACCTAGCGTCGACCGCCGCCAAGTCCCGTGGCAAAAGTCTCACCTCAGGCTTGGCCGCTCCGGCGGGAGATTCGCAGGCCCGCGCGGGCTCCGCTGCGAGCCTGGCCTAGTGAACGCCCTTCAGCGCCTCACCCCGAGCCCGCACCACCGGCCAGTTGGCGACGATCTTGGTGCGCGTGAGTTCCACCTCGCCCTTTTCCTCGGCCGCCAGCACGGCCTCTTCGGACGTCAGCGTGTGCGGCGCGACGCCGGGCTTCCAGCGCACCATCACCAGCACCCACAGCGGGCTGTAGCTGGCGTCGGCATTGGCGCCGCCCAGCGGGCGTGGGATGGAGGGCAGCACGGTGGCCTGCTCGTCGTTCGGAAACTTGTAGGCCCGCTCGACCGGCATGCCGGGCTTGAGCGTGTCGGCCAGCGCGGGCACGTAGTTGATGCCCTGCTTCTTGGCGAGGTTGGGGTCGGAGACGTCGGTGCTGACGTAGTGGACGATCTGCCCCTCGAACCAGGCTTCCTTCAGCGGCAGCGTGATCTCCTGCGCCTGAGCCATGACCGAGGCGCCGGCCAGCAGAAGGGCGGCGCCCAGCGCGCGTTGGATGAGGGTGCTTGGCATCGCTGCGTCCTTGCAGGTTGAGGAATGGAGATTCTTGCGAAGCAAGCCGGCGTGGCAAGGGCAAAGTGCGCGCTTCGGGCCGCCGGGCGGGCCGGGCGAACCCTCACTGCACCTGCCACCACGCCGGCAGCAGTGCCCGCACGTCGGGTCGGCGGTAGCGCCTGTCCAGCAGCCAGACCCAGCCGCGGTCCTCCGCCGAACGCAGCACGCGGCCGGCGGCCTGCACGACCTTCTGCATGCCGGGCACGAGGTCGGCGTAGCCGTGGTCCGCGCCGAACATGCCGTCCAGCCGCTCGCGGATCTGGTCTTGCAGCGGCGACACGGGCGGCAGCCCCAGTGTGGCGATGAAGGCGCCGATGAGCCGCGTGCCGGGCAGGTCCACGCCCTCGGCGAACGCACCGCCGAGCACGGCGAAACCGATGCCGCGGCCGTCGGGCACGAAGCGGTCCAGGAAGGCGCGGCGCGCGGCATCGCCCATGGCCCGCGACTGGCCCCACTGCGGCACGTTCGGGTGGCGCAATGCGAGGCGGGCCGCGGCCTGCTCCAGATAGTCGAAGCTGCTGAAGAAGGCGAGGTAGTTGCCCGGGTGCTCGCTGAACTGCGTGGCGAGCAGGTCGACAAGCGGGGTCAGCGAGGCGGGGCGGTGGTCGTAGCGCGTGGAGAGGCGGTCGGCCACGCGCACGACGAGGTGCTCGGGCGGGAAGGGCGCCGGCACGTCGATCCAGGCGGTGTCCTCGGGCAGGCCGAGCAGGTCGCGCTGGTAGTCGGGCGGCCCCAGCGTGGCGGAGAACAGCGTGACGCTGTGGCAGCCCTCGAAGCGCTGCTTCAGGAAGGCGCCGGGCACGATGTTGCGGATGGACAGCAGCACGTCGAGATCGGTGGCGGGGGCGTCGTCGGCGTCGTCCCGTGCCAGCTCCGCCACCATGGCCGCCAGCGGGTCCGGGTGGCCGACGTCGTCCAACAGCGAGAGGTTGACTGGCGCGGGCTGCTGCGGCGGGGCATCGAGCTGGCTCGCGCGCGGCGTGAGGGCGCTGCGCTCCACGTCGCACAGCGAGTGAGCGCCGAACTTGTCGAGCACGCGCTGCAGGGACAGGGTCTCGAAGTAGAAGGCCATCAGCGGCCCGTTCTCGAGCGGGTGGTTCTGCATGTACTCGCCGAGCGTGGCGTTGACGAGGGCCAGCGCGTCGGCCAACGCGTCCGGCACCTCGGCGTGGGCCTGGTAGTCCGCGCCTTGAGCGCGGGCGAGCGCCGCCAGTTCGCGGGCCAGGCGGCGCAGCGGCGGGCGCAGGGCCTTGGGCGCCGCGGGCTCGGTGTCGCGAATGCTTTGCAGGCTCAGCGTGGCGCTGTACATGGCCCGCGCGCGCTCGACGAGGTTGTGCGCCTCGTCCACCAGCAAGGCGAGGCGCCAGTCCTGCGACTGCGCGAGATTGAAGAGCTGGCCGTGGGGGTCGAAGGCATGGTGCACGTCGCCCACGACGACGTCGGCCCAACGCAGCAGCTCCTGGCCGAGGTAGTAGGGGCAGATGCCGTGCTGCAGCGCGATGCGGCGCTGGGCGCCGGGGTCCAGCCAGCCCGCCTCGGCGGCTTCGGCCCGGGCGGTGGGCAGGCGGTCGTAGAAGCCGCTGGCCAGCGGGCAGGCGTCGCCGTGGCAGGCTTTCGTCGGGTACTCGCAGGCCTGCTCCTTGGCTACCAGGGTCAGCACGCGCAGGGCCTTGTGCGGCATGGCCTCGCGCAGCGTCTGCAGCGCGTCCAGCGCGGTGATGCGGCCGGTGCCCTTGCAGGTCATGTAGCCGATCTTGTCGAGCTGCTGGGTCGGCATGGCGCGCAGCAGCGGGTAGAGCGTGCC
>JAEKLF010000256.1 GCA_019509985.1 Burkholderiales bacterium | reverse complement strand
CCTTGGGTGCCTTGGTCGAGCCCGACGTGAACATCAGCTTGGCAATGGTGTCCGGGCCGACCTGCGCATGTGCCGCGTCGAGCGCGGGGCGGGGCTGCGTGTCCAGCAGGTCGGCGAAGCGCTGCGTGGCGCGGCCTTCGAGCCGGCCTTCGCCGAGGATGACGTGCGCGTCCGCAGCGACGGTGGCCTCGATGGCACGCGCATAGCTTGGGTCCGCGGCGTAGACCGCGCCCGGCGTGGCCTTGGCGAGGATGTGGCGCAGCCGGCCGAAGTCGGTCGAGACCAGCGAATAGGCCGGCGAAATGCTGACGCTGGGGATGCCCGCCCACATCGCGCCCAGGATCAGGCCGAGGTGTTCGAGGTCGTTGTCGGAGAGGATGACCAACGGCCGGTCGACACTCAGGCCGAGGTCCAGCAGCGCCTGGCCAAGCGAGCGTGCGCGCGCCACCATCTGCGCGTAGCTGACGCGGCGCCAGGCACCGTCCGGCCCGCGCTGCGCGGCCAGCAGCCGGTCCGGCGCAACCTGCGCCCAGTACGCCAGGCGCTCGCCCATGTGCGCCGGGTAGGCCCCTAGCGACTCGGTCGAGCGCAGCACGAAGCCGCCATCGGCACGGGGCTCGACGCAGGCGTCCTGGCAGCCGATGGCGACGGGGCGATAGCGCGGCTTCATGACTTGACGACCTTGGGCGTGCGCTTTTGCAGGAAGTCCTGCAGCCGCTCCTTGGCCACGTCGTCACCCTGGGCGATGGCCGCCATCAGCGACTCCATGAAGAGGCCGTCGGCCTGCGACAGGTCGGCAATGCGCGGCAGGGCCTGGGTCACGGCGAAGTTGGACAGCGGCGCGTTCTGCGCGATGCGCCCGGCCAGCTCGATGGCCTTGGCCACGGCCTGCCCGGCCGGCACGACGTACTGCGCCAGGCCGCGCCGCTCGCCCTCATGGGCGTCCAGCACGCGGCCCGTCAGCATCATGTCGGTCATGCAGGCGACGCCGGCCAGGCGCGGGATGCGGGCCGAGCCGCCGCCGCCGACGAAGATGCCGCGCTGGCCCTCGGGCAGAGCGAAGTAGGCGGTCTCGTCGGCGACGCGGATGTGCGTGGCAGCCGCCAGCTCCAGGCCGCCGCCCACCACGGCGCCGTGCAGCGCCGCGACGACCGGCACGCGGCAGAACTGGAGCGCGTCCATGACGACATGCCAGCCGCGCGAATGCAGCACGCCCTCGGCCACGCTGCGCTCGCTGAGGTCCGACAGGTCCAGGCCGGCACAGAAGTGGCTGCCCTCGCCGCTAATGACCAGCGCCTTGGTCGACGCCGGCAGGTTGAGCACGGCGGTGTGCAGCTGGCGCATCAGTTCTTCGTTGATGGCATTGCGCTTGGCCGGGCGGTTCAGGCACAGGTGCGTCACGGCGCCGGCATGCTCGATGCGCAGCAGGTCCAGCTGGGCCAGCAGGCCGCTGGCGGGGAGGAAATCGGTGGCGGCGTTCATGCGTGGGTCTGCTTGGAGAGAGCGGCGGCGAGGCCGCCCCAGTGTTCGCTAAAGAGGCCGGCGTCCATGGTCTTCACGTCGCGCATCAGCGGGCGGAATTCCATGTGGGCCAGCACGTCGCGTTCGAGGTCGATGCCGGGCGCGATCTCGGTCAGCTCGAGGCCGTCGGGGCGCAGCGCGAACACGGCGCGTTCGGTGACGAACAGCACCTCCTGGCCGCGCCGTGCGGCATCGCGGCCGTTGAAGGTGATCTGCTCGACCTGCTCCACGAACTTGCGCGCGCGGCCTTCCTGGCGGATGTGCAACTGGCCGTCGGCGACCGCGAGGTCCACGCCGCCAGCGGTGAAGCTGCCGCAGAAGACGAGGCGCGGCGTCGAGGCGGTGATGTTGATGAAGCCGCCGCAGCCCACCGGCCGACCGTTGAACTTGCTGACGTTGACGTTGCCGTGGCGGTCGGTCTGGGCCAGGCCCAGGAAGCTGCAGTCCAGCCCGCCGCCGTCATAGAAGTCGAACTGCGAGCCTTGCTCGATGATGGACTCGGGGTTGTAGGCCATGCCGAAGTCGCCGCCCTGGGCCGGCACGCCGCCGTTTACTCCGCACTCGACGCTCAGGTTGAGCAGGTCGGACACGCCTTCTTCAGCAGCCACCGACGGCACACCCGCCGGGATGCCGATGCCGAGGTTGGTGACGGCGCCCGGCTGCAACTCCATGGCCGCGCGCCGCGCGATGACCTTGCGCTCGTCCAGCGGCATGGCGGGCATGCTGCCCAGCGGCACGCGCACGTCGCCGCTGAAGGCCGGGTTGAAGGCGGTGGTGATGGTCTGCAGGTGGTTCTCGGGTTTGGCGACGACGACGTAGTCCACCACCAGGCCCGGCACCTTGACGCTCTTGGGATGCAGGCTGCCGGCCGCCACCACGGCCTCGACCTGGGCGATGACGATGCCGCCGCAGGCCCGCGCGGCCTGGGCGATGGACAGCTGCTCCAGCAGCACGCCTTCCTTGTCCAGGCTGAGGTTGCCGCGCTCGTCGGCATAGGTGGCGCGGATGAAGGCGACGTCGATGCGCGGCGACGGGTGGAACAGCCATTCCTCGCCCTCGAACTCGACCAGGCGCACGAGGTCTTCCTGCGCTGCCGAGTTGAGCTTGCCGCCTTCCAGGCGCGGGTCGAC
>JAEKLF010000208.1 GCA_019509985.1 Burkholderiales bacterium | reverse complement strand
CTTCCGGCATCGCACGCGTCCGAAACGTCCCGCGCACTAACATGTGCGGGCACCGCCGAAAACATCGCGGGACAGGTGCCATGACTCAACCTCGATTAGCGTGGTTCGGCAAGCCGAAATTACATCGGGTCATAACACTACCCTCCACAGCCTTGCCGAACTCGCCTGCGCTCGTTGGGAGGATCGCACTCCCCGCCTGTATGCGTACGTGCATAAGCAGGTGACGTCGGCGGCCGCGCGTTGGACCAGTTTCTCTCCGCAAGCGGCGTGGCGAAGGCGATCGAGTTCGCGAATCGGTCAGCGTCGGCTGCGTCAGCGTGGACTCGGCGTGGCTGAGATTCAGCAGCAGCGCCGAGAGCCGTAAAGCCGCGCGCGACCTGGCGAAGCTGATATCGCCCTGCGCGCAAAACTTGGTCCAAGAGCGGCACGTCAACATAGTTGCTGGGCGCGCAACGTTTGTCGATGGGCTTGGGCCGGGAGGCGATGTCGCGCTCGATGGCGGCCGCCAAGCCGCGTAAACGGCCTCCCACGGTTTGGATCACTCTCCTTCACGGGTAGCGCTTCGGCTTCGATATCTCTCAAGGGTGTTGGCTGTCATCTCAGCCAACCGCCGCACCAAGCGCCTGTGCCATATGCTCGGCGATCGTACGGACGTGCTGACGCGCAATGTAGCGAGCGTTGAAACTGAACCTTAGGCGCAGGCCATGAGGGTCCTCCATCGCGGCGTGGCAGTTCATCGGATACTCGAAGCGGTCGAGCCAGTCAGATTCGATGAATTCGATGTTGTCGTCCGAGGCGCCGCGAAAAGCCTGGTGGAACTGCGTGAAGTTGAAGGTCGCGAAGAACAGCTCGCCTTGCCCGTGCAGCCTGCAAACCTCGCTCAGCGGAAACAAGGCGTGGGGCTCCTGGGCTGTCAGCAACTCGTGCACGCGGCGCGTGCGATCGTGCATGTCGCCGCCGGCCTCGGCGGCAAATGGGACCAGGTTCCAGAACAAGCCCAGCGCCGCCAGCGGATCGGAAAGCCGTTCGCTGCGGCCGTTGGAAACGATGCCAACGGTCATTCTCGCTTGACCGTAATCGGCTTCGAGCGTTGCGAGGTAGGCCGCCAGCACGGCGGCCTTGACCGACACGCCCCAGGCCGTTGCGCGCTTGCGCAGAGCCTCGACCTCGCGCGCTTCGATGCGTAGTTCGAGGTCGTCGCAGGGCTCGACAGCCCGGTTTGCCGGAGGCGGAAGCACCACCTGAGCGCTCGATGGCGGCAGCAGCCGGTCTTGCCAGTACGCACGCGTCGCGGCTGACCGTGCCGCTTCTCGTTCAAGCGCAACGTGCTCAATGAACACCGGATGGGCCGGTACCGTTGGCTTGATGGTTTCGCCCGCGTGTAGTCGCCGGTACAGCGACCACAGCTCGGCGAGGAAGTGCTGGTTGCCCCAGCCGTCGTCCATGGCGTGGTGGATGGAGAGGAGTATCACGAACTCGTCGTCGGACACATCGAACCAGTGGAATCGTTGGCCGCCACCGTCGTCAGCGGTGCCGAACAGCGGTTGGCAGCGGTCTTCGGCAATGAGCCGGGCGATGCGCTGACGCTGCAGGGCGTCAGCCTCCCCCCGCAGGTCGTGGCGCCGCATCCACGGGTGGTGCTTCTTCTTCACGCCCTGCCAGAGTTCGCCCGAGGCTGCCCGCAATAGCACGGTGCGCAGCACCGGCTGGCGTGCCACGACGAGGTCGATCGCCTGCTGCATTGCGTCGGCGCGGTGGCCGCGATGGCGCACACGCGACCACATCTGAACGTGGTAAACGCCGTCGGCGCGTCGCTCGGATACTTCGTAGGCGCGAACCATCTGCGCTTGCATGGCGGTCAGCGGCGTGACCGACTCCAGGTCGTTCCGGGAAATGAACTCCGCGGGGGTCTGCCAGTCGGGTTGCGGCGATTGCCATGAGGAGGCTCCCGTGGCGTGGGAGCCGAGGTGTCGGGCCAAGCCGGCAATGGTTTGGTGCTGGAACAGATCGCGCACGCTGAAAGCAAGGCCTGCTTCGCGCGCAGCGTGGGCCAGGCTCACGGCCAGCATTGAGTCACCGCCGAGCGCGAAGAAGTTGTCCTGCGTACCAACCTTTGCCACGCGAAGCACTCGCGCGAACAGATTGCACAGAGCGCTTTCGGTCGACGTCTGCGGAGCGACATATGCGGCCCCCTCATCTCCCGTCGCTGCCGGTTCGGGCAGGACCTGTGTGTCGATCTTGCCGTTGGCGGTGAGCGGCAACGCATCGACCACTGCGATGCCGGCCGGCACCATGTGCTCAGGCAGTTGCGCCTGCAGCCATGCCCGCAGCGCCGCAGGCGTAAGCCGTTCGCCGGCCTGTGGCACCACGTACGCCAACAGGCGCTGCCCTTCCCCGCCCGGTTGGTTGCGTGCCAGCACGAGCGCCGTCGCCACGCCCGGTGCTCGTGCGAGGGCCACCTCGACCTCGCCCAGCTCGATGCGGAAGCCTCGCACCTTCACCTGGTGGTCGATTCGGCCCACGTATTCGAGGCTGCCGTCGTTGCGGCGCCGTGCGAGGTCGCCGGTGCGGTACATGCGCGCGCCCGCGCGGCCGAAGGGGTCGGGCAGAAAGCGCTGCTCGGTCAGCTCGGGCCGGCGCAGGTAGCCGCGGCCGACACCCGCACCTGCCACGTGCATCTCACCCACCACGCCACGAGGCACCGGCTGGCTTTCGCCATCGAGCAGGTACAGCGACAGGTCCCCGATGGATTCGCCAATAAGGCTGGCGGGCTGGGTCACGTCAGCCGGCGAGAGGGGGCGGTAGGTCACGTGCACGGTGGTCTCGGTGATGCCGTACATGTTGACCAACTGCGGCCCGTCATTGCCGAAGCGCTGGTACCACGCCGCCAGACTGCCGAAGTTGAGCGCTTCGCCGCCGAACACCACATGGCGCAGCGAAAGCTTCACGTGAGCGCGCCGCGCCACTTCACCCACCAGGCCGCGGAAGGCGGTGGGCGTCTGGTTGAGCACGGTTACCCGCTCGGCTTCGAGCAACTGCAGAAAGTCTTGCGGGGACTGCGCCACGACGCGCGGCACCACCACGGCCTGCCCGCCGTAGGCCCAAGCGCCCCAGATCTCCCACACCGAAAAGTCGAAGGCGGGCGAGTGGAACACCGTCCACACATCGCTCGCATCGAAGCCGAACCAGGCCTGCGTGCCGCTGAGCAGCCGCCCGACCTGCCGGTGCTCGATGGGCACGCCCTTGGGCAGGCCGGTCGAGCCCGAGGTGTAAATAACGTAGGCGAGGTGCGAAGGCCGCAGACCAAGCGATGCCGCTTCGATACGCGAGGCCGGCTGGCGCATCCACGCGGCGCGTTGCGCATCATCGTCCAGACAGATCGCCTCGAGCTTTGCGGGCAAGGGCCGGGCGTCACATAGCGCAGTCTGCGTGAGCAGCAGCCGCACTGCGCTGTCATCGAGCATGTGGGTCAGACGCGCGGCCGGGTACTGCGGGTCGAGCGGCACATAGGCGCCGCCCGCCTTCAGGATCGCGAGCAAGCCCTCCAGCAGATGCAGCGAGCGCTCCATGCTCAGGCCCACCAGCGTGTCGGGGCCAACGCCGCGCTCGATCAGGTGCCGAGCTAGGCGGTTGGCGCGCTCGTCGAGTTCGCGGTAGGTCCAGGCCTCGCCGCCGCAGCGGGCCGCGATGGCCTCAGGCCGCCGCGCCGCCTGCTGCTCGAACAGCTCGTGCAGGCAGTGCGGCGCAGGGTATTCGCGCGGCATGCGGCCGGCAGGGTGCAGCTCAGCCTCGCGCTCCTGCGCGCTGAGCAGCGCCAGGCGGCGCAGCGGCGCGTGTGGCTGCGCCAATGCGGCTTCCGCCAGGCGCTCGAAGTGGCCGGCCATCTGCTCGATCGAGGTGCGCTCGAACAGGGCGGTGTTGTATTCCCAGTTCAGGGCCAGGCCACCCTCGCCCGGCATGGCGTTGAGCGTCAGGTCAAAGCGCGCGGCCTGGGCGCCGAGGGGTTCGAGGCTGACGCGCAGGCCATGCAGCTCGGGCATGGCGTGGTCGTTGTTCTGCAGCGCCAGCATCACCTGGAACAGCGGCGCATGGCTGAGGCTGCGCTCGGGCTGCAGCGCGTCGACCACGTGCTCGAATGGCACGCGCTGATGGTCGAAAGCCTGCAGCGCCATGACCTTGCTGAATTCCAGGTGCTTGGCGAAACCGGTGGAAGGATCGATCTGGCTGCGCAGCACCACGGTGTTGACGAACAGGCCGATGAGTGGCTCTACCTCGCCTTCGTCGCGGTTGGCCACGGGTGTGCCGATGGCGATGTCATCCTGCCCGCTGTAACGGGCCATCAGCGCCGAGAGCAAGGCATGCAGGCCCATGAAGAGGCTGGCCGAACGCTCGCGGCAAAAGGCCTCCAGGCGTTGCAGCGTGGCACGCGGCAACCAGCGCAGCAGGGTGTCGCCTTCGGTGCCGAGCACGGCAGGGCGCGGCCGGTCCAGCGGCAGGGCGTGCAACACGGGCAGCCCGGCGAGCTGCTGCTTCCACCACGACAGGCCGGCCTCGAAACGGGCAGCCTCGTGCCGCTGCGCGGTGGCATGGTCGCGATATTGGAAGGGCAGCGGCGTCAGCGGATCGGGCAGGCCCTGCGCGAAGGCGCCGTACAGCGACTGCAGTTCGCGCGACAGCACACCGATCGACCAGCCATCGGTCACGAGGTGGTGCATGTTGAGCAGCAGCACATGCTGCTCGGCCGAAAGCGTGAATAGATGTGCGCGGACAAGCGGGCCTGTCAGCGCGAAGGCGCGTTGGGCCTCTTCCGTTAGGCGCCGTCGCAGCGTGCCCGACTGGTCGGGACCGGCCGGCAGCGGCTCACGCTGCATCGGCCACGCGCCCTGCCCGGGCTCAAACACCGGCTCGCCGGCCGGTGCCATGAGCCGCGCGCCCAGCAACTCGTGGCGGCGGGCGATGGCGTCGAGCGCACGCTGCAGATCTGCCGTGTCGAGCCGGCCCTGAAGGCGCAGCGCGAGGGGCACGTTGTAGGTCGGCAGGCCCGGGGAAAGTTGCTCGATGAACCACAAGCGCTGCTGCGCGAATGACAACGGCCATGCGGCGCCATCGGTCGCGGCCTCGACACCTCGGGCCGGAACCGCAGGGGCCTGCGGCGTGGCAGGCTGGCTTTGCAGCGCCTGCGCAAGCTGGCGCACCGTGGGCGACTCGAACAGTAGCCGCAGCGGCAGAGAGACGCCCAGCTCGGCGCGCATTCGTGAGACCACGCGCGTGGCCAGCAGCGAATGCCCGCCCAGCTCGAAGAAGCCGTCGTGCGCGCCGATGCGCGGCACACCCAGCACTTCGGACCAGATGCGCGCGATGGCCTGCTCTAGCTCGCTTGCGGGCGGGACGTGATCGGGTGCGCCGAAGTCTTCGCCGGATGGAGCAGGCAGCGAGCGGCGGTCGATCTTGCCGCTGGGGGTCTGCGGCAGCGTGGCCAGGGCCACGATGGTGCTGGGCACCATGTAGTCGGGCAACCTGTCGGCCAGCCATTCGCGCAGCGCACGCACGTCGGCGGTGACGCCCGGCTTGGCCACCACGTAGCCGATCAGCTTCTTCACTCCGGGGCGGTCTTCGCGCACTGTGGCGGCTGCCGCGGCCACGGTGTCAAAGGCCATCAGCGCCTGCTCGACCTCGGCCAGCTCGATGCGGAAGCCGCGGATCTTCACCTGGTGGTCGGTGCGTCCCAGGTACTCGATGCTGCCGTCGGGCAGGTAGCGCGCCACGTCGCCGGTGCGGTACATGCGCTCGCCCGCGGTGGACGCGAAGGGGTCGGGCACGAAGCGCTCGGCCGTCATGTCGGGCCGGTTCCAGTAGCCGCGGGCCAGGTGCAACCCGGCGATGTAGAGGTCACCACGCACGCCCACCGGCACGGGGGCGAGTTGGGCGTCGAGCACGTACATGCGGCAGTTGAAGAGCGGCTTGCCGATGGGCGGCAGGCGCGGCCACGCGCCAGGGTCTTCTTCGAGCCGGTGGCCGGTCACGAAGTGCGACTCGGTCGGGCCGTACTGGTTGTGCAGCAGCCCGCCGGGGATTTTGCGGTACATCGCCACGACTTCATCGGTCACCTGCAGCTGCTCGCCACCGCAGACGATCTCGCGCAGCGCTCCCAGGTCGGGCAGTTCGCGCGCCGCATCGGCAATGCCCTGCAGCGCCACGAAGGGGATGAACAGCCGCGCCACGCGCTCGCGCAGCACCATTTGCAGCAGTTGCACCGGGTCGCGGCGGGCCTCTTCGCCGATCATCACCACGGTGCCGCCGACCGCCCAGGTTGAGACCATCTCGTCGAAGCTCACGTCGAAGCTCAGCGGCGAGAACTGCAGCGTGCGGTCGCCCACGCCCAGCGCTGACTCGGTGAGCTGCCATTGCGCGAGGTTGGTCAGCATCTCGTGCGTGAGCGCCGCGCCCTTGGGCTGGCCGGTCGAGCCCGACGTATAGATCACGTAGCACAGGGCCAGCAGCGGCAGCTCGATGGTCGCGTCGCCATCGGGCTCGCTCCAGGTGTCCTCACAGTCATCCATGCAAACGAACGCGGCCTCGCACTCGCCCACGCGGCTGCGCAGCGCGGTGTGGGTGACGACCACCGGCGCGCCCGCATCGCGAGCCATGTAGCGCAACCGCTCGACGGGGTAGCTCGCGTCCATCGGCACGCACGCGGCGCCCGCCTTGAGGATCCCGAGCACCGCCACCGCCACGTCGAGCGAGCGCCCCAGGCAAAGCCCCACGAGCGAATGCTGCCGAACGCCCAGACGCTGCAGGTGCCGCGCAAACTGGTTCGAGCGGCGGTTGAGCTGGTCGTAGCTCAGCGAGCCCTCGGCCGAGACGGCGGCCAACACCCCCGGGTGCCGATGCGCGATCTCGCGGAACAGCTCGTGCACGGGAATCGGGCGGAACGGCGTGGCCGTGGCGTTCCAGCCCGCGACGACCTGGCGGCGCTCGGCGGCGGTCATCAGCGGCAGGTTGGCGATGCGCGTGTGCGGCGCCGCGGTGGCCGCAGCCAGCAGCACCTCGAAGTGGCCCGCCATGCGCGCGATGGTGGCGGCTTCGAACAGGTCACGGTTGTATTCCCAGTGGCCCACGTAGCCCTCGCCGGTGGGGGTCACTTCAAGCATCAGGTCGAAGCGCGAGGCGCCCGACTCGACCGGCACCGGCTCGGCCGCGAGGCCGGCAATATTTAAGGCCGGCATCTCTGTGTTCTTGAGGGTGAACATCACCTGGAACAGCGGCGAGCGGCTAAGGTCGCGCGGAAGTTTCAGGGCCTCGACGATCTGCTCGAACGGCAGGTCCTGATGGGCGTAGGCGGCCAGCGTCGACTGGCGCACTCGTTCGAGCAGGGCCGTGAAGGTCGGGGCGCCCGACAGGTCGGTGCGCAGCGCAAGGGTATTGACGAAAAAGCCGATCAGCGGCTCGGTCTCGCGGCGCGTGCGGTTGGCCACCGGGCTGCCTACCACCACGTCATCCTGGTTCGCGTGGCGCGACAGTAGCAAGTTGAACGCGGCCAGCAGTGTCATGAAGGGCGTGGCGCCTTGCGCTTGGCTCAGCGCGTCGACCTGCGCCGACAGCACGCCGCCCAGCGGGCGTTCCAACGTGGCGCCGGCGAAGGTCTGCACGGCCGGATGCGGCCGGTCGGTGGGCAGTTCCAGCGAGGACGGGGCGCCGGCCAGGGTGGCCGTCCAGAACGCGGTCTGCGCCTGCAGGCGCTCGCCGCTCAGCCACTCGCGCTGCCAGCGGGCGAAGTCGGTGTACTGGATTGGCAGCGCGGCCAACGGTGACCCGCGCTGGGCACCGAAGGCCTCGTACAAGGCCAGCACCTCGCGCACCAGCACGCCGATGGACCACGCGTCGGCCACCAAGTGGTGCAGCGTAAGCAACAGCACGTGCTCGTGCTCGCGCATGCGCAGCAGCTGCGAGCGCAGCAGCGGGCCGCGCTCCAGGTCGAAGGGCCTGGACGAGGCCTGGGCCGCATGCAAGCGCATGGCGCCTTCGGCATCGGCGAAGGCACATAGATCCACGGCCTGCAGCGATTCCAGCGGCTCGGCATGCACGATGCCCACGGCATGGCCCGCCGCATCGTGAGCGAAGGTGGTGCGCAGCGCCGCGTGCCGGCGGATCACTTCGTCCAGCGCACGCGTCAGCGCCGGCACATCGAGCGCACCGGTGACCCGCAAGGCCATCGGGATGTTGTAGGCCGCACTGCCGGGATCGAGCTGGTCGAGGAAGAACAAGCGCTCCTGTGCGAACGACAGCACATGCTGGCCGGGTGCCGCACCGAAAGCTGCAATGGTCTCGTCGCCCCCGGCTGGCAGGTTTTGCACGTCGACACGCGCAGCCAGTTGCTCGAGCGTCGGGGCCTCGAAGACGGCACGCAGGGGCAGCTCGATGTCGCGCGCCTTGCGCAGCCGGCTCACCACCTGCGTGGCCAGCAGCGAGTGGCCGCCCAAGGTGAAGAAGTTGTCGTTCAGCCCAACGCGCTCGACCTGCAGCAGCTCGCGCCAGATGCCGGCCAGCAGCTTCTGCGTGTCGGTGACCGGCTCGACGTGGGGCGCGGCATCGTCCGCCCTGCCCTGCGGCGCAGGCAGCGCCTTGCGGTCTATCTTGCCGTTGGCGTTGAGCGGCAAGGCCGGCAGCACCACCCAGGCTCCGGGAACCATGTACTCGGGCAGCTCTTCACTCAGCCGTGCTTGCAACTCCGCAATGCCGGGGGCCGGCTCATGCAGCGCCACGTAGGCCACCAGCCGGTCTTGCACGACCAGCACGGCCGCTTCGCGCACGCCAGGCGAGCCCAGCAGCGTGTTCTCGATCTCGCCCAGCTCGATGCGCAGGCCGCGCAGCTTGACCTGGTGGTCGGTGCGGCCCAGGTACTCGATGCTGCCGTCGACCCGGTAGCGCGCGAGGTCGCCGGTGCGGTACATGCGGCTGCCCGGCTCGCCATGCGGGTCGGGCATGAAGCGCTCGGCCGTCAGATCGGGCCGGCCCAGGTAGCCGCGTGCGAGTTGCACGCCGGCGATGTACAGCTCGGCCGTGACGCCCACCGGCACGGGCTGCAGTCGGGCGTCGAGCAGGTACAGCCGGGTGTTGGCCACGGGGTGGCCGATGGGCACAGTGTCGCCGTCGTCTGTGCAGGCCCAGTGGCTCACGTCCACGGCAGCCTCGGTGGGGCCGTACAGGTTGTGCAACGCGACCTGCGGGCGGCGCTGGCGGAACTGGCACTGCACGGCCGCGGGCAGCGCCTCGCCGCTGGCGAAGACCTGGCGCAGCGCGGGCAAGGCCTCGTGGCTTTGCGCGAGGAAGGCTTGCAGCATGGCCGGCACGAAGTGGGCGGTGGTGACGCGGTGCTGCCGCAGCGCCTGGGTGAGGTAGTGCGGATCCTTGTGGCCCTCGGGCCGGGCGATGGCCAGCCGCGCGCCGGTCATCAGCGGCCAGAAGAACTCCCACACCGAGACGTCGAAGGTGTACGGGGTCTTCTGCAGCACGGTGTCGCTAGCGTCGAGCCGGTACTGGGCCTGCATCCACAGCAGCCGGTTGACGATGGCGCGGTGGCTGTTCATCGCGCCCTTGGGCAAGCCGGTGGAGCCGGAGGTGTAGATGCAGTAGGCGAGCTGGTCGGGGTGGATTGGCAGGCGCAGATCGTGGTCGGGCTGGGCGTCGAGCACGGTGGCATCGCGGTCCAGGCACAGCACGGGCAGGTTCAGCTCGCCCAGGTGTTCGAGCAGGCCCTGCTGGGTCAGCAGCAGGGGGCTGGCGGTGTCGCCCAGCATGTAGGCCAGGCGCTGGCGCGGGTGAGCCGGGTCCAGTGGCACGTAGGCCGCTCCGGCCTTGAGGATGCCCAGCAGCGCCACGA
>JAEKLF010000207.1 GCA_019509985.1 Burkholderiales bacterium | reverse complement strand
CGGCCGGGCTGCCGGCCACCACGGAGCGGATCACCGCGCCCTGCGGTTTGCCCAGACCGATGGCCTCGGCGATCTCCTTGGTGATGTCGTCCGGCAGCACGCCGAGGTAGCCGCGCACGACATGGCCGCCCGCGCGCAGCTCGTCTGACACGCGGACGGCCTCGGCGATCGGGATCGCGAATGAGATGCCCATGTAGCCGCCGTTCTGGCTGTAGATCTGCGAGTTGATGCCGATGACCTCGCCGCGCATGTTGACGAGCGGGCCGCCCGAGTTGCCGGGGTTGATGGCGACGTCGGTCTGGATCAGCGGCAGCAGGTCGCCGGTGTCGCGCTGCTTGGCGCTGATGATGCCGGCCGTCACCGTGTTCTCGAGGCCGAACGGGGAGCCGATGGCCATGACCCATTCGCCGACCTTGGCCTTGTTGCTGTCGCCCATCTTCACGAACGGCAGACCGGCAGCCTCAACCTTCACGACGGCCACGTCCGAGCGCAGGTCGACGCCGATGATCTTGGCCTTGAGTTCGCGCTTGTCGGTCAGCGTGACGATGACCTCGTCGGCACCCTGGACGACGTGGGCGTTCGTCATCACATAGCCGTCGGCGCTCAGCACGAAGCCGGAGCCGACGCCGCGGCGCATCGGGCCGTCATCGTCCGGCGTGCCGCCACCGCGCGGCACGCCACGGCGCTGGTTGGGCACGGGGATGCCAAAGCGGCGGAAGAACTCCTGCATCTGCTCGTTCATCTCTGCCTGGCCTTCGGCCATCTTGACCTTCTCGGAGGTGCGGATGTTGACGACCGCCGGGCCGACGCGCTCGACGATCTCGGTGAAGTCCGGCAGCTCGCGCGACTGCGCCGTGGCGGGCGCCTGGCCCAGGGCCAGCGCCAAGGCCAGCGCCGTGCTGGAAAGCAGGAAGCGCGTGCGCGCGGGATTGAGGCGGTTCTCGGCGTGCATATGGGATTTCCAGGGGTTCAGCGGAAGGCAGGAACGGACGAAACAGGTGGGGTGGCGCCGCGGCGCTTCAAGGACGGGCTTGCGAAGCCGCCGGCTCAGGCAGGTTCAGGCCCCAGTCGATGACCTCCGGCGGCGCCTCACCCGGCAAGCCGGCTTCCCGCGCCGTGCCCAGGGCCGGCAGCGTACGGCCTGCAGCCGTCTGCGCAAAGCTCATGCCACCAAGCCCCTGCGCGCGCGGTGTGGCCATCGGTGCAGCGGCAATGACGGCGTCTGGTGCGGGTGTCGGCCGCCATGCGCCCGCGACGATGGCCACGGCCACAAAACCGGCTGCGACGGCGAAGGGCGCAAACCAGTCGCGGCGACGCGGGTGGTCGACGACAGGCGTCGGCATCTGCGCATGCAGGGCTTCGAGCAAGGCCCCAGGCTCGCGATGCGGCGCCAGCAGCTCGGGCGAGCGCAGACCGTCGCCGGCGGCATGCCACATCGCCCAGCGCTCACGCAGGCTGGGGTCACTGGCCCAGGCGGCGTTCACGCGCGCCCAGTCCGCGGGTGTCGCGCGGCCGTCCATGACGGCGCACAGGGCCTCGTTCAGTGCATCGTCGCCGGGACGCGTCATCGCCAGCCTCCACCGGCGAGCAGCGGCCGCAGGCGCGCGGCGACGGCCTCGCGGGCGCGGAAGATGCGCGAGCGCACGGTGCCCGGGGGGCAGTTCATCAGATCGCCGATCTCGTCGTAGCTCAAGCCATCCACCTCTCGCAGCAGCAAGGCCCGCCGCTGATCGTCAGCCAGGGCCTCGACGGCCTCGTTCAGCCCCAGGGCCAGTTGACGGCTGGCGAGCAAGGCTTCGGGGGTCGCATCGTCGCTTGGAGACGCATCGGTGCCGAAAGTTCCCTCGTCGTCGTCCAAGGATTCCATCGGCCGCTGGTGGGCACGGTGGCGCTTGGCCGCATTGATGGCGATGCGATAGACCCAGGTGTAGAAGGCGCTCTCGCCGCGAAAGGCCGGCAGCGCGCGATAGGCGGCCAGGAACGTCTCCTGGCACAGGTCGGCCACGTCGGCGGGATCGCGCACGCTGCGCGACAGCAGGCGCTCGACGCGGCGCTGGTACTTCAGCACCAGCATGTCGAAGGCGGCGCGGCTGCCGGCCTGGGCTTCGCGCACCAGCAGCGCGTCGGCGTCCGCGTCGCTCATTGGGGCACCTGCGGTGCGGCGAACAGCGTCGCGCGCAGCGCCGTCCAATGCGCGGGCTGCTGACGCTGCGACAGCGGCAGCCAATGTGGACCGGGGCCGGCGCGCAGCAGCAGCCAGGTGTCGAGGTCGATCAGCACGGTGAGTTGCACGGCGGTTTCGTCATCGCGGCCGGGCTCCGCCAACCACCAGGCCTGCCCGTCCCAGCGCAGCCGGCGGGGCAGCACGGCCGCGGCACGCCAGGCCGGGAAAATCGCGAGCGGCAGGACCAGCACAACCGGCCAGGCTTGAGGAACATGGCTGAAAACCCAGGCGGCCAGGCCGCCCGAGGCAAGCAATGCGATGAGGGTGACGACGGCCTGAACGGCCGGCTGCGGCTGCAGCAGCACGACGACGGGCGGCGTGCGGCGCATCGCCCGGCGTGCTTAGACGCGCTTGAAGATCAGCGTGCCATTGGTGCCGCCGAAGCCGAAGTTGTTCTTCGCCGCGATGTCGATCTTCATCGGCCGCGCCTCGTTGGCGCAGTAGTCCAGGTCGCACTCGGGGTCCTGGTTGAAGATGTTGATCGTCGGCGGCGCGATCTGGTCGCGCAGGGCCAGCGCAGTGAACACCGACTCGATGCCGCCCGCGCCGCCCAGCAGGTGGCCGGTCATGGACTTGGTCGAGCTGATGACCATCTTCTTGGCGTGATCGCCAAAGGCCAGCTTGATCGCGTTGGTCTCGTTCACGTCACCCAGCGGCGTGGACGTGCCGTGGGCGTTCATGTAGTCGACCTGGTCCGGGTTGAGGCCCGCGTTGCGCAGCGCGTTGCGCATGGAGCGCTTGGGGCCGTCGACGTTGGGCGCGGTCATGTGGTACGCGTCGGCGCCCATGCCGAAACCGACCAGTTCGCAGTAGATCTTGGCGCCGCGCTTCTTGGCGTGTTCGTACTCTTCGAGCACCAGCACGCCCGCACCCTCGCCCAGCACGAAACCGTCGCGATCCTTGTCCCAGGGACGGGACGCGGTCGCGGGGTCGTCGTTGCGGGTGGAGAGCGCCCGGGCCGCGGCAAAACCGCCGATGCCCAGCGCCGACACCGCACCTTCGGCGCCGCCCGCGACCATCACGTCGGCGTCGCCGTACTCGATGATGCGGCCGGCTTCGCCGATCGCGTGCAAGCCCGTGGTGCAGGCCGTCACGATCGCCAGGTTGGGTCCCTGGAAGCCGAAGTTGATGGAGACATGGCCCGAGATCATGTTGATGATCGAGGCCGGGATGAAGAACGGCGAGATGCGGCGCGGGCCGCGGTTCATCAGCTCAGTGTGCGTGTCTTCGATCAGCGGCAGGCCGCCGATTCCCGAACCCACGAGCACGCCGATGCGCTCGGCCTGTTCCTCGGTCAGCTGATCGCCGGTCGGAATGCCGGAATCGCGCACCGCCTGGAAGGCCGCCGCCAGCCCGTAATGGATGAAGCCATCCATGTGCCGGGCTTCCTTGGCGGGGATGTAATCCTCGATCTTGAAGCCCTTGACCTCACCCGCGAAGTGGCACGCCAGATTGCTGGCGTCGAAGCGGGTGACGGTGGCGATGCCGGAACGTCCGGCGAGGATATTGGCCCAGCCTTCGGCAACGGTATTGCCGACAGGACTGATCAGGCCAAGACCGGTAACAACGACACGGCGACGGCTCATTCGGTACGGATCAGAGTTGCGAGAGAGGCAGGCTGATTAAGCCTTCTGGTGCTTGACGGCGTAGTCGATCGCCAGCTGCACGGTGGTGATCTTCTCGGCCTCTTCGTCCGGGATCTCGATGCCGAACTCGTCTTCGAGGGCCATCACCAGTTCCACGGTGTCCAGAGAATCGGCGCCCAGGTCGGCAACGAAAGCCTTCTCGTTCGTAACGTCGGCTTCCGCCACGCCGAGTTGCTCGGCGATGATTTTCTTGACTCGTGCTTCGATATCGCTCATGAATCCTCCAGGAGGGATTTGCTGAAAACAGCCCAGCATTCTACGGGCTCTAGATGGGCACCCCTAAATCAGGGCGCCCGGGCCAAATCAGCCCATGTACATGCCGCCGTTGACGTGCAGCTCGGACCCGGTGATGTAAGCACCGCCCGGTGACGCCAGGAAGACGACGGCGGCGGCGATCTCCTCGGGTGCGCCCAGGCGGCCCAGCGGGATCTGCGCCAGCAGCGCGGCCTTCTGGGCTTCGGGCAGCACCTCGGTCATGTCGGTGGCGATGAAGCCCGGCGCGATGCAGTTGACCGTGATGCCGCGGCTGCCCAATTCGCGGGCCAGCGAGCGGGTCAGGCCGGCCACGCCGGCCTTGGCCGCGGCGTAGTTGGCCTGGCCAGCGTTGCCGGAGGCGCCGACGACGGACGTAATGTTGACGATGCGGCCGGCGCGCTGCTTCATCATCGGCCTGGTGGCCGCGCGGGCGAGGCGGAAGACCGCCTTCAGGTTGGTGTCGACGACGGCATCCCAGTCGTCGTCCTTCATGCGCATGGACAGGCCGTCGCGCGTGATGCCGGCGTTGTTGACGAGCAGGTGCAGGCCGCCTTCCTTGGCGACGATCTCGTCCACGGCGGTCTGGCTGGCGGCGGCGTCGGTCACGTTCAGCACGATGCCGCGCCCGCCCCGGGCAGACAGCGCCTCGGTGATGCCGGCGGCACCGGATTCAGAGGTGGCGGTGCCGATGACACGCCAGCCTTCGTTGGCCAGCGCCAGCGCGATCGCACGGCCGATGCCGCGGCTGGCGCCGGTGACGAGGGCGACGCCCTTGCTTGTCGACTCAGTCATCAGCTGCCTCCCAGCAGATTGCGAGCCTCGGCGAGCGAGGCGGGGTCGAACACGCAGGCCGCCTGAAGTTCGGCGTCGATGCGCTTGGCCATGCCGCTGAGCACCTTGCCAGGGCCGGCTTCGATGATGTGGGCCACGCCGTGGCCCTTGAGCGCCTGCACGACCTCGACCCAGCGCACCGGACCGAAGGCCTGACGGTACAGCGCGTCGCGCAGCGCGTCGACGTTGTCCGTGACTGCCACGTCGATGTTGTTGATGACCGGGAAGGCGGCCGTCTGGAATTGCACCGACGCGAGCTTCTCCTTGAGGCGCTCGGCCGCCGGCTTCATCAGGCTGGAATGGAAGGGCGCCGACACCGACAGCGGCAGCGCGCGCTTGGCGCCGGCGGCCTTCAGGATCTCGGCGGCCTTGTCGGCGCCGGCCTTGCTGCCGGCGATGACGGTCTGCTTGGGGTCGTTGAAGTTGACGGCCTCGACGGCTTCGCCCGTTTGCGCTGCGGCTTGGGCGCAGCCCGCACGCACAGCGTCACCATCGAGACCCAGGATGGCGTACATCGCGCCGGCACCCACCGGCACGGCTTCCTGCATCGCCTGCGCCCGAAAGCGCACCAGCGGCAGCGCGTCCGCCAGGCTCAGCGCGCCAGCCGCGACCAGCGCCGTGTATTCGCCCAGCGAGTGGCCGGCGGCCGCGACAGGAATCGCGCCGGTCTCGGCGACGAAGGCGCGCCAGCAGGCAATGCCCGCCGTCAGCATGACGGGCTGGGTGTTGGTGGTCAGGTCCAGCTGCTCCTTGGGGCCGGCGTGGATCAGCGCGGCCATGTCCTCGCCGAGGGCGGCGGAGGCTTCTTCGAGCGTGAGTCGGACTTCCGGGTGGTCGCCCCAGGCGTCGAGCATGCCGACGGCCTGCGAGCCTTGGCCGGGAAAGACAACGGCAAAAGGTGCAGTCATAAATTCAGTTCCAGATCAGTCGCGGTCGGAGTTGCCGGTTCGGCAAGGCCGCAAGGGCTAGGGCCTGTTAGCACTACGGGATTCGGTGCGAGAGGGTCTGCGCGGGTGCAGGGCTAGGCGCGCGACGCCGCCTGGGCTCATGCCCAGGCCAGGCGCGCAACAACACCATGCGCCCGCGCAGACCCTCTCCCGAAGGGTTGCCGCTCAAAAGCCCGCGCGCGGCGTTGCGAAGCCTCGCTTGGGGCCTACCCAAGCTTCGCTTCGCGCCTTGCTCGCGGGCTTTTGAGTGGCAACGCATCCGATTCCCGTAGTGCTAACAGGCCCTAATACTTCAGCAGGGCCGCGCCCCAGGTGAAGCCGCCTCCGACGCCTTCCAGCATCACCGTGTCGCCGCGCCGGATGCGGCCGCTGCGCACGGCGACGTCCAGCGCCAGCGGCACGGAGGCCGCCGAGGTGTTGCCATGCTCGTCGACAGTGACGATGAGCTTGGCCAGGTCCATCTTCAGCTTCTTGGCCGTGCCCTGCATGATGCGGATATTGGCCTGGTGCGGAATCAGCCAGTCGATGTCGGCGTCGGTCATGCCGGCCTTGTCGAGCACGGAGCGGGCAACCTTCTCCAGCACGCCGACGGCGAGCTTGAAGACGGCCTGGCCGTCCATCCTCAGCAGCGGCGTGCCGATGACCTGGCCGCCACTCACCGTTCCAGGCGTGCACAGGATGTCGACGTGGCGCGCATCGGCATGCAGCTCCGTGGCCAGGATGCCGGGCTCCTCGCTTGCAGCCAGCACGACTGCGCCCGCGCCGTCGCCGAACAGCACGCAGGTCGTGCGGTCCTTGAAGTCAAGGATGCGCGAGAACACTTCGGCGCCGATGACCAGCGCCTTGCTCGCGGCGCCACTCTTGATCATCGCGTCGGCCACGCTGAGCGCGTAGATGAAGCCGGCGCAGACCGCCTGCACGTCGAAGGCCGCACAGCCGAAGACACCGAGCTTGCGCTGCAGCAGGCAGGCCGTGGACGGGAAGACCATGTCGGGCGTGGACGTCGCGACGATGATGAGATCGAGCTGGTCGGCGGTGATGCCGGCAGCTTCGAGCGCGGCCTGCGCGGCCGGGAAGGCCAGGTCGCTGGCCGTTTCGTCGGGCGCCGCGAAATGGCGCGCGCGGATGCCCGTGCGCTCGACGATCCATTCGTCGGAGGTCTCGATGCCATCGGCCGCGAGGCGCGCCGCCAGGTCCTGGTTGGTCACCCGGTCAACGGGCAGATAGCTGCCGGTGCCGAGGATGCGGGAGTAGCGGGGTGTCAAAGTTCCAGTAGGGCTCATGCAGCCTGCGCGACGGAGTTCGCCGCGTTGTCTCCAGCATCGCTCGCTTTGGCTTGCAGCGTGGCGACGATGCGGTCGTGGACCCGGTCAAGCAGCCGGTTGCGGGCGGCATCATAAGCTCGCGCCAAAGCCTGCTCGAAGGCGAAGGCGTCGGCCGAGCCGTGGCTCTTGAAGACGAGGCCGCGCAGGCCCAGCAGTGCCGCGCCGTTGAAGCGGCGATGGTCGACGCGGTGCTTGAAGGCCTTCAGCACGGGCAGAGCCAGCAGCCCGACGAGCTTGGTCAGCAGGTTGCGGCCGAACTCCTCCTTGATGAAGGCACCGATCATCGTTGCCAGGCCCTCGGAGGTCTTCAGCATGACATTGCCGACAAAGCCGTCGCAGACGACGATGTCCGTCGTGCCCTTGTAGATGTCATTGCCCTCGACGTTGCCGAAGAAGTTCAGCCGGCCGGCAGCGCCCGCGGCGCGCAGCAGCTCGCCGGCCTGCTTGATGGTCTCGCTGCCCTTGATGGCCTCTTCGCCGATGTTGAGCAGGCCGACGCTGGGCTCCTCGTTGCCCTCCACGGCCGACACCAGCGCGCTGCCCATGACGGCGAACTGCAGCAGGTGCTCAGCCGTGCAGTCGACGTTGGCGCCCAGGTCCAGCACCGTCGTGAAGCGGCCGCGCTGGTTGGGCACCACGGTGGCGATGGCCGGGCGGTCGATGCCGTCCAGTGTCTTCAGCAGGTAGCGGGCCACGGCCATCAGCGCGCCGGTGTTGCCGGCGGACACGCAGGCATGGGCCAGCGCCGGGTTGCCGTCGCGGTCGGCCTTGAGCTGCTGGATGGCGATGCGCATCGACGAGTCGCGCTTGCGGCGCAGCGCGACCTCGACCGGGTCTTCCATCGTGACGACCTCGCTGGCCGCGACAACGCGGCAGCGCGGCCAGCCCGCGGCGGCCTTCAGCTCATCGGGCTTGCCGACGAGGATGAGTTCGGCACCGGGATGCTTGTCGAGGAAGGCGCGGCAGGCCGGCAGCGTGACCGAGGGGCCGTGGTCGCCGCCCATGCAGTCGACAGCCAGCCGGATCGGTTCGGGCAAGGGCGTGGTCATGTCAGTGGTTTTTGTGAGCCACAAAGACCAAACCCGGCGCTGCGCGATACGCAGGCCGGGTCGGCGGATTCTTCGCTTGGACGGCGCCGCGGCAAGCGGCACCGGGCACCATCAGGCCGCGTCGGCCTTGCTCTTCAGCACCTTGCGGCCACGGTAGAAACCGGTCGGGCTGATGTGGTGACGCAGATGCACTTCGCCGGTGGTCGGCTCGATGGCCGTACCCGGGGTGACCAGGGCATTGTGCGAACGGTGCATGCCGCGCTTGGAAGGCGACTTCTTGTTTTGCTGAACAGCCATGAAATTCTCCTGACTCTGCGGAACTTGGGGACAGACTTGGGGGCACGGCCCCGGGGAGTGAGAACAAAGCTCGAACTCCAGGCCGCAGAAAAGCCCACGAGTGTAGCACTGAATGCTTGGGGAGCCAATACCGCCCGGCGTTCTGGGTCGACAAGGCGGTGCGGGGCATGGCGATCAGCTCTTCTGGCGCTTCAGTGCAGCCAGCGCGGCAAAGGGGTTGGGGCGCTCATCGACCTCGGCCTCTTCCTCCTCGTCGACATGCGCCAGAGGCTCGGGGCAAGCGTCGTGGCGCGGAACCAGCGGCAGCGCAAGCAGCAGCTCGTCCTCGATGAGCTCGCGGGCGTCGAGATGGCGCGGCAAGGCCAGCACATCGTCGTCGCTGTCCACGTCAAGCGCGGCGGCCTCGGCCTCGGTGTCGACGAAGCGGATCCAGCGGTCGATGGCGATGTCTTCCTGCACCGGCTTGAGGCAGCGCTGGCAGGTCAGCGCGACCCGCGCCGATGCGGTCAGGTGCAGCCAGGTCTGCGCCGCTGCGGCCTTGGGCTGGCGGATCTCGCCGTGCAGGCTCCAGCGCAGCGCGGGCCAGCCGCTGGCAGGCGCCTCCGGCGCGGCGGAGTCGGCCAGGCGCGGCAGAGATGCGGCGGGCCATTCGCCCTGCAGGCTGGCGGCGTCGTGCGCCAGGGCCGCGACATCGAGCTTCTCGGGAACAAAGGCGCGCGATTTCATAGTCGAGAGTTTAGAGAATGTGTCTGGCGTCAATGGACTTGCGGAAGCCACGGCATGCTGCGGCAATCCAAAACGAAGGTCAGGCCGGCGCCGCCGCTGCCCATCAAAGCGCAGCGCTACCTAGCACTGCGCAGCACAACTGGCTCGATTTTTAGGCGCCGGGCATTGCGACCCAAGACCTCGTCGAGCGTGGCTATCTGCTTCGCGCCAGCGGCCTCGGCGCAAGCCAGATGAAACGCGTTGCCGGCACATAGCGCGCTCGCGGCATCCAACACCAGCTCGACGGTGCGATGAAAGTGCGCTGACTCAGCCGGCAGCAGCCTCAGATCTGCAGCCCAAAGGCGCTCGAAGCACGCCCAGGCCCCTTGGGCCTGCTGCGTGTCGATCGCTCCTGTGCGCCGCTTGATGCCGAGAGCGCTTGCAAAGCCGCGCTGTGCGGCTCGTTCAGAAACAACGGCACAAGTACGCTGGTGTCTACATAGACCATGTCAGTACCGAGCACCACTGCGCATGTCGTCAATCACAGGCGCGCTCATCGGTATGACGCCGCGCGCCTCGGTCAGTTCGAGCGCGAATGCCAGGTCCATGACGGCGGATTCAACCGGTCAACGCAACACATTCGCTGAACCTCTCAGCGGGCGTCTGGAAGCCAAGCGTCTTGCGTGGCCTCTCATTCAATTGTCTCGCGATCGAATTGAGCTTTGCCTGCGAGTAGCCCGAGATGTC
>JAEKLF010000085.1 GCA_019509985.1 Burkholderiales bacterium | reverse complement strand
GGGCATCGATGAGCGCGACGGCAGGCTCGCGGGCCTGAAGATCACCGGCAACGACGGCGTCACGCGCGTTGTGCCCTGCGACGAAGTGCTGGTGTTCTTCGGCCTGTCTCCCAAGCTCGGCCCCATCGCTGATTGGGGCCTGGCGCTGGAGCGCAAGCAGATCGTCGTCGACACCGAGAAGTTCGAGACCAGCGTGCCCGGCATCTTTGCCGTGGGCGACGTGAACACCTACCCGGGCAAGAAGAAGCTGATCCTCAGCGGCTTCCACGAATGCGCGCTGGCGGCCTTCGGCGCCGCGCCTTACGTGTTCCCAGACAAGCGCATCCACCTGCAGTACACGACGACCAGCCCCAAGCTGCACAAGGTGCTGGGTGTGGAATCGCCCGTCTTCGACTGAAGCACCACACTTGTCTAGACAACGGCCCGCCTCACGCGGGCCGTTTGCTTTTAAAATCCGCCAAGTTGCTGGCCTCGCGCCAGCGACTCTTCGCTAGGGGTGTTGATGGCTGCGGCCATCGACTGAGACAGTCCCTTTGAACCTGATTGAGGTAATCCTCGCGCAGGGAAGCAGCCGACCAGCAGGGCTCCTTACCGTTCCGTCTCCCGGGGCCCGCCGCGTTCTCGTTTGCCGACCTGCCATCGCTTTGCACTCCGATGGCACGACCTACTCTTTCCCTCCTCGCAGCCGCTTCGGCGCTGCTCGCCGCCGGCGTTGCCGGCGCCCAGACCCTGCCCCAGGTCAGCGTGACCGGCAAGGCGACCGAAGCCGCGCCCGGCCTCACCGGCTTCAGCGACCCGCCGGCCAAGCTGCCGATGCAGGCCGTCAGCCTGTCAGCGGAACGCCTGGCCGACACCGGCGTCAACCAACTCTCCGGCCTCACCAAGCTCGATGCCTCGGTCTCCGACAGCTACAACGCCGTTGGCTACTGGTCGCAGTTGAAGGTGCGCGGCTTCGACCTGGACAACCGCTTCAATCTGCGTCGGGACGGCCTGCCCATCAACGGCGAGACCTCGCTGTCGCTGGCCAACAAGGCGGCTGTAGAAGTGCTCAAGGGCAGCTCCGGCATGCAGGCCGGCACCAGCGCGCCGGCTGGCCTCGTCAACCTCGTCGTCAAGCGCCCGCTTGCCGAGGATGCGACGACGCTGATGCTGGGCGCCATCCAGGGCGGCACGGTGGAGGCCAGCGTCGACCACTCGCAACGCTTCGGCACAAACCGCGAGTTCGGCTTGCGCATCAACCTCGCCGCGGCCCACCTGGACCCCACGCTGCGCAACAGCAAGGGCAGCTCGCACACCGCCGCGCTGGCCACGGACTGGCGAATCAGCCCCGACACCCTCGTCGAGGTAGAGGTCGAGTTCAACCGCCAGAGCCAGCCCAGCCAGGACGGCTTCAGCCTGCTGGGCGACACGCTGCCCGATGCCAGGCACGTCGACCCGAATCTGAACCTCAACAACCAGCCCTGGACGCTGCCCGTTGTCTTCGACAACACGCACGCCTCGCTGCGCGTGCAGCAGAAGTTGGCGGGCGACTGGCGTGCCCAGGCGCATCTGGGCATCCAGCGTCTGCGCACGGACGACCGCAACGCCTTCGGCTTCGGCCTGGACTGCAACGAGACCAGCAGCTTCGAAGGCGTCTACTACTGCGACCGCTACGGCCCCGATGGCCGCTTCGACCTCTACGACTACCGCAGCGAGAACGAGCACCGCGACACGACGTCGCTGGACATCTCCGCCAGCGGCCCCGTGCAGCTCGCCGGCCTGCGCCATGAACTGACCGTCGGCGGCCTGACCAGCCAGTTCAAGAGCCGCTTCCAGCGCCAGGCCTACAACTTCGCCGGCGTGGGCAACGTCGATGGCAGCGCCATCACGCCTCCCAACCCCGCACTGACCGGCGAGAACACCAACCGGGACGAGCGCAACAACGAGCTCTACCTGCGCGACCGCGTCGCCCTGGGCGCCGACACCAGCGCCTGGCTGGGCCTGCGCCACACCCGCCTGCACCGCGAGAGCGTGCGCACCGACGGCAGCCAGCCCATCGACTACTCGCAAAGCGTCACGACGCCTTGGGTCGCCGTGAGCCATGCCATCGCGACCGACTGGCTGGTCTACGCCAGCTGGGGCCAGGGCGTCGAAAGCGAAGTCACGCCCAACCGGCCGCGCTACGTCAACGCCGGCCAGGCCCTGCCCGCGCTGAAGAGCCGCCAGACTGAGGTCGGCATCAAGACCGGCACGCAACGCGTCGAAGGTTCGCTGACGGTGTTCGACATCCGCCGACCGCTGTGGAGCGACATCGGCGCCTGCGACGTCGACCTGAGCTGCGAACACCGCGCCGACGGCTACGCCCGCCACCGCGGTGTCGAGGCCAGCGCCGACCTGAAGTGGAGCGGCGGCGGCCTGTTCGCCAGTGCCACGCGCCTGCACGCGCGCCGCGAGGGCAGCGCCGACGCCAGTCTCAACGGCCTCGTGCCGCCCAACGTGCCACAGACCACGCTCAAGGCGCAGCTCCGCCAGGACCTGCTGCCCGGCCTGCAGGCGCAGCTCGGCCTGCAACACGAAGGCAGCCGCTTCGCGACGCCCGACAACAGCATCCCCGTGCCCGCCTGGACGGTGGCCGACGCTGGCCTGCGCTACACGCAAGGCATCGGCAACCAGACCTGGGTCTGGCGTGCGGCGGTCGACAACCTCACCAACCGCCGCGCCTGGCGCGAGTCGCCCTGGCAGTTCGAGCACAGCTACCTCTACCCGCTCGCGCCGCGCACTTTCCGAGCCAGTCTAGAGGTCCGCTTGTGAGGCACCCGAAAAAGTCTCTATAATCGCGGGCTCTGTTCCTCGATATGGTCTCAAAACAGAGAAGCTGGCGGCAACCGCACCGTCGGCACCCATACCGAACATTTCCTCGATAGCTCAGTCGGTAGAGCGCCGGACTGTTAATCCGTAGGTCCCTGGTTCGAGCCCAGGTCGGGGAGCCAAATCAGAAGCCTCGTTGCGCAAGCAGCGGGGCTTTTTTCTTGTCCAGCTGAAAACGAACCGATGAGCACCCTGCCCGCTTGCCCTCAGTGCCAATCTTCGTACACCTACGAGGACGGCGCTCAGTTGATCTGCCCCGAATGCGGCCACGAATGGTCGTTATCGCCCACAGCGCCCGCCGCCGAAGAAGCGCGCGTCATCCGCGACGCCGTGGGCAATGTGCTGCAGGACGGCGACACGGTGACCGTGGTCAAGGACCTGAAGATCAAGGGCTCGTCCCTGGTCGTCAAGGTCGGCACCAAGGTCAAGAACATCCGACTGGCCGATGGCGACCACGACATTGACTGCAAGATCGACGGGATTGGGGCGATGGGGTTGAAGTCGGAGTTCGTCAAAAAGGTGTGAGCGACAGTCCGCGTTGACCGCCAGCATCAGCGTAGACAGACGTCGCATTGAGAAGCCCATTCAGGGACGTTTGCAGTCCACCCTCAGCTGGGAAGCACCCCGACCCGTGCGGCGCATCCCGAGGCTAAAGACGGTCCGAAGCCTGAAGTCGGCGCCGGGATATAGATCGCCGAACAAACGAAAGAAGAACGCTATGACAAACGAACGGCCGATCGTCGCTACATCGCCTGATGACTCGCTGACTTACAAAGCGATCGGAGCTGTTGGAAAGGCCGTAGCCGGTACGCTCGCATTTTCTATCGGTGGGCTCCCAGCGGCTGCCATCGCATCCGACCTTGTCGAACTACTGATCAAGGTCCCGCTCGAATCTCGAAAAGATGAATGGTTAAACCGGCTAGCTCACCGAGTTCAAGAGACCGAGGTGCGCCTCGACAAACTTGCCGAGGATCCTGCTTTCGTGAGCGCTTTCGTTCAGATCTCGCAGGCCGCCATAAAAACGCACAGATCAAAGAAGCTGGATGCACTGCAGAACGTCGTGGTCAACCTTGCGTTGGGAAAGAAGGTAGATGACATCGCTCTACAGATGCTGCTCGACACCATAGACCACCTGAACGAGCTTCAGTTGGCGATGCTGGCAGTCGCCGCGGCCCCTGGGGAGCGCATCAACAACGAGCGTGTCGTTTCAATTCAGGAACTTTTCCGGGCTCGAATTCCGTCCCTCCAAGGCAACGCCTATGGCGTTGATCCGAGGCTGCTGGTGCAACGGTGCTTTACCGATCTTGGTACTGCCGGCCTCGTCTTCTCGGACGCCACCCAGTTTGAGACCGACGGCGAATACGGTTTGGCCTATCGACCGCTGGTGACCGACTTCGGAAAATTGCTGCTGGACTTGGTATCTGCCCCAGACGCGTAGCGCTACCGGCGCTTTTACGCGGCCCTTTTCAGCTGCACACGATCGATGCTCAGCATTTTCGTTCGTAGAGTGGAGTGATCGGCGAGCCAAATCAAGCCCCATCCGCGCAAGCGGACAGGCTCTTTCTCGCGCGAACGATCGCTGCTCGAACCCGCAGCGGTCAAGAAAAATCTCGCCCCTCGTCGACCGCAGTCCAGGCAATGACTTTGTCGTCGCACAGCCGGCCCGCATCGGTCATGCCGATCGCCTGAGCCACGCCGTGCGGGAAGGTGTCGAACAGTGCGGTGCCTTCGATATCCAGTTCGTGCGCCCGCGCGCTCCAGCATGCGAGATACAACAGGCTGGAATAGGTCCGGTCGTCACCCTCCTGAGGGTCGCATTGATGGCGGATGGCTTCGACGATGGCCTGCGGAAACTGCCAACGCGCGGCAAAGGCGGCGCCGACTTCGGGGTAGGCGTAGCCCAACTCGGCGATCTGGGCCTCATAGCGGCCGTCATCGGTGGCGAAGGCCGGTTGGAGGCTGACCAGGTCGGGCATCGCCATCTTGAGGATCAGGTCGCCCGTGCCGTGCAGCAACCCAGCGGTGAACGCGATGCCGGCGTCCAATCTGAACTCCTCGGCCAGGGACTGCGCGATCTTCGCGACATCCAGGCTGTGGCGCCAGAAATCGGTCATATCCACGTCGGTTACGCCTTTGAACGCGCCCCCGACCGCCGCCGCTTGCACGAGTTGGCGCGTGGCCTTCAAGCCCAGCATTGCAGTGGCTGCTTCCACCGTCCCGATGCGCTGGCCGCCCGCGCTGTAGCGGGCAGAGTTCACCAGCCGCAGGATGCGCACCGTCAGCCCCACTTCGCCAGACAAAAGCTGATTGATCCGGCGCAGGTCGGGTTCTTCATTCTGGAATTCACCGAGGATTCGACTGACCCCCTCCGGCAACGATGGGATCAATGCATCGGTAGCGAGAAGGTCGTTGAGTTTCACTGGATACCTCGCGTGGAATGACGCGATGCTAATAGCCTTCGGTTCAGAAGTACCGCCCATCAATCTTGCGACACGCCGCCGGTGAAGCTACCGCGCTGAAGATCCATGTGGGCAAAGTCAATTGGGGGTTACCGGCGACCGAACTGGTGCGGCCGGCTTACGCTGCCTGGCGTCGTGCGCGCGACGGGCCCAGTCCCTCGCTGCTGCCCTGGCTGTCGTCCACGTCACAGCCGTCTCGGAGCGACTTCTTGCCGACGGTTACATCTCGACTCATGTCGGGCGCGGCAGCTTTGTCACACCTCAGCTGCCGCGGCGTCTGTACAAGAGACCCACCTTGTGGCTGCGTTACCTGCTGGTCTGGCAGAACGCGCGGACCGCCGCCCGACGAGGCGACGCGCTATGCATGTCCGTGCGCGACCTGCGCGCGCTGAACGCTTACTACATCGTAGCCAGGCCGGTATTCCTCGTCGGCGTGGGGCATGAGGAGCGCGTGAACCTGTTCCCCATGAACCTCGGGGGGCGCTGTCAACGGGCGAGTACCTGCTGGCCCTGCGCGCCACGAGCCCAGGCGTGGCGCTCATGGAGGCATCGGACGTATCGCGATGAGCAGCGCACCCGAGGAACTGCTTGAGGACGTCTACGCACTTGGGGCGGCAGCACCGCCAACCGTCGCGCGACCTGAGCGCGCAAACCGTGCGCCTCTCAGGGTCGCCGCTGTTCGGGCTTCCCACGGCTGGTGCGCGAACTCTCCATTGAAAAAGTCGAACGCCTAGGCTCCACGTGCTGTTCATTGCTCGTATCGAGCAGGAAGTCGGGCTGTCCCGCAGGCAACTCGCCCACATCGTCGGGATATATGTCGAATGGCTGCGCCGCCATCAGCAGGGCTGCGAAGTGCTGGCACCCTTGTAGCGCCATGCGTCCCCTGCTTGGGCGACAAGAGCGGCAGGCCGATTGAACCTACCGGCCGCCGGTCAGCACACACGCCCTGACCCCCATTCAAGGAGAAGGCGTGCTTTCCATCCTGGTTGGCCATAGTTTCTTTTTGCGCTTCGACGCCAAGCAGTTCGAGCGAGCCAAGCCATATCCGCCGCTTGCGACTCTGCAGGTCGCCTCACTGCTACGTCGCCAGGGGCACGAGGTTTCCCTCTTCGATGCGATGCTGGCCACAGGCACGGAGGACTTCGATGCTCAGTTGGCCGATACGCAGCCACAGCTCGTACTGCTCTACGAGGACAACTACAACTACCTGAGCAAGATGTGTCTGGTCAGGATGCGTCAAGCAGCCTGCAAAATGATTGCCAACGCTCGCCGCGTTGGTGCCCGCGTCATCGTGGCCGGCTCGGATGCGAGTGATGCGCCCGAACCTTATCTACACGCCGGTGCCGACGTCGTGTTGCGTGGCGAAGGGCTAGACGTGTTGCCAGCGCTGCTCAGCCGGCTCAACGCCCAGCGCGGGCTTTCAGGCCCGGACCTTGTCAAAGGCTTGGCCCAAACCGTCACTTTGGTTGAAGGCGAGCTCCTGCACGGCGACGCCGTCGCCACAATTTCGCTGAAACCCCTCACACGCGCGGATGCAGAACTGGATGCCCCAGCGGCCTGGGGTTTGGTCGACATGGAGCACTATCGCTCGACCTGGCTCGCCGCCCACGGTCATTTCAGTCTCAACATGGCTGCGTCCAAAGGTTGCTCCTTTAGTTGCAACTGGTGCGCCAAGCCGATCTGGGGCGGTCGCTATCAACAGCGCAGTTCCGCCGCCGTTGCAACGGAGATGGCCGAGCTGAAGGTTCGCTTTGCGCCTGACCACGTCTGGTTTGCCGACGACATCTTCGGCTTTCGCGCCGACTGGGTGCAGCGCTTCGCAGCAGAGCTCGACACACGCGGAGGAGGTATTCCATTCACGATCCAGACTCGCGCCGATCTCATCACCGAAGAGATGGCCCGCGCATTGAGCGATGCAGGTTGCCGCGAAGCCTGGATCGGCGCCGAGAGCGGCAGTCAGCGGGTGCTGGACGCGATGAACAAGGGCACAACGGTGGACGAGATCCTTGAGGCGCGTAAGCGGTTGCAGGCCGTTGGTGTCCGCGTGGGCTTCTTCATTCAGCTGGGCTACCTCGGAGAGGGCGTGGACGAACTGCTGCAGACTCGACGCCTGATCGAGGAGGCGCGGCCTGATGACATCGGCGTCAGCGTCTCCTATCCGCTGCCCGGCACGCGCTTTCACGAGCAGGTCAAGGCCCAGCTCGGCGCCAAGACGCACTGGGACGACAGCGCCGACCTGGCCATGATGTTCCACGGCACTTTCGATACCGAGATCTACCGCACCGTGCGCGACCTGCTGCACGACCAGGTCGACCTCCAGCGGCTGAGCGGCAACGCCAGTCTCCGCGCTAGCCATGAACTGCAGCAACGCTGGACACGGTTGCTTGAACGCATCAGCCCCGCTGTCGCTGTTAGCCCGTGAGCAGCCTCCGCAACGCCTCGGCGCCCTCGCTCGGATGAGTTCCCCGCTTCATCTCCCAGCCATGCAGCCGGCTGCAACCCTCCACGAATTCAGCCCACCCCGGCTGCCCGATGGCATAGGCCTGGTCGAGATGCAGGCGCTCCACCATCTCGTGACCATCCAGCAGCTGCAGCAGTTCGCCTTCGCCTACGGACTCGGGCGACGTGAACACGAGGTGCTCAAGCCGCAAGGGCTCCGCCGCAAGCCTTGCCCAACCGGTGCGCAGATCCAACTCATACTTCTCGACGCCGCTACGCCGGCGGATCACCGGCGAGGCCTCGGCACGTGCACGCAGGGCCGCGTCGTCGACCCAGGCCAGCGAATCGAAGCGCAGATGCAGAAAGTTCGCGACACCCGTCAGGCGAAGGCTGCGCGGTTCGACAAAACTTGCATCCTCAGTCAGGAAGTCCAAGCCCTGGAGCATGGCATGCATCGCCAGGGTCGACTTACCGGCACCGCTCTCGCCCATCAGCAGCGCGCCGGCGCCATTCATTCCCACGCAGCCCGCGTGCAAGGCCACCAGCCCCTGCGTGCGGGCGGCCAACTGGAAGACGGCGAACTCGATGAACTCGTAGCGCGCGTGGTATGGGAAACCCAGCATCGCCCGCGACAGCTGCACGACGGCGCGCCCGGTCTCGGGACTGATCAGGACGATATTGTGAGCATCAGCCGCGGCGCCCAACATGCCCGCGCCGCCCAGCATGCACGCTCTGGGGGGCTCTGCACCAAAGTCCGCACCGCCCTGGGCCTGCCGCAGTTCGATCCGCAGCAGCGGACCACCGAGCGCATGCGCCGGCAGGTCGCGGTAGGCCTCATCGACAAGGACAAGCAGCTCGGGGCTGTCGCTGAGGAATTCGAAGGACGCGCCGAGCAGGCTGAAGCTGCGGCTCGACAGCAGCGGTACACGTTCGCTGAATGGATCTGCGATTCGACGCGGATCGGCTCGCCAAGTCATGGATGTCATGGAGAAATGTGGTGAAAGAGTTCGATACACAGTTGCCGAATGCCTCGGTCATACGGGCCGCGATGCGGGAAACTACGAATCGCCTCGCCGCCGAGCTGGCCGCACCGACGGACAGTGCGCCGGAGTGGGATAGCTTCGAATGGCGGGTCGCGATGGCCGTGTCTGTGATGCACGGCATCAGCGGCCTTCTGGCCGGTCGCCTGCGCTGGCGAGGTGAGCCGGCCTGGCAGAGCTTCCTGGCCGATCAGCTTACGCATAGCCGCCAGCGCGAGCAGCACACGCGGACTTTGCTGGCACGACTCGACACAGCGGCCAGGGAAGCACGCGTGGCTCTCGTCGCGTTGAAAGGCTCGGCGCTGCTCGAGCTCGGCATCTACAAGCCCGGCGAACGGCCGATGAGCGATGTAGACCTGCTCGTACGCCCCACCGAATTCGACGCCGCCAACGCGCTGATCTTGAATCTCGGTTTCGCCGCGGGCGTGAGTAGCTGGAAGCACCGCGACTACTTGCCGCTGGACACGCCGGCCGAGCGCGGCTTTGGCGAGCATGCCGACAACCCGGTCAAGATCGAGCTGCACGCCAGACTGCCAGAGCGATTGCCGGTGCGCGAGATCGATATCGCTGCCCAGGTCTTTCCCGACGATGCCGGTACCGGGCTCAATGCCTATCCGAGCATTGCCGCGCTGATGCGGCATCTGTTGCTGCATGCGGCCGGCAACCTCTGCGGCGGAGCCATCCGGCTGATCCAGATTCATGACATTGCGGCCTTGGCGGCGCGGCTGACTGATGCGGACTGGCAGGAAGCGCTGGCCGAGGCCTCGGATGGCCTTCCAGCCTGGTGGGCGGCACCGCCCTTCGCACTGGTGCAGCGCCTCTTCCCCGACCACATACCCACCACGCCCTGCGCGATGAAGCGCGCCGTGTCGGCCTGCCCACCTTTCCTGCGTGCTTCGCTGGGCCGCCAGGACCTGAACGACGTGTCTGCATCTCGCTTCGCGATCCGGATGCTGCCGGGTCTGGCATGGTCCCACACGACTGCAGAGGCCTGGGCCTGCGCCCGCCAGCGCCTGCTTCCGGACCGCGAAGCTGAAGCCACCACACGCCTCCAGGTTCAGTCGCACCATGCACACGCAAGCTCGGCTTGGACGCATCAGCCTCGCTGGCTGAAGGCGTTGCGCTTTCTGGGCGGCGCTCCACCGCGGGTACAAGCAATTTACAACCTGCATGGCGCCCTCGCCTATCGGCCCAGCAGCTCGGCATAGAGCCGCTCGAACTGTTCATGGCAATGATCCGCATCCTCTACGACCGCACGACGCTGGGCCTCGCGCGCCAGCCGCAGGCGCAGCGACTCGTCGGCGCCCACGCGGCCAATCAAGCCGGCCAGCCCGACGGCATCGCCCGGCGCAACGGCAAGCGCCGCATCGGGCGCCCATTCCGCCAGGTGGCCGACGGCTGTGCCAACACTCGGCACTCCCAGCACCGCAGCCTCCAGCACGGCCAAGGGCCCAGCCTCGTGGCGCGAGGTAATCACGTGCAGATGCGCCCGTGCCAGCAAGGGCCGCAGCTCGGTCTGCGTCTTGAAACCGTGGAAGTGCACACGCTCGGCGACGCCGAGACGCTCGGCCAGGCCCTGCATCTCACCGTTGAGGGTGTCTTCACCAATGAGATCCAGGTCCGCCCTGGGTACCAGCGCCAGTGCCCGCAGCAGGCAGGTCTGATCCTTCACTCGGTTCACGCTGGCGACCTGCACGAGGCGCAACGGTTCGCCCGCCACCCGCGGCCGAGGCTCGCGCGGCGCCCAGACGTCGAGATCAACGCCAAGAGGCAAACGGCGACCTCGCCGGTGTCCCAAAGTAGCGAGCTGAGCCAGCACAAGTTGGCTGGCCGCCGTAAGCGCATCGGCGCCGCGCAGAACCCAGGCTTCGCGCAGGCGGCCCCGCACGCCAAGTCGTCCACCGTAGCCAATGTCGTGCAGCGCGACGAGTTCACCGCCCGCGACGTGCACTGCGCAGCGCAGCCCCAACAGCTTGGCGGCCGCCACCGCCACGACACCACCTGCCCCCGACCAGATCGACTGCACAAGGTCGAAGCGGCCCTCGTGATGCTCCCGCGCGATCGCTGCCAGGGCGCGCAGTTGGCTCAAGGCCACACGCCGGCCGCCCATGTTGTGTACGCGAGCACCGCACAACCACCATTCGTCGGGCTGCACCTCCTGGCGCAGCGCGTACACATGCACCTCGTGCTGCCGGGTCAACCGCTTCAACAGGGCTAGCAGGGCCGGCACCACCTTTACCTCGCCCGAGCGATCCACACCGCCGGGCACAACGACTGCAATCTTCAAATTACACCTCCGCATGAAAGCCCCAAATCGCCTTCAATCCCAACTGACCGACACCCAGGATGCCTTCGACAGCGTCGCCGCCGATTACGACGGTCCGCGCGGCAACAACACCGCCATCCAGGAGATGCGTGCAGAAATGTGGCGTTGGCTGGACGCCAGCTTTGCGGCCCGCAGCCGCCTCATCGACCTGGGCTGCGGCACAGGGCTGGACGCTGTTCACCTCGCGGCCCAGGGTCACGAAGTGACGGCGACAGACTGGTCCGAGCGCATGGTGGCCCGCACCCGCGACCGTGCCCGCGAGGCCGGCCTCGACATGGACACCCGCGCCATCGGTGCCCACGAACTGCAGTACCTTGAAGGCAGCTTCGACGGTGCCTACTCCAACCTCGGCCCGCTGAACTGCGTGCCCGACCTCGGCTCCGTGGCGGTTGAGTGTGCCCGGCTCGTCAAGCCCGGCGGGCGCCTCGTCTTCACCGTCATCGGCCGCTACTGTCCATGGGAGGTCGTTCACTACGCGCGCCAGCGCCGCTGGGCGCGTGCCGGCATCCGCTTTGCACGCGACACTGTTGCCGTCGGAATGAACGGCCACACGATCTGGACGCGTTACTACACACCCGCCGAGTTTTACGCCGCCTTCGCGTCCACCTTCGAACTGGAAGTGCAGCGCGGCCTGTGCGTCTTCGTGCCGCCACCCTACCTGACCTGGCTGGCCGAGCGCCACCCGCGCTGGCACCAGCGGCTGTGGGCATTGGACCGGCGCGTGGCCGGCTGGCCAGGCATCAACAGGCTCGGCGATCATTTCCTGCTCGTCATGCGCCGGCGCGCGAGCTGAGAGAGCTCGTCCAGCAGCGGGTGGCCGGAGACCCGCAGCGCCGCCAGCCAGGCCAGCGGTGCCAGTGTCAGTGGCACAAATGAAGCCGCCAAAGCGGCGATCGCACTGCCTCCCAAGGCCGCCGCCAGCGCACGCGGGGGCTGGCCGAGATGGCGCGCACTCAAGGCCAACTGCAGCGGCAGGGCCACGCAGGCCGCCGCGAACATCGCCCAGGCAAAGGACGCCACGCTGCCATCGAACCATGCCAACCCCAGGCCGACGCGGGCCACCAAGGTCACGGCTACCGGACCGGCCACCAACCCGGGCCTGCCCACCGCCGCAAGCGCGGCCCCAAGTTGGCTGAACACCAGCCCCAGGGCAGCCGCCAGCGCCAATGGCAGCACGGCAGGCACGCAGTCGCGCCAGGCGGGGCCGTAGAGCAGCCCGACCAGCGGCTCTCGATAAGCCACGGTCAACGCGAGCAGCGGCCAGCCGAGGCCAGTCAACAGCGCGGTGGCCCGGCGCAACGCGGGCTCCAGCGCTTGTCCCTGCGCGTGGCGTTGTGCCAGCACCGGCAGGGCGCCGAACGTCAATGCGCGGCCTGCCAGCGTCTGCAACAGGGTTACCGCCGCTTGCGCCCGGCCGAACAGGCCCAGCCCATGAGCACCGCCCAGCCGCCCCAGTAGCAAGTCCGGCAACAGGCCATGCAGGCTGGTCAGCGTCGCGGGCAGCATGGCGCCCGTGGCGAAGCCCAGCACCTCCCGGCAGCCGCTCAGCGCCGGCCGCCACCGCAGGCCCGGCGGGCGCATGCCGAGATGGGCCAGGCCGCAGGCCAGCGTTGTCGCCACCTGAGCCCAGGCCAGGCCCAGAGCGCCCGCACCCTCTGCGCAGCTGACCACCGACACCAGGGCCTGCACCCACAGGCCCAGCCACGATATGCGTGCGAGGCGCGCCGCCGCCAGTGCCCGCAGCTGAAGCGCGGCCATCACGCTGCTGAAGGCCGACAGCGGCAGCAAGAGCGCCAGCACGCGCAGCAGCCGTGCGAGGCCGGGCTGTGCCAGGTGATCCGCCAATGGCTCGGCCAGCAGGACCAGCATGACGGTCATGACGAGCGTCGTGCAGGTGAGCAGGCCCAGGCACGCCGAGAAGCGCGCCTGCGTCAGGTCGGGCTCGCGCTGCAGATAGGCCGTGATACCGGCATCGCGCAGCAGCTGCGCAATCCCGAATACCGCCATCGCCAGTGCGAACAAGCCTAGCTCGGCGGTCAGCAGCAGGCGCGCCACCACCAGACTCAGCAGAAAGCGCGCGCCCGTCTCGCCCACCGACGACAGCAGATTGCCCAGCACGGCGCGCCGCAGATCGACGGGCCCGATGGCCAGCGGTGCGACGCTCATCACGACAGCGCGTCGGCGTACGCGGACACGAGCCCCCGTCCTACCGCAGCGAGCGAGCAATGCGCTTCGAAGCGGGCCAGAACCCGCTGTTGGCGAAGCAGCAGGTTTTGGTCCGCGAGGCCGACGAGCGCATCTGCCAGCCCCGGCGCATCGCCCACCGGCCACAGGCCTGCGGCCAGTTGGCCTGGCAGCGGCCCGAGCAGGCTACGGAAGGAGGGAATGTCGGTCACGACAGGGCTGAGCCCGCAGGCCATGGCTTCGATGACGCTGTAGCCCGAGCCCTCGCGGTGGCTGCCCTGCACGAGGACGTCCGCCGCCGACATCAGCTGCTCGATGTGTCTATGCGGCTGGCGGCCGAGCAGGTGCACGCGGCCTGCCAGCCGCGGGTCGCGCAGGCGCTCGAGAACGGCGTCGTGCAGCGGTGCGGTGCCGAAGCACATCCACAGCTGTAGACCAGGCAGCCGCGACAGGGCTAGCGCTACGCCGTCAAGCACGGTGAGCGGGTCTTTGTTCGCATTCAGATGCCCCACCCAGAGCAGCGCCGGATCGCCCGCTATACCGGTAAGGCGCCGCGCCGCCTCGCGTTCGCGAGGGCGGAAGTCGCTGCTGGCTTCGGGCACCTCGTAGATGCGCGTACGCGCATCCACCAGCCCTCGCCGCATGAAGGGCTGGGCCTGCTCGCGGGCACAGAAGATCAGCCCGCGCGCCCGGGCCAGCGCGCGCCGCCAGCGCCACCAAGTCCAGGGCCGGCCGGGCGGGCGGGCTGCGTGGTCTTGCAGCAGCAGCGGTAGCCGGGGGGCAAGCTGGGCCAGCCAGTGGACCTCGCGCGTGAAGCCCAGGCCATGCATGTGAAGCACGTCGGGTCGAAGCCGCTGCAGCAGATCGGCAAATGCCGTGCTGGGCCGCCCCCTGCCGCCGTCCAGAGGCAGGAAGTGATAGTCCACGCCGTGCTGGGCGAGATGGTCAGAACGGCTGCTGCTCTGGACGACGCTGACCCGCGCGCCGGCATCGGCGGCCGAGCGCGCGCAGTGCACCAGCGTCCACCATTCGCCCAGCAACTGCTCGGGTGGACGGCCCAGTGTGTCGGTGAAGGGATCGATCTGGACGACGTGCATGGCGGCCTGGCGCGATTCAGCGTGCTTGGCGCTGCAGGGCGTGCAGCAGGGCCGACGGCATGACGGCGAGCAGGAAATGCGCGTTCATGAACCGCAGCGGTGTCATGCCAATACCTCCTGGGCAGGTGCCTTGAGCCCTGGCTCATCGGCGGCGCTGACGAGATGGTGCGCGATGGCCTTGGCCCGGCCGTCCACACGCACCGGCACCAGGCCCAGCACCTCGCCCAGGTCGGCGTCCGCATACAACGGGCGGCCGGCAACGACGACCAGCCGCAGGTCCCCCCGGGTGGCGCGGGACAACGGCAGGCCGGGCGGCAACGCGACGAGGTCGGCGCGCAGCCCGGGTGCGAGCCGGCCACGGTCGTGCAGGCCCAGCAGGCGGGCTGCGCCCTCGGTGACCAAGGCTTCCAGCCGCGCCTCATGCCAGCCGGTCAGTTCGCGCACCAGCGCAAGCTCGGCCAGCAGGTCGCGCCCGCCGCTGATGCGCGAGTCGCTGCCCAGGGCCAGGCCGCCGCGTTCGAACAGCCAGCCCGGGTCCAACGTGCGGCCGAAGAGATGCAGGTTGGACCCGGGGCACCAGACAAGGCCGGCGCCCGCCTCCACCAGACGCCGCTGCTGCGCGGCACTCATGCCAAGACCATGCACGAGCATCGTGCCCGGCGCGATGCAGCCGTGGGCATCGAGGCGGTCAAACTCCAGCGCTGCAGCGGTGTCGATACCTTCGGCCGCGTGGATGACCCACAGCCCGCCGGGCGCCGCAACCTCGCGGGATGCGCGCACCGCAGCCTCGCCGTCCAGTGCGAGGGAATGCGACCAGCCGGCCAGCACGGGCACGTCGACCGGGAATTCCGGCGCGTCCAGCACGGGGTGGCGCGGGTCGTGGTGGAGCACCGTCGTCACGCCGCTGAGCAAGTTCTTCAGGCCGCCTGCGACGAGGCGCTGCGCGCGCGGCCGGGCCCGGTGGGCCAGCAGCACCGAGTCGGTGGACAGCCGCGGCGTGATGTCGGCTATCCACTCGCTGGCGTTGCGGTAGCCATCGCGAAAGCTCAGGCGCGGCAGCCCACCATTGAGGTGGAGGTGGTCGTGGGCATTGATCAGGCCCGGAAGCAGCCGGGCGCCGCCAAGGTCGATACGGTGCCCGTCCATGCCCGACGTAAGGCGGCCATCGGCCACGCCCAAGTTCAAGGCCCGGCCATCGCTGTCGATGGCGTTGACGAGGTGGAGCCTCATGGCTTGAGCAGCTTCAGCGCGCTGTGGCCTGCTCAGCGCGCATCAAGGGGTTGTGCGGCGGCGGCGGATAGGTCTCGGCCCTGATGTCGTAGATAGCGGTGCAGGCGAGCACGCTCATGAAGCGAACCACTTGGCACAGACGCAATGCCGGCACTCGGGCCGGCGAGCGGCACGAATGTCGGCACGCAGGCGGCGCATAGCCGTGGCATTCAAGCCCTCGGCCAGTCCGGCATCGCCGAGCCTTGAGTTACCGGCAATGAAGAAGCAAGGCCTCAGCCCGCCATCGGCCTCGATGACTGCCGAATGATCGGGCGCGTTGCAGCGCACCGGAGGCGGCTCCGCCAGCCCGAGCAACGCGGCGTAGTGGGCATAAATGCGGCGCAGCTTGGCTGGCGACTCGGCGATGAAGCCGCTGGCGAAGTCATCGGCATAGTCACGTTCCAGTGCGTCCAGCGCCTTGGCCAGCGTGGGCAGGTCTTGATGCCGAAGCGCAACGCCATCGACCGGGTCGCCGCGGCGACCGAAGGCCTCGACATGTCCGATGTCGGCGGCGAGGAAAGAAATGCCTTCGACACCCAGCCTGCGGGCGAGCTCGACCTGCTCGCCCAGTTCGCCGGCATTGCCGCGCTGCACCGTGACACGCAGGCCCACCGGCACACCCTCACGCACCGCCGCACGAATGCCGGCGCAGACAGCCTCGAAGGCGTCCAGTCCGCGAATGGCCGCGTAGCTCGAGGCCGTGCTGCCGTCCAGCGACACAGTGACCTGATCGAAGAGCCGCGCCACGTCGACCGCATGCTTGGCCAGTGCCAGGCCGGCCGTCAGCAGCCACAGCTTGATGCCACTTCCCCGCAGCAGCGCCGCGATCTCGGCCCAATGCGGGTGCAGCAGCGGTTCGCCACCGGAGACGAGCACAGTCTGTGTGCCCAACGACGCGAGCCCCGGCAGCAGGCGCTGCACGGTGTCCAGGTCGATGTCGCGCCGGCCGTGGCGCCAGTAGTCGCAGCTGACGCAGCGCGAGTTGCAGCGCTCGGTCAGGTAGAGCGTGGCCAGCGGAAGCCGCGTCAACGGCTCGGCCAGCGCGCCGCCGGCCAGCGAAACAGGTCTGGCGATAACGCTAGAACAATCCATGCAGCTCGACAAAGCTCTGTCGCCGGTTGTCGACCGCGTTCTGCGGGATGCCGCCGTAGCGCCGGTAGCCCGCACGTAGCTGCGCGAACGCGATGGGCGTGTACTCGTAGACCAGGCTGTAGCGCACCTTGTTGTCGTGGGCCACGTTGCGGTCGGGGTCGAGGTACTCGCCGGTCAGTTTCAGGTTATGGCCTTGCTGCACCAGCCAGTTAGCCTCCAGCAATGTCGCCAGCTGCCGGCGTTTGCCTTCGGGGTAGCCGGCGTCGCTGACGATGTCGATCTCGCCCAGCCAGGCGACCGGCCCGGTCGTCGTGCCGGCGAAGAGGCCATAGGCCTGGCGGTTGCCCGCCGTCGACTTGACCTGGGCCGTCGCCGCACCGACACGGCCCCAGGGCTGCATCCAGATCGCCTGGGCGGTGGTCTGGTGGCCCGTCGTGCCGCCCTTGTTGCCGGGGCCGTCGCTGCGCACGAGCTGGATGGACCATTCGTCGCTCTCGTGGCCCAGCTCCAGCCCCTTGTCGGGCACCGTCATGCTGACGCCGCTGAGCTGGCGCACGAAGGCCAGGTTGTCCTGCAGCCGCCAGCCGAAGGGCAGGTAGAACTGGCCGGCCTTGGCATACCAGCCCAGGCCCGGCGTCGACAGCCGCACATAGGCCTCCTGGCGCTCGGATTTGCCCGGTGCAACCTGCTGGTCGAGGTAGGCGCCCAGATAGTCCTTTATGAGCTGCACGTCGGCATACAGCCGGGTCTGTTCGGTGCCACCGACGCTGGTGGTCGGCTGACCGGACACCGAGGTCCGCGTCGTTGCCGTGCGCAGGTCTCCCCCCAGGCGCAGTCGGTCGCCGAACAACGAGCCGTTCCAGCCCTGCAGCGCGTCGGGCAGCGCATTGGCCGGAATGACGCTCTGCGCGAAGGTGTTGCCAACGGCGTTGCGCAGGCCGCCACCGGTCGGGTTCACGTGGCAGGCCACACACTTGAGTCCGGCGCGGATCGCGAGATAGGGCTCGGCATGCGCCGCAGCAGCCAGCAGCAGCGCCAGACACAACCCGAAGAACAGGCGTGCGGCCTTCATTTCTGCGCTCCGTTGTCGATCCACTGGCGGATCAGGCCGATGGTGTTGGCATCCAGATACGGCCCGCCAAAGGGCATGCGCGCTCCCACGGCCGAGTGGCCTTCGAGCTTGTGGATCAGATAGCTGTTGGCAGCGTCGCCAGGCGCCACGCGCTTGAGCGACGGCACCTCGGCGCTCGCAGCACCCACGAGCATCGCGAAGCTATTGCTCGCGTCCAGCCTCAGCCCCTGCGGCGCCGCGCCACCCGCATGGCAGGCGGTGCAGATGGGCGTGAACACATGCGACTGGATGGAGCTGAAGCTGGCCGTCATCGGGCCGCTCGGGTCATTGCCCTCGCCGAGCGGCCGGCCGTTCGAATCCAGCCCTGCGCCGCTGCCGCCGCCACAGCCGGCAATGGCCACGGTCGCAGCGCCGAGCGCGCCCAAGACCCGTTTGGAAATCCTCATCACTGCCCTTTCCTGGCACCCATTGCGGCGTGAGTGCCGGCCCGCCGCGTGCGGGTTCAAAGAGAAGTTAGGGATTTAGAAAGCCATGGTCAGCGCCAGCAGCGCTGCACGCCGGTGCGTTGTCTGCGTCCAGGTGTAAGGGCCTCCGCGGCTCGCCGTCGTCCAGGCGAGCAGCAGATCGCTGCTCACGCCCAATTGCCGAGACACCCCGACGCGCAGATCCACGCGCATTGGCCCATGCGGCTCGGTGTATGGCGAGACATGACCCCAGCCGCGAAGCATGCCGACGTGGCCGATGGCCGTCCAACTCAGAGCGACAGGCCAGCGCAGATTGAACTCGCCATACAGGCTGCGCTGCCCGCTGCCGTAGTAGTCGGGCGAGTGGTACAGGCGCAGGTTCCAGCGCTCGCCCAGCAGGCCGACATAGCCCTCGACGAAGTCGTAGCGCGACACGTTCTCGAAGTGGTTCGCGAGCAGGCCGGCTTCACCGTCCAGCCCGGGGGCCAGTTCGACGACGCGGCCACCGTAGGCATGCAGGCGGGCGCCTCGGTTCTCGGTGAAGCGGACCCACGTCAGCGACGCACCGGCGTACCAGCCAGCATCGCCGTCCCAGGCCAGCCCGAGCTGGGCGTCGGGCCGGTTGCCGCTGTACGACATGCCGCGCTCGCGCGCATCGGTCTGCACCGACAACGTCGCGCCGACGTCGGCCCACGCCGCCCCCGCGCCAACGAGCAGCGGGGCGATCAGGAGGGTGAGTCGGGCCAGGCGCGCGGGGGGCATCAGTCCGCAGTTTGCCCCAGCACGGCGCAGATCGGGCCGCGCGCGCCCGCGTACCGGGCCAACGTCGCGCAGCCGTCGATGCGGCCGTGCGCGGCAGTGACGAAGGCCGTCTTCAGCGTGGCCGGCTGCAGGCCCTTGGCGTCGAGCTCGCGCACCAGTGCCAGCAGGCCCGCCACATGCGCCGCCGCGAAGGACGACCCCGTCACCAACTGCCAGCCGCCGCCCGGCGCCGCGCTTGGGATGTCGCGGCCCGGCGCAAGCAGCGCGCCCACGGGCAGCGGCGGCGCGCCGCCGACGACGAGCACGCCCGCATGGCTGGCCGGGAACGGGCCTGGTCCGCTGTCGCCAGGCAGCGCTGCGACGATGACGACGCCGCGCGCCATGGCCTGGTCCAGCAGCAGCGCCAGCAGCCGGTCGTCCGGGCCGCTGAGGCTCATATTGATGATGTGGGCGCCCTGCTGGATGGCCGCGTACAAGGCCTTGGCCAGGGCCAGGCTGGTGCACAGCGTCTGCCCGCCGGCCGTCTGGCTGGCCTGCCAGCAGGCGCGCAATGCCAGCAGCTGTGCCCTGGGCGCGATGCCGGCAATGCCCACGCCGTTGTCGGCGCGCGCCGCGATGATGCTGGCGACGGCCGTGCCATGGCCTTCGGCGGGCGATGGACGCGCGTCGACGAAGTTCTCGCTCGACACCACCTGGCCGGCCAGGTCGGGGTGGCCCGTCTCGACGCCGCTGTCGATGACGGCGATGCGCACGCCGCGGCCGGTGGCCAGCTGGTGCAGCTCAGCCAGATGCCACTGCTGGGCGGCCGGCTGGGCGGCGTACATCGGCTCCTGCTGGCTGCCCTGGGCCTGGTAGAGGCTGACGGGCTGGGCCCAGGCGACGCGCCGGTCGCCGGCCACGGTCAGGGCAACCTGGGCAGACGAGCGCGAGTCACCCTCCGGCAGGCGCATGACGAAGCAGTCCACGCCGGCCAGCGGCATCGGCCATTCGCTGCGCAGCTCCAGCCCGTGCTTGCGCGCGAGCGCCTCGGCCACCTGCTGGCGCGACTGCTGGCCAACGCCCGCGCCGTAGGTGCCGGCATAGCTGCCGTCGGGCCGGTAATGAGCCTTGGGCAGCTGCAGCATGACGAGGACCTGGCGCTGCGCCTCCTCGGCCTGGGCGGCGGCGGCGCCGCCAAGCAGGCTGCAGGCCAGCAGCAACAGCAGATGCAGCCAACGCCTCATCGCGCCGGCCCGGGCTGCAGTGGCTCGGCCATCTGCACGATAGGCGCGGCGCGCAGCGCCGCCAGGCCGCGTGCGTCGACGCGCAGCAGCCAGGCGCCAGTCTCGGTCGGCCCGGCAACGACGCCGGCGCCTTGAGCCTGCAACAGCTCGCGCAGCGCCTGCTCGCTGGTGCCGGGCTTGAACATGACGAGGGCATCGGCCACCACGGGCACGCTGCCGAGGGCCGAAAGCCCTTGGTAGGCCGGCTCGCCGTCACCCGTGTGCAGCCACAGGCCCAGCAGCAGCGCCATGGCCGTGCCCTGCAAGCCCAGGGCCCAGGGCATCCAGCGCGGCGCGCGCGACTCGGCCCGGCGCGGCTGCATGCGGGCGTGCAGCTTGGCCAGGCCCGCCTCGGCGTCGCCGCCCTCGGGCGGCGCGCCGGCCACGTGCAGCAGCGTCTGCATCGGCCGTTCGGCGGCCAGCTCGTTGCGGCAGGCCTGGCAGTGCAGCAGATGGCCCTGCACGCGGCCCATCTCGGCGCCATCCAGCTGGCCGCGCGCATACCAGGGCAGCAGGGCCTGCACGGCCACATGTTCATCGTGTTCCATGGGTACAACCACACTCATCACAGTTCTCCTCGCTGCCCGGCGAGATCGTCGAGCAGCAGGCGCAGCCGGCGCCGCGCATAAAACATCCGCGTCTTCACGGTCTCGGGGGGGCAGCCAACGACGTCGGCGATCTCCGCATAGGCCATGTCATGGAAATAGCAGAGCTCCACCACGGCGCGGTGCTCCAGCGACAGCTCGGCCAACGCCTCGCGCAGCCGCCCGCGCAGTTGCGTGAGGCCGAGCTGCCCGTCCGGCCCGGGGCCGGGGTCGGCCGGCTCGTCGGCCTCGTCGATGTCGACCGGCAGGTCCTGCCGGCTCATCGCTTTCAAGGCCTTGCGGTAGGCGATGCCGAACACCCAGGTCGACAGCTTGCTGCGGCCGTCGAAGCTGTCGGCCCGCTGCCAGACCACCATCATCGTGTCGTTCAGCACCTCCTCGATGGCCTCGGGCTGGCGCATCAGGTGGGTCAGGAAGCGCCACAGCCGCGGGTGGTAGAGGCGGTAGAGGGCGTCGAACTCGGACCGCCGGCCGCGCTTGATGCCGTCCAGCAACGCCAATTCCAGCCGTTCGGCAGGCATGCCGCGCCCGTCGGACGGAGCGTCCTCGGGTTTCTTTCTGATGCTGGGCCACTTCAACATGCACACCTTTCGCAGACGCGTGTGTTCCAGCCAGGCGCCCGGAGGTTCAAAGCGATGGTAGCCAGCATCGCCCGCGGGTCGGCCGGGGGCGCTATCGTTGCGCCCATGAGCGATGCCGGCGCGCTGTCCTTTCCTGCCCCACCCGAGGCCCGGGCCGGCGGTTCACCCGACGCCGAACCCCGGTTGCAGGCCGGTGGCCCCCAGGAGTGGCGCGTCAGTGGCGACTGGACGCTGCTGGCCCTGCGCGGGCGCTACGAGGAGTTCCGCCAGCGCGTCGCCACGGCCGCCGCGGAACCCGGCGACGCGCTGTGGGACCTGCGCGCCCTGGGCCGGCTGGACACGGCCGGCGCGCTGACGTTGTGGCAGGGCTGGGGCCAGAAGCCACCCCGGCGGCTGCTGTGGCTGCCCGAGCATGTGACGCTGTTCGCCCAGTTCCTGCAACCCGGCGCCCTGCCCCGGCGCGGCCCACGCCTGGGGCCGGGCGTGGAGGCGGCCAGCCTGCAGCTGGTGGCCTTTGCCCGCCACGGGCTGGACATCGTCGCGCTGACGGGCCGGCTGCTGCTCGATCTGGTGCAGGTGCTGCGCCACCCGTCGCTGATCGGCTGGCGCGAAATCTCGGCCAATGTCTTCCGCACCGGTGCCCAGGCGCTGCCGATCACGGCGCTGGTGGGTTTTCTCGTCGGGCTGACGCTGTCCTACCTGATCTCCAAGCAGCTCAAGACCTATGGCGCCGACATCTTCGTCATCAACATCCTGGGCCTGGCCGTGCTGCGCGAGCTGGGGCCGCTGCTGGCCGCCATCATCGTCGCCGGCCGCTCGGGCTCGGCGATGACGGCGCAGATCGGCGTCATGCGCGTCACGCAGGAGCTGGATGCGCTCTCGGTCATGGGCATCTCGCACACCGTGCGCCTGGTGCTGCCCAAGGTCGTGGCACTTGCCGTGTCCCTGCCCTTGGTGGCGCTATGGACGAGCGCGCTGATGCTGCTCGGCGGCATGGCCGCGGCGGGCGCGCAGCTGGGGCTGAGCCCGCTGCAGTTCCTGCACACGCTGCCCAGCGTCGTCGAGCCAGCCAATCTCTGGCTGGGCTGGAGCAAGTCGGTCATCTTCGGCGCGCTGATCGCGCTGCTGGCCAGCCACTTCGGCCTGCGCGTGAAGCCCAACACCGAGAGCCTGGGACAGTCCGTCACGCAATCCGTCGTCACGGCCATCACGCTGGTCATCGTCGTCGACGCGATCTTCGCGGTGCTGTTCTCCAATGTGGGCATCTGAAGCATGAAGACCGCCGAACCCATCATTGAAGTCGACGGCGTGACCACCGTGCTGGGCGGCCACGTCATCCACCGCGAGCTGCACCTGACCGTCTACCGCGGCGAGGTCATGGCCCTGATCGGCGGCTCGGGCTCTGGCAAGACGACGCTGCTGCGCCTGCTGCTCGGCCTGGAGGTGCCGCAGGCCGGCACCGTGAAGATCTTCGGCCACCCGCTGGGCCGCTGCGCGGTGCGCGACCTGGAGCGCGTGCGCTACCGCTGGGGCGTGCTGTTCCAGGCCGGCGCGCTGTTCTCGGCGCTGAGCGTCTACGACAACATCGCCCTGCCGCTGCGCGAGCTGAAAAGCGTGCCGGCCAGCCTCGTCAAGCCGCTGGTCATGCTCAAGCTGGCCCAGGTCGGCCTCAAGCCCGAGGACGCGGTCAAGCGGCCGGCCGAGCTGTCCGGCGGCATGGTCAAGCGCGTGTCGCTGGCGCGGGCGCTGATCCTGGACCCGCAGCTGCTCTTCCTGGACGAGCCCACCGCCGGCCTGGACCCCGACAGCGCCAAGCAGTTCGTCAAGCTGCTGCGCCGGCTTCGCCAGGAGCTGGGCCTGACCGTCGTCATGGTCACGCACGACGTGGACACCCTCTTTGCCGTCGTCGACCGCGTGGCCGTGCTGGCCGAGCAGCACATCGTCGCCTGCGGGCCACTGGCCGAGGTTGCGCCCCTGCCCCACCCCTTCGTGCGCAACTTCTTCCTCGGCCACCTCGAACGCTGCGCCGAGGAAGACGTGCGGCGCTTCCGCCTCAGCCTGGACGACACCAGCGAGGAAGGCGGCGTGCCCGCCGTGCTGCGCGAAGAGGTGACATGACGCCCCTCGCCCAGTCTCGCCACGCTGAACGCGGGCGCGCCCGGTCGGTCCCCCTGGGGGACGGCGATGCGCGCGGCGTTGAGCCGCGCACACGCACCGAAGGCGGGCCGGCTTGGGAGCGGCCCGGCGCTCGGCCCGCAAGGGCCATAAATAGCTGACTTCAACACACCATGGAAAACAAAGCCCACGCCATCGCCGCCGGCCTGTTCCTGCTGCTGCTCGGCCTCGCGCTCGCGGCCTGCGTCGCCTGGTTCCAGGGTGACCGCACGGAGCGCGTGCGCTACACCGTCGTGTCGCGCACCGGCGTGCCCGGCCTGAACCTGAAGGCGCCCGTCAAGCTGCGCGGCGTCGAGGTCGGCCATGTCGAGACCATCGGCTTCGACCCGGCCGACGCGCGCCAGATCCTCGTCGGCATCGCCGTCGACGCCGCCGCGCCGGTGTCGGCCAGCACCTATGCCCAGCTCGGCCTGCAGGGCGTCACCGGCCTGTCCTTCGTCGGGCTGGAAGAGGCCGATGCCAAGGCGCCGTTCAAGCGCGCCGCGCCGGGCGCCCTCATCGCGCTGCGGCCGACGCTGCTCGACCGCCTCGCCGAAAGCGGTCCTCAGCTGCTCGCCGGTTTCTCCGAGACGGCCGAGCGGCTGAACCTGCTGCTCAGCGATGCCAACCGCGCCCAGCTCGGCGAGAGCCTCGTCCAGGTCCACCGCACGGCCGCCGACGTGAGCCGGCTGATGGCCGCGCTGCAGCCCGGCGCGCGCGAACTGCCCGGCCTGCTGAAGGACGCCGACTCGACCGCCCAGCGCGCCAGCGCCGCGCTGCGCCAGATCGAGGCGCTGGCCGCCGACGGTCGGCAGCTGACGCAGGAACTCAAGGCCCGTGCCGCCGTGCTGGACCGCCTCGACGGCGCTGCCGCCCAGGTGCAGGCCACCAGCCGCAACCTCGAACTGGCACTGGTGGGCGACACGCCGCAGCGCACCCGGCCCGTACTGGCCGATCTGTCGGCCGCCAGCCGCAGCGTGGAGCGCGCGGCCAACGATCTCGGCGAGCAGCCGCAAAGCCTGCTCTTCGGTCGCGGCGCGCAGCCGCCGGGGCCGGGCGAGGCCGGCTTTGCCGACCGGCTGAAGGCAGGTGGCAAATGAGGGCCTTTTTCTGCACGCTGATCGCCGCGCTGAGCCTGAGCGCCTGCTCGTTCGCACCCACCGCACCGGTCCGGATCATCTACGACCTCGGCCCCGCACCGGCCACCACCGCCAGCGGCGGCGCGCTGGCCTGGCGCATCGCCGACGTGACCGCCCCGCCCTGGCTGAACGGCGAGGGCATCGCCTACCGCCTGAGCTTCCAGCAGGCCCAGCGCCTGGAGCATTACCGCGACAGCCTCTGGGCCGCGCCGCCCGCGGCCCTGCTGACGCAGCGCCTGCGCGACCAGCTCGCTGCCACGCCGGCCTGCGCGGGCAAGCCGGCGGCGCTGCTGGCCATCAACCTGGACGAATTCGAACAGGTCTTCACCAGCCCCGCGAGCAGCCATGTCGTGCTGCGCCTGCACGCGACGCTGTGGCCCGTCAACGCCGGCGGCGCCGCCCAACAGCAGCACTGGCGCATCGAGCGCCCGGCCGAGTCGCCCGACGCGCCCGGCGCCGTGCGCGCGCTGGCCCAGGCCGTGGACGACTGGCTGCCCCAGCTCGGCGGCTGGCTGGCCAGCGCGGCCTGCCACTGATGCCGGCTTGCTGCTGCACCGCGGCTTGCGCTACCTTCGCGCAAGAGCGCGTGCCGCGCGGTGGGGTGACATGGATCCAGCTCGCGAATTCGGCGTCAGGCGCCGCCTGCTCGCCGCCGCGCTGTGCAGCCTGGCTGCATCCCGCGCCCGCGCGCTGGACACGCTGGTCGTCACGGCCGTCAACAAGAGCGGCAGCAGCGCGGTGGCGGCCAGGTTGCTGGCCGAGATCTACCGCCGCGCCGGCCTGGGCCTGCAGATCGACGTGCTGCCCGCACCGCGCGCCAGCCTGATGACGCTGAGCGACAAGGCCGATGGCGAGCTGATCCGCATCGCCAGCTACGGCCAGACCTATCCGCAGCTGGTTCGCGTGGATCCGGCCTACTACCGCGTCAGCGTGCGCGCCTACTCACTGCCCGGGCGCAACGCCAGCGTGCAGACGCGCGACGACCTCAAGCACTACGCGCTGGGCTCCATCCGCGGCATGGTCTATGTGCAGGAGCTGACCGAGAACCACCCGGCGCTGACGCTGACGCAGGGCCACCTGCAGCTGTTTCGGATGCTGATCGCGGGGCGGCTGGACGTGGCGCTGTGCACCACGCTGTCGGCGCAGTCGACCATTGCCAGCCTGGGCATCAAGGAGATCGATGTGTCACCCGACCTGGCGCGCTTCGATCTGCACCACTACCTGCACGTGCGGCGCAAGGAGCTGGCGCCGCGACTGGGCGAGGTGATCCGCAAGATGAAGGACAGCGGCGAGCTGGAGCAGCTGACGACGCAGTACGAGGCGGCCGCGGCGCAGGCGCCTCAGACGTCGAGCACGTAGACCGTGGCGCCCGCGCGCTCGGCGGCGCTGTGGCCGGCCAGCGCGCGATCCCACTCGGGCCCCGTGGCGCCGACCGTGGCCGGCACACCGCGCGTCAGCGTGCCGACCTCTTCGGCACCGGCATCGAACTCGGCCACCTGCGCACGGTCGTCGAGGAAGAGGCGGGCGATGCCGCTGTCGCCCGACGAGATCACGACCAGGTAGCGCGTGACCTGCCGATGCGCCTGCTGCGCATGCCGCGGGGGTACTTCATGACCGAAACCATCATTCATATCGCCTCCTCGCCTTCGACGGGCCGTGATGCAGGCCCAAGTATCAGGGTCTTGCCGTCCTTTTGCCGCCGAACGGCTTTCAGCCCGGCATGGGTCCCGCGGCGATGCACTCGATCTCGACGCATGCGCCCAGCGCCAGGCCGTTGCAACCCATCGCGCTGCGCGCCGGCAGCGGCGTCGCGCCGAAGAACTCGCGGTAGACCTCGTTGAAGGCCGGCCAGTCGGCCATGTCGGCCAGCATGACGGTGCAGCGCACGAGGTGCTGCAGGTCCAGGCCCTGGCTGCGAAGGATGGTGCGAATGTTCGCCAACGTCTGCCGCGCTTCGGCGCGCAGGCCGCCGTCGACAAGCTTGAGCTGGCCCGGCACGTTGCCGAGCTGGCCCGAGAGGTAGAGCATGGGGCCGACGCGCACGCCCTCGGGAAAGGGCACGGTGGCGGGCACGACCTGGCCGCTGTTGAAACGTTCAATATTCATTTCATTGCTCCTGCGGTGCCATGAATTTTCCGGCCGAGCGCCGGGCCCGAGGCCGACGCGCACGATGCGCACGCCGCGCATCAGCACGCTGGTGCCGGCGTGCACGCTCAGGTCCACCGGATCGAACAGCCGTGCGTGGCGAATCAGCAATGCGCCTTTGGGTCGGTGAGTCTGCTGCTGCGCCAGGCGCGCATGCCAGGTCTGATCGGCGGCCGGCTGGGCAGTCTGCAGTTGGGCGAGGCTGGGCAACGTCGCCGCTTCCAGCACCTCGAGCCAGTCGTCGATGACGCCGGGGCGACGCCCGCGGTCTGGTCCTCGCGCGCGCTGACCGAGCCGGCCAGGAGCGCCAGGACGAGCAGGAGTCGCTTCATGGCCAGGCCTCGCCCATCAGGCGACGGAAGTTGCCGCCGAGGATCTTGTCGATGCGGGTGGACGAGTGCCCGCGCGCGGCCAGCAGCTCGGCCAGGCGGCTGAACTGCGTCGGCCCGCAGAGGTCGGGCAGGAAGAGGCTGATGTCGGCCGACTCGCCCGGCGCGCCAATGCCCATGCTGCTTCGCAACGCCGTCTCGGCGGCCAGCATCTCGCGGTAGGCGGCCATGTCGTCCACGGCCGTCGTGCCGCCATCGGTGCCCAGGCCAACATGGTCTTCGCCGCAAACCTGGACGGCGTGCTCCAGATGCGCGATCAGGTCGGCCGCCAGCGGCTGGCCGGCGAGGCGCAGATAGGGCATGAAGTACAGGCCGACGACGCCGCCGCGTTCGGCCAGCAGGCGCAGCTCGGCATCGCTCTTGTTGCGCGGGTGGTCGGCCACCGCGCGGCAGCCGGTGTGCGTGATGGCCAGCGGCCGATGCGTGAGGCGCAGCGCGTCCAGGCAGGTCTTCTCGCTGCTGTGGCTGAGGTCGACGAGCACCCCCTCGGCCTGCAGGCGCTCGACGACCTCCGCGCCAAACGCGGTGAGGCCGCTGTCATCCGGCACCGTCGCGCCACAGCCGACGGCGTTGCGGCCGTTGTAGGTCAGCTGGATGACACGCACGCCGAGCCCCGCGAACAGCGCGACGCGGTCGGCGTTGCCACCCAGCATCTCGGTGTTCTGGAAACCGTAGATGACGCCGACCCGACCGGCCGCGCGCGCCGCGTCGATGTCCGCTGCCGTGTGCACCTTGCACAGCGCCTCGGGGCGGGCGCGGATGAAGGCGTCCCAGCCGGCGATGTCGGCTACCGTCGCCTCGAAGGGTTCGGCGCTGCCAGCCACATGGCCGAGCGTGACGTTGACCGCCGTGAGTCCGGCCAAGCGCGCGTCGGCCAGCGAGCGTGCATCGACGTTCTGGCCCGTGCTGGAGTAGGCCATCTCGTTGCGGTCCCCGGCGCTGGGCTGCAGCTGCAGGTTGGGGTTGTCGAGCACGCCCAGGGCGTTGATGACGAGCTTCATGGGCGGGTGGTCGGGAGCGGTCAGGATGCCGGCGGCGGCCGGGTGGCGTCCTCGGCGACCGGGAAGCCAGCCTTGCCGACTGCGGCGTCGATGTCCTGCCTGAGTTTGCGCGCCGCCGCAAGATCGCGCCGGGCGTCGTCCGCATGGCCCAGATGCTGATGGGCCAGCGCGCGGCCGTAGAGCGAGAACGGCGAAGGCTTGATGTCGATGCCGGCGTCGAAGGCTTTGACCGCACTCTTCGCGTCGTCCAGGCGCAGATAGGTCCAGCCGAGGCTGTCGCGAAAGGCCGGCTCCTGGCGGTCCTGACCGACCGCCGTCTTGCAGTCGTCCAGCGCCAGCTTCAGCTCGATGTTGAGCCGCGCCCGCAGCCAGCAGCGGCTGTTGAGCACGGACGCCAGGTGGGCGTCGGCACCGTGGGTGGACGTCCACAGCTCCCACTGGCGCAGCGCATCGGGCACCAGCTCCAGCTCGACGTAGACATCCGCCATGCCTTCGCGCAGATGGGACGAGGGCGGCAACGCAGCGTCGAGGGCGAGCAGGTCCACCTGCGCGCCGGTGCGGTCGCCCGAGGCCATGCGCATGGACGCGCGAATGGCGAGCGCCTCGTTCAGGCCCGGATGCAGGCGCAGGGCTTCATCGAGGTCCAGCTTCGCCTTCGCGAATTGCCGCATGGCCAGATGCACCCGCGCCCGTGCCAGGAAGTTGGCTTCGGACTGAGGCGCCAGTTCGCAGGCGCGGTTCAGGTCTTCAAGAGCGCGCTCCAGCTCGCCGCGGGCCGCGGACGCCTCGCCGCGGCGGGCCAGGGCTTCGGCGTCGTCGGGCGCGATGTCGGCCGGCCGGGCCGCGAAGCGCGAGTCATAGGTGCCCACCGCGCCTTCGCGCGCGAACACCGGCCCGCCGTTCCAGGTCGCGTAGACCTTGCGCTGCAGCCGCGACACGTAGATGCGGTGCGACAGGAAGTAATCCAGCCCGATCAGCATGTCCTCGCCGATCCCGTCGACATCGTCGATCTCGAGGCGGTTGTTGGCGATCTTCTCGCCGCCCAGTTCGAAAGAGGCGATCTGACCGGTCCAGGAACGCACGCGGCCCGAACCCGCGCCACCGGTCTTGCCGGCCTCCGTGAGGTCGGCCTCCTTGACGCCGGCGCGGCGTGCGGCGCGCATCTTCAGGACCGTGCGCGGCGCGCCGGTGTCCATGATGGCGCGCAACTTCTCGCCGTTGACGCGAGGCATGACGCGGATGTCGGTGTTGCCATCGCGGTAGTTGTTGTCGAGCGGCATCTCGATGATCGGGGCGTCGCCGGCCCAGTAGGCGAAGACCACCTTGTCGCAGTCACCCTTGGGGAACATCAGCCGCACGATGCCGTGGGCCAGGTCGTACTCGGTGTCGGCCATGGACAGGAAGTTGCGCCCGAGCACGCCCATGATGCCAGAGCCCAGTTCGTTGCCGCCGACGATGAACTCGACGTTGCGGATCTCGCTGCCCAGCAGCCCCACCTTGTCCACCTTGGTCATCTTCGCGTCGACGGCGCCCGCCCAGCCCTCGATGCGCATGCCGAATGGCAGGCGCTGCAAGGGCAGCCCCAACTGTGTCGCCGTGGATGGCTGCAGCATGCTGAAGAAGGCGCCGCTGTCGATCAGCATCGGCACCTCCGTGCCGTTGAGCGCCAGCATGCCAACCGGCCGCTGGTTGACGATGCGTACCGGAATCTCCAGCGAGCCCAGTTTGCAGCCCGCCCAGGCCGGCTGCGCGGCCGCCAGCAAGGTGGCCAGCGCGGCGCAGCAGCGCCGTGCGATGCCAAGCGCTCTGCGCGAGCGATCTTCGTGACTCGCCTTCATGTCCTCTCCCTGATCTTGATCTTGGCCGTGGCACTCAGCCACGGCGGCTGGACTCTAAGGCAGGCCCGGCCCATCTCGGGCGCGCACCGGCCTGAGGATTTCACCGGTGCTTGGCGGGTCCGGGGTAAACCTGGGGGCGGGACGCGAACCGTGTGAGCTATCTTTATTGAACCGTCGTTTCATTTTTAGACCAGTGAGCCCTTTTTCCTCCACCGCCGCGCGGCCAGTGTCCATCGCCGCCCTGGGCGAATGCATGCTGGAGCTGCAGGGCCAAGCTTTCGGCACACTGCGCCAGACCTTCGGCGGCGATACGCTGAACACCGCCGTCTACCTGGCCCGCTGCGGCGGCGCGGGCCTGCGCGTGCACTATGCGACCGCCCTGGGCGACGACAGCCTGAGCGCCGGCCTGCTGGAGCGTTGGGCGGCCGAGGGTGTGCAGACCGGCCTGGTGCAGCGCCTGCCCGGGCGGCTGCCGGGGCTGTACCTGATCGAGCTGGACGAAGGCGGCGAGCGGCGCTTTCACTACTGGCGTGGCCAGGCGGCGGCGCGGTCCTACTTCGACACCGCGGCGACAGCCCTGGAGGAGCAGGCCGACGGGCTGGACGCGCTCTACCTGTCGGGCATCAGCCTGGCCATCCTGCCCCAGGCCGGTCGGGAGCGGGTGCTGGCGCTGATGGCGCGCATGCGCTCGCGCGGCGCGGTGGTCGCGTTCGACAACAACTTCCGCCCGCGGCTGTGGGATTCGCTGGCCGATGCGCGCTACTGGTACCAGCGCGCCTTTGCCGCGTCGACACTGGCGCTGATCACAGCCGACGACCACCAGGCCCTGCACGGCCTGGCCGATCTCGATGCCGCCGTGGCCGCTGCCCAGGCGCTACCCGTGGCCGAGATCGCCGTCAAGCGCGGCGCACTGCCGGCCCGCGTCGGCCTGAACCACGTCTGGCAGGACGTGGCGACCGAGGCCGTGCCGCGCGTTGTCGACACCACCGCCGCGGGCGACTCCTTCGCGGCCGGCTACCTGGCACAGCGCCTGCGCGGCGCCATGCCGGCCGAGGCCGCAGCCTTCGGCAACCGGCTGGCGGCCCGCGTCATCCAGCACCCCGGCGCGCTGATCCCGCGCGACGCGATGCGGGACCTGATGGAAGGCTGACTCCCATGCGACTGCTCTGCACCCTGGCCACTGCCCTCATGGCCATCGCCGGCCCCTGCCACGCCGAAGGCAACGCCCCGCTGCATCCGGCCACCTATGTCCACGCCGGCTGGGCACAGACCCGCGGCGGACGGGGCGGCCGCATCCTGCGCGTGACCACGCTGGCCAGCGACGGCCCAGGCAGCCTGAAGGCGGCGCTGGACACGCCCGGGCCGCGCATCGTCGTGTTCGAGGTCGGCGGCGTCATCGACCTGGGCGGCAAGAGCTGGAAGCTGCGCGAGGGCCAGGTCACCATCGCCGGCCAGACCGCGCCCGACCCCGGCATCACGCTGGTCAAGGGCGAGCTGGAGGTGTTCGCCAAGGATGTGATCCTGCAGCACATCAGCATCCGCCCCGGCGCCTACGGCCGCAGCAAACGCAGCGGCAACGACCACGACGGCCTGTCCACCTCCGACGGCGCGGCGCGCGTCATCGTCGACCACTGCACGTTCTCGTGGGCGACGGACGAGAACCTGTCGGCCAGCGGCAAGCGCTTCGAGGGCGCCACGCCCGACGACTGGCGCGCCCACACCTCGCACGCCATCACCTACAGCCACAACCTCATTTACGAGGGGCTGAACGAGGCCGTGCACATCAAGGGCGAGCACAGCAAGGGCAGCCTCATCCACGACAACGTCACACAGATCCTGCTGCTGGGCAATGTCTACGCGTCCAACCGCGAGCGCAACGCGCTGTTCAAGGGCGGCGTGTGGGGCGCCATGGTCAACAACCTGATTTACAACCCCGGCTGGCGCGCCGTGCACTACAACCTGATCGCCCACGAGTGGGTGGGCCGGCCCTACCAGGTCGGCAAGATCACGCTGGTGGGCAACGCCTACCGCGCCGGTCCCAACACCGCGCTGAACCTGCCCTTCTTCACGCTGGGCGGCGTGGGCGACGTGCAGCTCTTCGAACAGGACAACCTCGCCGTCGACCGCCAGGGCCTGCCGCTGCCGATGACGGGCAGGTACACGACCAGCGCCGAGATCGTGCCGGTGCGCGAGGCCTACCTGCCGCCCGGCCTCACTTGGATGCCGCCCCGCGAGCTGGAAAAGCTGCTGCCGCTGTACGTCGGCTCGCGGCCCTGGGCGCGCGACCCGCTGGACTTCAAGCAGCTCAGCGACATCGCCGAGGACCGCGGCATGCTCATCAACGACGAGACGGATAACAACCCCGACGGCCTGCCCCGGCGCAAGCCCACGCAGCGCGCGTTCGTCGAGGCGGACTGGAACCTCGCCGACATGAGTCCCAAGGCCGGCTGGCAGTCCCTGTTCACCCAGGTCTCGAAGTGACCCTGGCGCGTCGCGAGCTGCTGGCCTTGCTCGCGGCGCCGAGCGCCTGGGCCGCCGATTGCAGCGACGCACCCGGCAACGCCTACCTGCCGCCCTGCACGCCGCCGCCGCGCGGCATTGAGGGCCAGCGCAAGGCCGACATGGGCGATGGCCGCTACGTCAACCCCGTGCTGGCCGGCGACCGGCCCGACCCGACGGTGCTGAAGGACGGCGACGACTACTACCTGACCCACTCCAGCTTCGAGGCCCTGCCGGGCCTGTTGATCTGGCACTCGCGCGACCTCGTCAACTGGCAGCCGCTGGCCAACGCGCTGCTCGAGCCCGTGGGCAGCGTCTGGGCGCCGGACCTGTGCCAGCACGCCGGCCGCTATTACCTCTATCTGCCGGTCAAGGGCACACCCAACGACATCCTCGTCATCCACGCGGAGCGCATCGAGGGCCCATGGTCCAGGCCCGTGCCGCTGGGCCTGCCCAGGCATATCGACCCGACCCACGTCGTTGGCGAGGACGGGCGACGCTGGCTTTTCCTGTCCGGCGGCGACCGCGTGCCGCTGACCGATGACGGCTTGAAGCTCGCCGGCCCCATCGAACATGTCTACGACCCCTGGCACTACCCCGAGGACTGGGACGTCGAGAGCTTCTCGCCCGAAGGCCCGAAGCTCGTGCGCCACGGCGGCTGGTGGCACATGCTGCTGGCCGTGGGCGGCACAGCCGGGCCACCCACGGGCCACATGGTCATCGCCGCGCGCAGCCGCTCGCTCGACGGGCCCTGGGAGCAGGCGCCACACAACCCGTTGCTGCGCACGCGCTCTGCCTGTGAACGCTGGTGGTCGCGCGGGCATGGCAGCCTCGTTCAGGGGCCGCGCGGCGACTGGTGGATGCTTTATCACGGCTACGAGAACGGCTTTCACACGCTGGGTCGCCAGACGCTGCTGGCGCCCGCGCGCTTCGGCGAGGACGGCTGGTTCCACATCGACGCCGACGACGGCGCGCCGCTGCCCAAGCCCGCGGGCGGCGAGGTCGTGCCGCATGGCCTGCCGCTGTCCGACGACTTCGCCGGCACTGCGCTCAAGCCCCACTGGCAGTTTCTCAGCGGCGGCGCCGGCCAACTGGCACGAGTCCGCGTCGCCGACGGCTGGCTGCACGTGAAGGCCACCGGCAGTGGTCCTGCCGACAGCCCGCCGATCGGCTTCATCCAGGGCGACCCGGCCTTCGAGGTCGAGTTCGATCTGGACTTCGACGAAGGCGTGCAGGCCGGCCTGTTGATGTTCTACAGCCCGCGCCTGTACGCCGGCATGGGCGCCAACGCCAAGAGCTTGCAACTGCACCGCTACGGCCAGGACATCCGCGCCGTGCCAAAGCCCGCCGGCATAGCGAGGCGCATGCAGCTCAAGTTGCGCTGCGTGCGCCACGTGCTGACGCTGTTCTCGCGCGCCGGCGCCGCTCAGCCCTGGGCCAAATTCCCCGTGCAGATGGACGTCAGCGGCTACCACCACAACACGGCGGGCGGCTTCGCCAGCCTGCGGCCGGCCCTCTACGCCGCCGGCCGCGGCGAGGCCCGCATCGCCCACGTGCGCTATCGCGCGCTGGACTGAAGGAGACACCCCCGATGAAGAAACGCCTCATGCTGATTGCGGCCCTGCTGCTGAGCCCTGCGCTGCAGGCGCTGGAGCTGAAGTCCGCCGACGTGCACAACAGCAACGACTACCCGACCGTCGTCGCCGTCAGGCACCTGGGCCAGTTGCTGGCCAAGAGCAGTGGCGGCGCGCTGACGGTCAAGGTCTTCAACAAGGGCGCCCTGGGCAGCGAGAAGGAGACCATCGACCAGGTCAAGCTCGGCGCGCTGGCGATGACCCGCGTCAACCTCGCGCAGCTGACCGCCATGTGCCCCAAGACGGTGGTGCCCGCCCTGCCCTTCCTGTTCCGCGACACGGCCCACATGCGCCGCGCCTACGACGGCCCCGCAGGCGACGAGATCCTGAAGGCCTGCGAGCAACAGGGCATGGTGGGCCTGGCGATCTACGACTCGGGAGCCCGTTCGGTCTATGCCCGCAAGCCCATCAAGACGCTGGCCGACATGAAGGGCCTGAAGATCCGCGTGCAGCAGACCGACCTTTGGGTGGCCGCGATGACGGCCCTGGGCGCCAACCCCTCGCCCATGCCCATCGGCGAGGTCTACACCGGCTTGAAGACCGGCCTCATCGACGCGGCCGAGAACAACGTGCCGAGCTACGAGGGCTTCCGCCACATGGAGGCCGCCAGGTTCTACAGCCGCACCGAGCATGCGATGACGCCCGAGGGCCTGTTCATCAGCAAGCGCATCTGGGACAAGCTGACACCCGAGCAGCAGAAGCAGCTGCGCGACGCTGCCAAGGCCTCGGTCGCCGTCGAGCGCGAGCGCTGGGACGCGCAGGAGACCAAGGCGCTGACCGCGGCGCAGGCGGCCGGCGCGCAGTTCATCACCGTCGACCGCGAGCCCTTCCGCCAGGCCGTGCAGCCGGTGTGGGCCCGCTTCGTCAACACGCCGGAGCTGCAGCGCCTGGTCAAAACAATTCAAGACACGCCATGAATGCCTACACGCGTTTCTGCGCGGCGCTGTCGCGTTGGTCGCTGCGCGCGGCCGTGGTCGGCCTGATCGTTCTGGTTGTCTGCGTGCAATGGCAGGTGCTGGGCCGCTACCTGTTGAACGACTCACCCACGTGGACCGAGCCCTTCGCGCTGCTGCTGGTGCTCTACATCACCGGCCTGGCCGTGGCGGTGGGCGTGCGCGACGCGGGGCACCTGGGCATGGAGTCCCTCGTCGTGCTGCTGCCCCAGGGCGCGCAACGCGTTGCCGAGGGCCTGATCCATCTCTGCGTGCTCGCCTTCGCTGTGCTGATGGGCTATGCCGGCTGGGAGTGGCTGACGCTGAAGTGGGACGAGCCCAAGCCCATGCTGGGCGTGCCGGAGGGGCTGGACTATCTGCCGCTGGTCATCAGCGGCGTGCTGATGGGCCTGTTCTGCGTCGAGCACCTGCTCGCGCTGTGGCGCGGCCAGGCCGTCGAACCCACAGGAGTTTGAGATGGAGTTGTGGGTCCTATGCAGCAGCTTCACGCTGCTCCTCGTCCTCGGCGTGCCGGTGGCCTTCGCCATCGGGCTGTCGTCCGTCGCCACCGTGCTCGCGGCCGACCTGCCGATGGCGGTCGTCTTCCAGAAGATGGTCGGCGGCATGCAGGTCTTTTCCTTCCTGGCCATTCCCTTCTTCATCTTCGCCGGCGAGCTGATGCTGCACGGCGGCATCGCCGAGCGCATCGTCAACTTCGCCAACCGGTTGGTGGGCCATGTGCGCGGCGGCCTGGGCATGAGCAATGTGCTGGGCTGCACGCTGTTCGGCGGCGTGGCGGGCTCGCCGCTGGCCGACGTGTCGGCGATGGGCTCGGTGATGATCCCGCTGATGAAGCGCGAGGGCTACGACGCCGACTACGCGGTCAACGTCACCACCCACGCGGCGCTGGTCGGCGCGCTGATGCCGACCTCGCACAACCTCATCATCTACGTGCTGGCCACGGCCGGCATCGCGGCGGTCAGTGTCTTCAACCTCATCCTCGCGGCGCTGGTGCCGGCCCTGCTGCTCACCATCGCCAACCTCGTCGCGGCCTACGCCGTGGCGCGCAAGCGAGGCTACCCGACGCATGGCGCCTTCCCCGGCTGGCGCGCGGTCTTCGCGGCCTTCGTCGCAGCGCTGCCGGGGCTGATGGTCATCGTCATCATCCTGGGC
>JAEKLF010000206.1 GCA_019509985.1 Burkholderiales bacterium | reverse complement strand
AGGGGCGTTCCCAGCAATGTTGCGCTACAGATGCGGGTCAGTTCGACACATTGCCCGCCGCGCGTCGCTCGTAACATCGCCGCAACTTCCCTGAGAGAGGCCGTGGCTTCCATTGCCGTCATCATCCCCACGACCGGCGACGCCCTCGTGCGCGAGGCCATCGCGTCGGTGCTCGCGCAGACCGCGCCGGACGTGACGCCCTTCATCGTCATCGACGGGCCGCGCTTCCTGCCCGCTTTCGAGGCCGCCACGGCCGGCCTGGACCTGAGCCGCTGTCACGTCATCATGCTGCCGGTCAATGTCGGCGCCGACGGCTTCTACGGCCATCGTGTCTACGCGGCCTTTTCGCACCTCGTCAACACCGAGCTGATCGCCTACCTCGACCAGGACAACCGCTTCCACCCCGACCACCTCGCCCGGCTGTCGGCCGCACTGGCCAGCGGCAATTGGGACTGGGCCTTCGCGCTGCGCCGCGTCGTCGCGCCGACGGGCGAGCCGTTGATGGACGACGAGTCGCAAAGCGTCGGCCCCTGGGGTTCGGCCAAGCCTTATCCGCTGGTCGACACCAACTGCTATCTGCTGAAGACCGACGTGGCACACCGCGTCGCGAGTTATTTCCACGGCGGCTGGGGCCAGGACCGGGTGTTCTACGCCGCGCTGTCCCAGCTCTTTCCCAACTTCGGCTGCTCGGGTTCGTTCACGGTGGACTACCGCACTCGGCAGGACCTGCAGCCCAAGGTCGTCGAGCTGCTGACGCGCGAGAACGCGGCCATCCGCCAGAAGTTCGGCGGGCGCCTGCCCTTCGTGGGCCAGCCGACGAAAGCGGTGGCATGACTGGCGAGACCGGTCGGCCGGCACAGCGCAGCTTCGACATCTTCGACACGTTGATCGCGCGGCGCTGCATCTGGCCGGTTGCCGTCTTCGACGAGGTCGAGCGCCGCAGCGGCCGGGCCGGCTTCTCCGCTGCCCGCCGCGCCGCCGAGCAGGCGTTTGGCGACCGCGAATACACGCTCGCCGACATCCACGCGCTGCTGGCCCGCCATCTCGGCCTTAGCGAGGAGGAGGCGCAGGCGCTGATGGCGCTGGAGATCGAGACCGAGCTGGACAACGTGCTGCCCGTGGCCGACGCGATGGCGCTGGTGCAGGCCGACAGCCTGCTGATCACCGACATGTACCTGCCCGAGGCCGTCATCCGCCGCCTGCTGCAGCGCGCCGGCCTGGCCGGCCACTTCGTCATGCTGCGCAGCGCCCACGGCAAGCGCAGCGGCCGCGTCTGGGCCGCGCTGCTGGATGCCGGCATGCCGGTGCAGCACCTGGGCGACAACCCGCGTGCCGACATCGAGCAGCCGCGTGCGGCCGGCCTGGAGGCGCGCCTGACGACGCAGGTCCAGCCCACCCCGACCGAGGCGGCCTTGCTGGCCGCGGGCCTGCCGCTGCTGGCCTGCGCGCTGCGCGAGGCGCGGCTGACGACGCCGCGCGGCGCGCTGGACGACGACCTTCTGCGCCTGCAGACCGAGCTCAACCTGCCCGTGCTGGCCATCAGCGCGCTGCACCTGCTGGCCACGGCCGGCGAACTTCCGCAGCTGCGCCTGCTGTTCTCGTCGCGCGACGCGCGCTACCTGCAACGCATCTACGACGCGCTGGCTGAAGGCCTGCCCGGCGCCCACCCGAGCAGCCACTACTGGCTCAGCTCGCGGCTGGCGCGCACCGGCGGCGAGGCCGACTACCTGGCCTACTGCCGCGAGCTGATCGGCCCGGCGGCCTGGCTCGTGGACCTGTGCGGCACGGGCGCTTCGGTGCTGGCGCTGCGCGAGCGGCTCGGCATCTCGCCGCAGCAGGCCCAGCTCTTCGTCTGCGAGTTCATCGATTCACCGCAACAGACCGCCGACCTGATGCGCCGCTATGGCCTCAGCCAATACCAGCCGCCCGCCGCGCTGTGGACCGACAAGACGCTGGTGCCCAACGAGGTGCTGGAGCTGCTGAACTATGTGCCCGAAGGCATGGTGCGCGGCGTGCGCGCGGTGCCCGGCGGCTATGTGCCGTTGCGCGAGGCCATGGAATTCACGCCCGAGGTGCTCGCGGCCGTGCAGGCGCAGGAGAGCTTTGTGCATACCTTTGCCCGCCAGCTCGCCGCGGCCGTGCGCGTGCCGGGCGAGGCGCTGCTGCGCGAGTTCCGCGAGCGCGGCCCGCAGGCGCGCGCCGTCATCAGCGCCAGCGTGCCGGCCCTGGTGCCGCAGATGTCGCGCCTGATGCAGGCCTGGCTGCCCAGCCACCGCCAGGCCGAATCGGTGCTGCGCGAGCGCCTGGGCGCGGGGAATTGACGCGATGCGCAGCTACGCCGCCATCGGCAGCTCGCACCTGTTCGGACTGATCCAGCACTACGTTGAGCCGATGGAGAACGGGCGCTTCCAGCCCGTCTGGGATGCCGGCACGCCGATGCGAGTCGAGCTGCCGCTGGACACGCCCGGCTGGCGCGGCGATCTGGTGCTCTACAACACGCCGGTCGGCGGGCCGCCGCCGGTGCTGCAGGACCGCGTGCTCTACATCCCACCGCAGCTGACGGCCGTGCTGGGCCATGTGCCGGCCGACGCCGACGTCGTGTTCTCGCTGATGCGCGGCCAGGAGTTCGCCGTCGCGACGCTGGTGGACGACCCCGCGCAGGCCGACTTCATCGGTGGGGATGGGAACGAAAGCGGCGGCTTCGAGCCCGGCCGGCGCTGGATGTCGCGCGCCGACGCGCTGGCCTGGGTGCGGGGCATCGCCCAGCCGCTGCTGACGACCCATCTCGCGCTGCGCCAGCAGTTTCCGGGTGCACGCATCGTGCACGTGCCGGCGCCGCCGCCCATCGAGAGCGAGGCCCACATCCTGGCCAACGCCGAGGGTTTTGCGCCGCTGTTCGCCCAGCACGGCGTCAAGCCCTTCGCGATGCGGCTGCGCCTGTACCGGCTGATGTACGCGGAGCTGAACCGCCAGCTCGCCGAGCACGGCATTGCCAGCCTGCCGCCGCCGCCTGGATCGCTCACCGCCGCTGGCGGCCTGAAGGCCGACCACGCCCGCGGCTGTTTGCACGGCAATACGCTCTATGCCCAGGGGCTGGCAGCCCAGATCCGTGAGGTGCTCGCGCATGCCGCATCCCTATGAACAGATGCCCCCGCAGGCCTTCTGGCGCAAGACCGTCAGCGCCCAGGGCTGGGGCCAGCTCGACTTCAAGCCCAGCACGAAGTTCAAGCTGACCCCGGCGCTGAAGATCGCGACGGCGGGCTCCTGCTTCGCGCAGCACATGGCCAGGCGGCTGGACGGCTTCGGCCTCAGCCACTGGGTCGTGGAGCAGGCACCCGCGGGCCTCACGCCCGAGCGGGCGCGGGAGCTGCAGTACGGCGTGTTCTCGGCCCGCTACGCCAATGTCTACACGGTGCGCCAGCTGCGCCAGCTCATCGAGTTCGCCTTCGGCCTGCGTGAGGGCGACGCGCCGGTGCTGACCGAGGGCGAACGCTTTTTCGACGGCCTGCGCCCGCGCATCCAGCCCGGCGGCTATGACTCACTGGCCGACCTGCGCGCTGACCGCGCCTGGCACCTGGCCCAGGTGCGGCGCCTGTTCACCGAATGCGATGTCTTCGTCTTCACGCTGGGCCTGACCGAGGCCTGGGTGGAGCAGGGCAGTGGCGTCGTCTTTCCGGTCTGTCCAGGCACGGCCGCGGGTTCGTTCGATGCCGAGCGCCACGGCTTCGTGAACTTCGAGTACCCACAGATCCTGGCCGACCTGGAATGGGCGCGCGAGTTCGTCGCCGGCGTGAACCCGGGCATGCGCTGGATCGTCACGGTGTCGCCGGTGCCATTGGTAGCCACGGCCACCCGGCAGCCGGTCATCGTCGCGTCCAGCTATTCGAAGGCCGTGCTGCGCGCGGTGGCGGGGCGCTTCGCGGATGCGCACGAGGGCGTCGAATACTTCCCGTCCTTCGAGATCATTTCCTCGGCGCAGAGCTTCGGGCAATACCTCGAGGGCGACCTGCGCGAGGTGTCGCCGCGTGGCGTCGACCACGTGATGCGCCAGTTCTCGGCCGCCTTCGTCGATGCCGGCGAGCGCGTTTCGACGGCGTCGGTCAGCATCGCGGCGCAGGCCGCCGCGGCTGCGCAGGTGGAGTGCGAAGAGCTGCTGAACGACCGGCCCTGAGCCTCCGTTCTCCCGTTGCAAAAGCAAACGGCCCCTCGGGGCCGTTTGCTTTTGTCGCATCGCCAAAAGATCAGGCCCGGCGGATCGCTCCGCCGGGCCTGATTGGGGCACGGCACCGCCGTGCCGTCAGGAGATCCTTGTCGGTGCCTGGCGTCAGATCCAGTTGGCGCCGTTGTTGCGACGATGCTCGTCGTCCTCGGCCAGCTTGCGGTCGAGGGCCGCGAGGTGGGCGTCGGGCGAGGGCAGGCCGGCTGCCTTGGCCAGGTCGACATGCTCGGCACCGAGCAGCGGCGCACTCGGCCCGGCCAGCACGTCGTGCACGCTGACCGTCGTCGTGTCCGAGCTGTGCTCGGGCTTTTGCGGCTGCACGTCCTTGGCGAACCAGACGTCGGCCATGTCGTGCTTGGCGCCGTCGGTCGTCGTGTAGCTGGAAACCAGGCCCACGAGGTTGCCGTTGTCGCTGCCGCTGCCCTTGGCCGCGTTCAGGTCGAGGGAGGCGACGCCCAGCTCGTCCAGCGTCTTCAGCTCACCCGCGTCGGTCTTGCCGTCGTGGTTGGCATCGACCCAGACTCGCAGGTCCTTGAAGTTGGCGTCGTGCAGGTCGATCTTGCCGTCGTGGTTGCTGTCCTGCTCGGCCATTGCCGCGTAGCCGTCCTTGGCGTGCTTGCCGTTGGCCAGGATGGTGCCCATGCCGAACAGCTCGTTGCCGTTGTTGATGATGCCGTCGTGGTTGCGGTCCATCACCAGCAGGCCGTCGCCGCCCGCCACCCAGCCGACCTTGTGGGTCTGGCCGGTGCCCAGCAGGTCGAAGTTGACGCCGTTGGACGCTGACAGCGTGTTGACGCCGTGGCCGTCCAGGTCCAGCGCGATCGGGGTGACCGCGAAGTAGGCGTTCAGCTGGCCCGAGTTCATCTCGCCGATGGCCGCGCCGGTCAGCGCGTCGAGCTGGGTCATGCTCATCGCGGCGATGTCGCGGGTTTCCAGGCCGTGGATCTGGTCGGTCGTGAAGGCGTGGACCTGGTCGGTCGTCAGCGCCGCTGCCTGGGCCGTCGTCAGCGCGGTGATCTGCGTGTCTTTCAGCGTCACGAACTGGTCGGTCGTGATGGCCTGGATCTGCGCATTGCTCATCGCGGCGACGTTGGCCGTGGTGAGCGCGCGCAGGTCATCGGTCTCCAGCGCGGCCACCTGGGCGTTCGTGAAGGCACGCACCTGGTTGGAGGTCATCACGGCGAACTGCGACGCGGCGAAGGTGTCGAGATCGTCCGTCGCCAGATTGGCGATCTGGCTGGTCGTCAGCACCGACACGCGGCCGCCGAGGCCCGTGAGCTGGTCGGTCGTCAGCGCGCCGAGCTGGGCGTTGGTGATGGCCTGGATGGAGCCGGTGGTCAGCGCATGCAGGTCGTCGGAGTCGATGGCCGAGATCTGGTCGGTCGACAGCGCCTGCACCTGGGCGGTGGTCAGCACGGCAACCTGGCCGGAGGTCATCGCGGTCATGTCCGCGGCGCTGAGGCCGTGGATCTGGCCGGCCGTCAGCGACACGACCTGAGCCGTCGTCAGCGCGGCGACATGGTCGGTCGTCAACGAGACGATCTGGTCGGAGCTCAGCTGGCCGAGCGAGCTGGCCTGGACGGCGCGCAGGTCGGCGGTCTCCAGCACATGCAGCTGGTCGGTCGTCAGCGCGCCGATCTGGGCCGAGCTCATGACGGCGTACTGGTTCGTGCCCATCGCGATGAGGTCATCGGTCTCGAGGTGGCCGAACTGGCTGGCCGTCAGTGCGGCGACCTGACCGGTAGCCATCTTCGCGAACTGATCGGTCGTGAAGGCGTTCAGGTCATCGCTGTTCATCGCCGACAGCTGGGCCGTCGTCAGCGCATTGACCTGCGTGGTCGACAGCGCCTGCAGTTGGTCGCTGGTGAGGCCGTCGATCTGCGCGTTGGACAGTGCGCGCAGCGAGGCGGTGGTCAGGGACTTGATGTCGCCGGTCTCGATGGCCGACAGCTGGTCGGTCGACATGGCCTGGACCTGGGTCGAGTTCAGCACGGCGACCTGGGCGGTGCCCAGGGCCGTGACATCGGCGGCGGTCAGGCCCTTGATCTGGACGCTGCTCAGCGAGGCGATCTGGCCGGTGGTCAGGTTGGCAACCTCGTCGGTCGTCAGCGCATTGATCTGGTCGCTGTTCAGGCCACTGAGGGCGGCGGTCGTCACCGAGCGCAGGTCGGCGGTTTCCATCGTCGACAGTTGAGCCGTCGTCAGCGCGCCGAACTGGGTCGAGGTCAGCACCGCGAACTGGCTGGAGCCCATCGCGTTGAGGCTGTCGGTGCCCAGATGGCTGAGCTGGTTGGCGGTCAGTGCCTGCACCTGGGCCGTGGCCAGCTTGGCGAACTGGTCGCTCGTGAAGCTGTTCAGGTCGTCGGTGTTCAGGTTGTTGATCTGGGCCGTCGTCAGCGAGTTGATCTGGCCGGTCGACAGCGCCTGCAGCTGGTCGCTGGTCAGGCCGTCGAGCTGGGCGTTGGACAGGGCCCGCAGCGTGTTGGTCGACAGCGACTTGATGTCGCCGGTCTCGATGGCGGCGAGCTGGTCGGTGCTCAGCGCCTGGGCCTGCACCGAGTTCAGCGCAGTGACCTGGGCGGTGCCCAGGGCCGTCATGTCCGCGGCGGTCAGGCCCTTGACCTGCACGCTGCTCAGCGAGGCGATCTGGCCGGTCGTCAGGTTGGCGACTTCATCGGTCGTCAGGCTGTTGATCTGGTCGCTGTTCAGGCCGGACAGAGCCGCCGTCGTCACCGAGCGCAGGTCGGCGGTTTCCATCGTCGACAGCTGGGCGGTCGTGAGTGCGCCGAACTGCGTTGAGGTCAGCACGGCGAACTGGCCGGAGCCCATCGCGTTCAGGTTGTCGCTGGCCAGGTGGCTCAGCTGGTTGGCCGTCAGCGCCTGGACCTGACCGGTCGCCAGCTTGGCGAACTGGTCGCTGGTGAAGCTGTTCAGGTCATCCGTGTTCAGGTTGTTGATCTGCGCCGTCGTCAGCGAGTTCACCTGGCCGGTGGTCAGGGCGCGCAGCTGGTCGCTGGTGAGGCCGTCCAGTTGGGCGTTGGACAGGGCACGCAGCGCGGTCGTGGACAGGGACTTGATGTCGCCGGTCTCGATGGCCGACAGCTGGTCGGTGCTCATGCCCTGGACCTGCGCCGAGGTCAGCACGCCGACCTGGCCGGTCGTCAGCGCCGTCATGTCGGCAGCGGTGAGGCCCTTGATCTGGTTGCTGCTCAGCGAGGCGATCTGGCCCGTGGTCATGTTGGCGACCTCGTCGGTCGTCAGCGCGTTGATCTGGTCGCTGTTCAGGCCGGACAAAGCTGCCGTTGTCACCGAGCGCAGGTCGGCCGTTTCCATCGTCGACAGCTGGGCCGTCGTCAGCGCGCCGAACTGGGTCGAGGTCAGTACCGCGAACTGGCTGGAGCCCATCGCGTTCAGGCTGTCCGTGCCCAGGTGGCCGAGCTGGTTGGCCGTCAGCGCGGCAACCTGGCCGGTGCTGAGCTTGTTGAACTGGTCGCTGGTGAAGCTGTTCAGGTCGTCCGTGTTCAGGCCTTGGACCTGCGCGGTCGTCAGGGCGTTGACCTGGCCGGTCGTCAGTGCACGCAGCTGGTCGCTGGTCAGGCCGTCCAGTTGGGCGTTGGACAGTGAACGCAGCGCGGCGGTGGACAGGGACTTGATGTCACCCGTCTCGATGGCCGACAGCTGGTCGGTGTTCATGCCCTGGACTTGCGCCGAGGTCAGCACGGCGACCTGGCCGGTCGTCAGCGCCGTCATGTCGGCGGCGGTCAGGCCCTTGATCTGGTTGCTGGACAGCGACGCGATCTGGCCCGTGGTCATGTTGGCGACCTCGTCGGTCGTCAGCGCATTGATCTGGTCGCTGTTCAGGCCGGACAGGGCCGCCGTCGTCACCGAGCGCAGGTCGGCGGTTTCCATCGTCGACAGCTGGGCGGTGGTCAGCGCGCCGAACTGGGTGGACGTCAGCACGGCGAACTGGCTGGAGCCCATCGCGTTCAGGCTGTCCGTGCCCAGGTGGCTGAGCTGGTTGGCCGTCAGCGCGGCAACCTGGCCGGTGGCCAGCTTGGCGAACTGATCGCTGGTGAAGCTGTTCAGGTCGTCGGTGTTCAGGTTGTTGATCTGCGCCGTCGTCAGCGAGTTCACCTGGCCGGTCGTCAGCGCGCGCAGCTGGTCGCTGGTCAGGCCGTCGAGCTGGGCATTGGACAGCGAACGCAGCGCGGTCGTGGACAGGGACTTGATGTCACCGGTCTCGATGGCCGACAGCTGGTCGGTGTTCATGCCCTGGACTTGCGCCGAGGTCAGCACGGCGACCTGGGCGGTGCCCAGAGCCGTCATGTCGCCGGCGGTGAGGCCCTTGATCTGGTTGCTGGACAGCGAGGCGATCTGGGCCGTCGTCAGGTTGGCGACTTCATCGGTCGTCAGGCTGTTGATCTGGTCGCTGTTCAGGCCGGACAGTGCTGCCGTCGTCACCGAGCGCAGGTCGGCGGTTTCCATCGTCGACAACTGGGCCGTGGTCAGCGCGCCGAACTGGGTCGAGGTCAGTACCGCGAACTGGCCGGAGCCCATGGCGTTCAGGTTGTCCGACGCGAGATGGCTCAGCTGGTTGGCCGTAAGCGCCTGAACCTGGCCGGTGGCCAGCTTGGCGAACTGGTCGCTGGTGAAGCTGTTCAGGTCGTCGGTGTTCAGGTTGTTGATCTGGGCCGTGGTCAGCGAGTTCACCTGGCCGGTCGTCAGCGCACGCAGCTGGTCGCTGGTCAGGCCGTCGAGCTGGGCATTGGACAGGGCGCGCAGGGACGCCGTGGAGAGAGACTTGATGTCGCCGGTCTCGATGGCCGACAGCTGGTCGGTGCTCATGCCCTGGACCTGGGTCGAGCTCAGCACGGCGACCTGGCCGGTCGTCAGCGCCGTCATGTCGGCGGCGGTCAGGCCCTTGATCTGCGTGCTGGACAGCGCGCCGATCTGGCCGGTGGTCATGTTGGCGACTTCATCGGTCGTCAGCGCGTTGATCTGGTCGCTGTTCAGGCCGCGCAGCGCGTTGGTCGTCACCGAGCGCAGGTCGGCCGTCTCCATCGCGGCCAGCTGGGCGGTGGTCAATGCGCCGAACTGGCTGGAGCCGAGCACCGCGAACTGGGCCGAGCCCATCGCGTTGAGGCTGTCCGTGCCGAGATGGCTGAGCTGGTCGGTCGTCAGTGCCGCCACCTGGCCGGTGGACAGGCGGGCGACCTGGTCGGTCGTCAGCACATTCAGGTCATCGGTCGTGATGCCGACGATCTGCGGGCTGGTCGACATCGCGTTCAGCTGGGCGCTGGTGAGGGCGCGGAGCTGGTCGCTGGTCAGCGCGTCGAGCTGGGCGACGGACAGCGCGCGGATGGCCGTGGTGGACAGCGTCTTGATGTCGCTGGCGTCGATGGCGGCAAGCTGGTCGGTGGACAGGGCCTGGACTTGAGCCGAGGTCAGCACGCCAACCTGGCCGGTCGTCAGCGCCGTCATGTCGGCAGCGGTCAGGCCCTTGATCTGAGCGGTGCTCAGCGAGGCGATCTGGCCGGTCGTCATGTTGGCGACCTCGTCGGTCGTCAGCGCATTGATCTGGTCGCTGTTCAGGCCGCTCAGAGCCGCCGTCGTCACCGAGCGCAGGTCAGCCGTCTCCATCGTCGACAGCTGGGCGGTGGTCAACGCGCCGAACTGGGTGGACGTCAGCACGGCGAACTGGCCGGAGCCCATCGCGTTGAGGCTGTCGGTGCCGAGGTGGCTCAGCTGGTTGGCGGTCAGCGCGGCGACCTGGCCGGTGGCCAGCTTGTTGAACTGGTCCGTCGTCAGGACGTTCAGGTCGTCGGTGTTCAGGTTGTTGATCT
>JAEKLF010000025.1 GCA_019509985.1 Burkholderiales bacterium | reverse complement strand
GCGGTTACCTCCACCGTCCCGAGCTCACCGCCGAGCGCTTTCCGCCCGATCCGTTCGGGGCGCCGGGTAGCCGCATGTACCGCAGCGGCGACCTCGCGCGCTGGCGCGCCGACGGCTCGCTGGACTTCCTCGGCCGCAATGACCACCAGGTCAAGATCCGGGGCTTCCGCATCGAGCTCGGCGAGATCGAAGCCGCCCTGCAGGCCTGCCCCGGCGTGCGCGAGGCCGTCGTGCTGGCGCGTCAGGACGGCGAGCACAAGCGTCTGGTGGCCTACGTCGTGGCCGCGGAATCCGCCTCGGCCGAGGCCCTCTCGGCCGAGGCGCTGCGCACGCAGCTGTCCACCCGGCTGCCCGAGTACATGCTGCCGGCCGCCTATGTGCGGCTACCCGCCCTGCCGCTGACCCCCAACGGCAAGCTCGATCGCCAAGCCCTGCCCGCGCCCGATGTCTCGGCGCTCGGCTCCAGTGCCTACGAGCCCCCGCAAGGCCCGGTCGAGGAAACCCTGGCCGCGCTGTGGTGCGAGCTGCTGGGGCTGGCCCAGGTTGGCCGCCACGACGACTTCTTATCCCTCGGCGGGCACTCGTTGCTGGCCGTGCAGCTGGCCTCGCGGGTGAAAGTAGCCTTCGAAGCTGAAGTGGGTATACGAAGCCTGTTCTTGTTCAGCACTCTCGAAAGCATGTCGGACGAGATTTTCAAGCAGATGCTCCAGCAAAGCACGCTTGACGACGAAAGCCCTCCTGGCACCTCTAAAGAAATTGACGGATTGCCCCGAAATTTGTCTGAAGACGGCACCGGATCCCCGCCCGCACCCCAGGTCAATGTCTGAGTTCAATCTCAACATCATTTTTATCAAGCCGCGGTCATCAAATTGATCGCTCGCCCCACCCCGCCAAACGCACGAGCACATGACAATTCCGGCCCCGAAGAATCTTGTAGGCAAATCGGCAAAGGATATCGATCGCGATTTCTTTGAGAAACTCAAGACGAACATTCGAAACAGCAAGGAAGCGATTGGCACCACGATCACTCGACGCTTGGGCGAAGAGCCGCCGCCGCTGTCCTTCGCCCAGCAGCGGCTGTGGTTCCTGGCCCAGCTCGATACGCGCGCCAGCGCCGCTTACCTCATGGCCGGCAGCCTGCGCCTGCAGGGTCGCCTGGACGAAGCCGCACTGGCACGCGCACTGGACCGCATCGTCGCGCGCCACGAAGTACTGCGCACCAGTCTGATCCAGAGGCCCGATGGCAGTGTCGTCCAGCTCATCGTCGCCGCCGACGTCGGGTTGCCGCTGCGAGTGCTGGACCTGTCTGCGCTGCCCGACCCCCAGGCCCAGGCCCAGCGCCTGGCCGAAGAAGAGGCCTGTACCCCCTTCGACCTCGCCCAGGCTCCGCTCATCCGCGCCGTGCTGCTCAAGCTCGCCGCGCAGGACCACATCCTGCTGCTCACCATGCACCACATCGCCAGCGACGGCTGGTCCATGGGCGTGCTGGTCAACGAGTTCAGCGCGCTGTACGCCGCCTTCAGCACCGGCCTGCCCGACCCGCTGCCGGCGCTGCCCATCCAGTACGCCGACTTCGCCGCCTGGCAGCACCGCTGGATCCCCGGCGCCTTGCTGCAGCGCCAGCTCGAGTTCTGGCGCGCCCACCTGCACGGCGCCCCGGCCCTGCTGGAGCTGCCCACCGACCGGCCACGTCCTCCCGTGCAGGACTATGCCGGCGCCTCGCTGGACTTCGCCCTCGAGCCTGCTCTCAGCGCCCAGCTCAAGGCGCTGGCCCAGCGCCACGGCTGCACGCTGTTCATGACGCTGCTGGCCGCCTGGGCCACCCTGCTGGCGCGCCTGGCCGGCCAGTCCGAGGTGGTCATCGGCTCGCCCACGGCCAACCGCCATCGCGCCGAACTCGAGCCGCTGATCGGCTTCTTCGTCAACACCCAGGCGCTGCGCATCGACTTGTCCGCTCGCCCCAGCGTCGCTCAGTTGCTGGCCCAGGTGCGCGCCACCGCGCTGGCCGCCCAGGACCACCAGGACCTGCCCTTCGAGCAGCTCATCGAGGCGCTGAACCCGCCGCGCAGCCTGGCCCACCATCCGTTGCTGCAGGTCCTGCTGAGCTGGCAGAACGCTCCCTCAGGCGAGTTCGCGCTGCCGGGCCTGCAGTTGCTGCCCGCCCCAATCGGCGCCGCCGCTGCCAGTGCCAAGTTCGACCTGGAGCTATCGCTGCACGAGCAGGGCGAGCGCATCGCCGGCTCGCTGGAGTACGCCTGCGCGCTGTTCGAGCACGCCAGCATCGAGCGCCATGCGGCCCAGTTCGTCACGCTGCTGCAGACCATGGTCGAGGACGACTCGGCATGCGTGCTGCGGCTGCCTCTGCTGCCCGAGTCCGAGCAGGCCCTACTGTTGGCCTTCAACGCCACCGAGGCGGCCTTCGACACCGAGCTGTGCATCCACCAACTCTTCGAGCAGCAGGCCCGCCTGCGCCCCGAGGCCATTGCGTTGGTCTTCGAACAGGAGTGCCTGAGCTACGCCGAACTCAACGCCCGCGCCAACCAGCTCGCGCATCACCTGCGCAACCTGGGCGTGGGGCCGGACACGCGTGTGGCGATCTGCCTGCCGCGCAGCACCGAGATGGTGGTTGCCCTGCTGGCCACGCTCAAGGCCGGTGCCGCCTATGTGCCACTCGATCCGGCCTACCCGGCCCAGCGCCTGGCC
>JAEKLF010000084.1 GCA_019509985.1 Burkholderiales bacterium | reverse complement strand
GGCGACGTGGAGTACCACGCCAGTGCCGCCTTCGAGGGCCCGCTGGCCAGGCCGGTGCTGGGCGCCTACGCCAGGGCCGACAACGCGCCCGTCGTCATCAGCGCCGACCCGGCGCAGATCGTCATCGGCATCGATCTGTTCGCCGCCACCGCTCAGGCGCTCACCGAGCAGGCCTACACCTACCTCGGCGCCGGCGCCGCGACCTACCGCTTCGACTTCCATGTCGAAGGCAGCCTCAGCAGCGCGCGGGCCAGCACGTTTGCCTCGGCAGCGCTGTACGCCGGCAGCAAGCGCTCCGTCGAGGGCGGCGGCCTGATCGACTTCGGCTACAGCGACCGCAGCGGCGTCAGCCTGCTCTATGACCCCCAGCCCTTCAGCGACGATTTCTCGGTCAGCCTCACGGTCGATCCGGGCGCGAGCTTCGTGCTCGTCAGCCAGCTCAGCGCCGGCGTGCAGATGACCTACAACACCACCGACGTCCTGGCCGACGCCTTGCACACCATGCGGCTGACCGCCATCACCGGCGGCGACCCGGCCCTGCTGGTGAGCGCCGTGCCCGAGCCGGCGGCGGCATTGCTGTGGGCGCTGGGCCTGATCGCGCTGGTCGGCCTGCGGCGCCGGTAGACGCTCAAGGCGCCGCGCCGATGTCCAGGCCGCGCGGCGACTTGTAGCGGTGGTAGCCCCACAGGTATTGCCCGGGCGCACGGCGGATCAGGCTCTCCATCGCGGTGTTCACCGTGGCCGCGGCCTCCTCGGCCGGCATGTCCTTGGCGATCTGCGGCGCCGGCAGCACATGCACGACGAAGCCCCGCCCGCCTGGCAGGCGTTCACCCCAGATCAGCAGCAGCGCGGCGCCCGTCTGCTGCACGAGGCGGGCGGCCAGCGTCATCGTGTAGGCCGGCTTGCCGAAGAACGGCGCCCAGACGCCCAGGCCATCGGGCGGCACCTGGTCGGGCAGCAGGCCGATGACCTCGCCCTTGCGCAGCGCGCGGATCATCTGGCGCACGCCGGCCAGGGACGCGGGCGCCGTGGCCAGGCCCGGGCGCTCGCGCGAACCGGCCATCACGTCGCGCAAGGACGCCTGGCGGGCCGGGCGGTAAAGCACGGTGATCGGCGCCTCGGGTGTCGTGAAGCGCTCGGCAATCGCCTGGGCGCAGATCTCGAAGCAGCCCATGTGCGGCGTCAGCATGACGAGGCCGCGCTTCTCGGCCAGCGCCGCGGCAATGCGCTCGCCGCCGTCCCACTGCAAGGCCGCGCCCAGCGGCTTGCCGCGCTGGCCCACCCACAGCCAGGGCAGTTCGGCGGCCATGCGTCCGGCCGCCGCAATCGCGGGCCGCGCCGCCGGCCAGGCAATGCCGGCCTGGGCCACGTTGGCCTTGAAGCGCGCGCGGTAGGTGGCCGACGCCGCGTAGACGATCCATCCCAACGCCGCGCCCAAAGCGTGCAAAAGCGTCAGGGGCAGACGAGACAAGCAACGGAAGACCCAACCCATGTTTCTTATACTTCGCACTTCGCCGAGTTATTGAACAACTTGCGGGGCGAATCACAAATCCCGCTAAAGCGTTCGCCGCACCTCCAGGAGCAACGGCGACGCCGCCAATCTAGCAACCGGAGTTTAAAAGTGGCCAACGATTTCCTCTTCACGTCTGAATCTGTTTCAGAAGGACACCCCGACAAGGTGGCCGACCAGATCTCGGACGCCATCCTGGACGCGATCTTCGAGCAGGACCCGCGCAGCCGCGTGGCCGCCGAGACGCTGTGCAACACCGGCCTCGTCGTGCTGGCCGGTGAGATCACGACCAACGCCCACGTCGACTACATCCAGGTCGCGCGCGACACCATCAAGCGCATCGGTTACGACAACACCGACTACGGCATCGACTACAAGGGCTGCGCGGTGCTCGTGGCCTACGACAAGCAGAGCAACGACATCGCCCAGGGCGTTGACCACGCCTCCGACGACCACCTCAACACCGGCGCCGGCGACCAGGGCCTGATGTTCGGCTACGCCTGCGACGAGACGCCCGAGCTGATGCCCGCGCCCATTTACTACGCCCACCGCCTCGTGGAGCGCCAGGCGCAGCTGCGCAAGGACGGCCGCCTGCCCTTCCTGCGCCCCGACGCCAAGAGCCAGGTGACGATGCGCTACGTGGACGGCAAGCCGCACAGCATCGACACGGTCGTGCTGTCCACCCAGCACGCGCCCGAGTACTCCTTGGGCGACCGCATGACGGACGAGTTCTACGAAGCCATCCGCGAGGAACTGATCAAGCCGGTGCTGCCCAAGGAATGGATCAGCGCCGACACCAAGTACCTGATCAACCCGACCGGCCGCTTCGTCATCGGCGGCCCGCAGGGCGACTGCGGCCTGACCGGCCGCAAGATCATCGTCGACACCTACGGCGGCGCCTGCCCGCACGGCGGCGGCGCGTTCTCGGGCAAGGACCCATCCAAGGTCGACCGCTCGGCCGCCTACGGCGCGCGCTACGTGGCCAAGAACGTCGTCGCCGCCGGCCTGGCGCGCCAATGCCAGATCCAGGTCGCCTACGCCATCGGCGTGGCCCGCCCGATGAACGTGACCGTCTACACCGAAGGCACCGGCGTCATCCCCGACGACCAGATCGCCAAGCTGGTGAACGAGCACTTCGACCTGCGCCCCAAGGGCATCATCCAGATGCTGGACCTGCTGCGCCCGATCTATTCCAAGACGGCGGCGTATGGCCACTTCGGCCGCGAAGAGCCGGAGTTCACGTGGGAACGTGTCGACAAAGCTGCGGTCCTGCGGGCCGCAGCCGGCCTGTAAAGGCCGCCGCGCGCCAGCGCGGGTCGACACGTGGGCGAAGCTCATATCGCACGGCGATGTGAGCGCAGAGCCAAAGACCGTCGGCATGTAACACCGCCCTTCCAGGCGGTGTTTTTCCTTGCGCCCCTCGCTGCGCCGACCTGTAGAGTCAACACCGGCCGGGCGCGCGCTCGCCGCCGCCCATGGCCCTATCAACTCCTGGAGGCGGTGATGAAGATGCAGTCCCTGCGAATCGGCACCCGTTTGGGCCTGGGCTTCGGCCTCGTACTGCTGTTGCTGGCCCTGGCCCTGGGGCTGAGCTACCGCCAGATCGGCTCGGTCGGCCCGCATATCGACCTGCTGGTGGAGCTGCAGCGCCGCCAGGACATGGCCCAGGACTGGCGCACCCAGACCCAGCTCAACGTCACGCGCACCGACGCGGTCGCGCGTGCCGGCGGCTCCGGCCCGGTGGCCGAGTTCTTCGCGCCCGTCATCAAGACGACAAGCGCCAAGATCACCGAGTTGCAGGAGGGCCTGACCAAGCTCGAAGACACCGAACGCGGCAAGACGCTGCTCAGCGAGATCGGCGGCGCTCGCAAGGTCTATATCGACATCCGCAACCAGGTCTTCGCCCAGCTCAAGGCCGGCGAGGCGGAAGCCGCGCTGCAGACGCTGGAGGGCAAGATGCGGCCCGCCTCGGAGACCTACATCCTGGCCATCAGCCACATGGCGGACTTCCAGGGCGAGCGGGTGCGCGACGAGACCCGTCAGGTCATGGAAGAAGCGCGCCGCACGCAGATGATCATGCTCGTCATCGCCGTGGCCTGCCTGAGCCTGGGCATCGTGGCCGCTTGGTTGATCACGCGCTCGGTGGTCGCCCCCTTGCGCAGTGCCATTCACGAGGCCGAAGAGGTGGGCCGCGGCGACCTGTCGCGTGAGATCCAAAGCGTCGGCAGCGACGAGACGGCTCAGCTGACCCAAGCCCTTTCACAGATGCAGCAGGCGCTGCGCCATGTCGTCGGTTCCGTGCGCGAGAACGCCAACGGCGTCGCGACGGCCAGCACCGAGATCTCGCAAGGCAGCAACGATCTGTCGACCCGCACCGAACAACAGGCCAGTGCCATCCAGCAGACGGCGGCGTCGATGGAGGAGCTGTCGGCCACGGTCAGGCTCAATGCCGACAATGCCGGCGAGGCCGACCAGCTCGCGCACGACGCCAGCCAGGTGGCGCGCCAGGGCGGCGAGGTCGTCGGCGAGGCCGTGCAGCGCATGAAGGGCATCGAGGAGAGCTCGCGCAAGATCGCCGACATCATCGGCACCATCGACGCCATCGCCTTTCAGACCAATATCCTGGCGCTGAACGCCGCCGTCGAGGCCGCGCGGGCCGGTGAACAGGGCCGGGGCTTTGCCGTCGTCGCCAGCGAGGTGCGCATGCTGGCCCAGCGCAGCGCCGACGCGGCCAAGGAGATCAAGGGCCTCATCGGCGACAGCGTCGAGCGCGTCGAGCAGGGCGCTGTGCTCGTCAACCGCGCCGGCGAGACGATGAAGCACGTCGTCACGGCGATCGGGCGCGTGGCGCTGATCGTGCGCGAGATCAGCTCGGCCAGTCGCGAGCAGAGCACCGGCGTCAGCCAGGTCGGCCAGGCCATCACGCAGATGGATCAGGCCACCCAGCAGAACGCCGCCCTCGTCGAGGAAAGCGCGGCGGCGGCGGAAAGCCTCAAGGTCCAGGCCGAGGAATTGGTCAAGCTCGTGTCGACGTTCCGGGTCTAGCCGAGACTCCGGCGCGCCTTCTCACTTGGCGAGAGCTTCGATCTCGGCTGCGCCCAATGCGCCGACGTCAACCCGAAGACCCTGGACGCGGCCATCGAACGGCAGATGGCCCCAGTCGCGTCCGAGGAAAGCCACCTCATCGCCCACCTGCCGCGGTGACAGCAGCATGTCGTCGGACCGTGCCACCTCCTTGCCGTCGACGTAGAGCCGCCCGGTGCTGCCCTGCAGCGTGACCGCCAAGTGGACCCAGCGCCGGATCGGCATGAACCATGGCGCGGTCAGGTTCTGCTCGTCGTTGAACCCCGCGCCGCTGATGGCGAACTGCAGCCCCACGCGGCCCTTGGGCACGAGGCGCATGTAGGAATACCCGTCGTGCCCGGCAAAGAACAGGCAGCTGTCCGTGCGCAGCGAATTGGCATTGGCCCACAGGGACAGCGTGAAGTCGTCCAGGTTGCTGAAGATTCCCGGCGGCAGCTGCAGGCCCGAAGACTTGCCGTCGAAGGCGACGGCCTTGTCGTTGCCCCGCCCCGCGCCCCAGCTGGCGGCGTCCAGCAGCTGGCCTTCGACCGTTGTCCAGTCGCCCGCCGGGCTCTGCAGCCTGCCGACGGCCGCCGCGCCCTCGGCGCCATTCAGCGGCATCGAGAAGCGGGCCTCGCCGGGAACGGCCACCCGCGCCGTGTTCGAGTCCGCGCCGGCGCCGCCGCTGCCCAGGGCCGTGACCCTGTAGAACCAGATGCCGTTGGGTGCCGCGTCGGTGTGGGTGAGCAGGTCACCTGCCTTCAGCGTGGTCAGCGAGGTGAACGGGCCGTTCGCCGTCGCGCCCCGCTTGACGACGTAGGACTCCGCCCGGACGCTGCCCCACCACGACAGCACGGCGCGGCCGTCGCGCAGATGGGCCGTGAGGCCGGACGGGGGCTTCATCGGCCCGGCATAGGCGGGCCTGCGGTGCGTGAGCGTCGCGTAGGCCATGTCGTCGCTGCTGCCGCTGTAGTTCGGCTCGCACCACTCCACCATGCGCGCGACGTTCGGCGCCGCCAGCCCCATGCGGTTGACGTAGTGGTTGTAGATCGGCTCCCAGGCGTTGCGGCGGTGCTGGAACGACTGATTCACCTGTGTCCACAGGGACGGGTGGGGTTGAGGCGGGTCCTGCTCGCGCGCATAGGGCATGGCGTAGACCTTGCCGCTCTCGTCCAGCAGGTTGGAGCGCGCCACGTACTCGGCCGCCGCGAGGAAGCGGTTGTTGTGCAGCCCGTAGAGGTCGTCGCCCTGGTTCCAGGCCATCTCCAGCAGGTCGCCGCCGAGCGACATGCCCAGCGTTGCATGCCCCTGGTCGCGGCCACTTTCCTCCCACTGCCCGAAGTGCCCCGGGTGCATGAAGTAGACGCCATGCACGATGGAGCCGTTGCCGAACATCGCCAGCTTGCCGCGGTTGTTGCCGGCGTAGTAGTCGCAGGCCTGCCGGTAGAGGTCGGGCCGGTCGCAGAACACGCCGATGGCCAGGGCGCCGCACAACGAGGCCATGTCCCAGTTCGCATGCGAGCCGAGGGAAACCTTGTTGAGAAACCCCGAGCAGATGCCGCCGAACACATCCAGCATCATCTGCTGGAAGCGCTTCACGCTCTCCGGCACCCAGCCGGGATAGGTGCGCAGGATCTCGCCGATCTGCGCAAACTGGTGGCCCTGGATGCCGGCCATCAGGATGTAGGTGTGGTCGTCGTTGGCGGTCGAGCCGGGGGGTTTGGTGCCGACCTCCTTCAACGTGTTCGCCCAGGCGTCCAGGAACTCCACCGCCTTGTCGGCGTAGCGCGTGTCCTGGGACAGCTTCCAGCGCAGCGTCAGGAACCACGCCCGATCGAGATCGACGTACAGCGCGTTCTTGCTGTTGTCGAGCCGGTAGACGGCCGGCAGCGGGTAAGGCCGGGTGTCCAGGGTTGAGAAGCGGTCGGCGCAAAGCTGGTTCCACCACCGTGTCCACGGCTGCTCGCCCGCGGCGATGTGGGCGCGGATGCGTGCGAAGTCGGGCTCCGTGAGGAGCAGGCCGGGATGCTGGAAGACGCCCGTGATGGAGGCGGGCTGGATTGGGGCTTTGTCAGGCGCCGCCGCGGATGGCATGGGGTCGCTGGGCACGGCAGGCGGGGCGCCCACCGGCGCCGTTGCGGGTGGCGCTGCCGGCGAGGCACCAGGCCCTGGATCGGCCGCGGGCGTGGACGGGCCCGTTCCCCCGCCGCAGGCTGGCAGCAGCGGCAGCAACGGGAACAGGCCCAGCCCCAAGGACAAGGTACGGCGGGCTGCGCTGGCCGGTTCGTCGCAAGCCTGAAGGGTGGCGGGTGTCGTCGACATAGCGGTGGCGTTCAATGTTGCGGTGCAGCACCGTAAGGCCGGCCGGCACGCGCAAATTGAATTGGTCCGACCAATCCTACGGCGTTGTGCAGGATTTCACGGACCGCACGAAGCGTTACCACCGCAAGGCGGCGACGGCCATTCGGGCCTCAGACGCCCCTCAGCGCATCGTCCAGCACCTCCACCCAGTGCCGCACCGGCTGGGCCGTGCCGCTTTGCAGGTGCTGGATGCAGCCGATGTTGGCCGACACGATCTGCTCGGCGTTCAGCGGCGCAAGCGCCGCAAGCTTGCGGTCGCGCAGCTGCCTGGACAGCTCGGGCTGCAGCACCGAGTAGGTGCCGGCCGAGCCGCAGCACAGGTGGCTGTCGGTCGGCGCGCAGTCGATCTTGAAACCGAGTTCGCGCAGCGCCGCCTCGACGCCACCCTTGAGCTTCTGGCCATGCTGCAGCGTGCAGGGCGGGTGGTAGGCCAACGTGCCGCCTTTGGCCTTGAGCCGGCTCTTGAGCGCCGGCACCAGCTCGGGCAGCAATTCGCTGAGGTCCCTGGTCAACTCGCTGATGCGCCGGGCCTTGTCGGCATAGGCCGGGTCGGCGCTGAGGGCATGCGCGTAGTCCTTCACCGTCACGCCGCAGCCCGAGGCATTCATCACCAGCGCCTCGACGCGCTCGCCGTGGCCGGCGACCAGCGGCCACCAGGCGTCGATGTTGCGGCGCATGTTGTCCAGCGCGCCGTCATGGTCGCCCAGGTGCTCGCGGATCGCGCCGCAGCAGCCCGCGCCGTCTGCCACCACCGTCTGGATGCCCGCGGCGTCCAGCACGCGTGCGGTCGCGCTGTTGATGTTGGGCGCCATGGCCGGCTGCACGCAGCCCAGCAGCAACAGCATCTTGCGATTGAGCTGGCGCGTCGGCCAGTCGTGGGCGGTGGCCGGGGCTTTCGCCGGCACCTTGTCCTTCAGCGACGCCGGCACCAGCGGCCGGAAGGCCTGGCCCAGCTTCATCGCCGGCTTGAAGAGGGGCGAGGTCAACCCCTCCTTCAGCAGCCAGCGCACGCGCCGCTCGCTGGCCGGCCGCTCGACCTTGGCATCGACGACACGCCGGCCGATGTCGACGAGGCGGCCGTACTCGACGCCCGACGGGCAAGTCGTCTCGCAGTTGCGGCAGGTCAGGCAGCGGTCCAGGTGCAGCTGCGTTTCGCGCGTCGGCTCGGCGCCTTCCATGACCTGTTTGATCAGGTAGATGCGGCCACGCGGGCCGTCCAGTTCGTCTCCGAGGAGCTGGTAGGTCGGGCAGGTCGCCGTGCAGAAGCCACAGTGCACGCAGCGCCGCAGGATGGCCTCGGCCTCGGTGCCGTCGGGCGTGCCAGCGAATTCGGGGGCAAGCGTCGTTTGCATTCAGAGGTTGGGATAAAGCCGACCGGGGTTGAACACGCCATGCGGGTCGAACGAGGCCTTCAGGCGCTGGTGGATGGCCGCCAGCGGCCGGCTCAGCGGCGTGAACACGCCGGCGCTCTTGTTCTGAGCGCGGAACAGCGTGGCGTGGCCACCGGCCGCCGCGACCGCCTCGCGCAAGGCGGTCGCCTCCATCGGCGTGACGACCCAGCGCTGCGCGCCGCCCCATTCGATCAACTGCTCGCCGTGCAGCTTCAGCTCGGGCGCCGTGCTCGGCAGGCTCAGGCGCCACAGCTGCGCGCCGCCGGCCACCGCCCGCTCGGCGCCGACGAAGAACTCGTCGCTCTGGTCGCGCAGCCCGGTCCAGAAGGATGCGGCCAGGTCCGCGGGGATGACGTCGCCACCCAGCCTGGCAAAGGCCGCCTCGACGGCCGCGTTCGCCCCTGCCAGGCGCAGCACCAGCGCGCCGTCCCACCAGGCACTGGCCTCGATGGGCAGGGGTTGACCGCCCCAGGCGTTGAGCGCCTTCAAGGCCTCGGGCTGGCTCATGTCGAAGCGCAGCGTCGCCGTCGCGGCCGGCAGCGGCAGCACCTTCAGCGTGACCTCGGTGATCAGGCCCAGCACCCCCAGCGAGCCGGCCAGCACCCGGCTGACGTCGAAGCCGGCAACGTTCTTCATGACCGTGCCGCCGAAGCTCAGCAGCTCGCCACGGCCGTTGATCATCACGGCGCCGAGCAGGTGATCACGCACCGAGCCCAGCGCCGCGCGGCTCGGGCCGGACAGGCCCGCCGCGACCATGCCGCCCACGGTGCCACGGCCGCCGAAGCGCGGTGGCTCGAAGGCCAGGCGCTGCTGGTGCGCGGCCAGTCTGGCCTCGACCTCGGCCAGCGGCGTGCCGGCCAGCGCGCTGATGAAGAGTTCGCTCGGCTCGTGGGCCGTGATGCCGGTCATCTCCAGCGTCGACAGCGCCTCGCCGCTCGGCGCCTCGCCGTAGAAATCCTTGCTGCCGTGGCCCGTGATGCGGATCGGCGTGCGCGCATCGCGCAGGCGTTGCTGAAGGTCCGCGAAACTCAAAACCGCTCCAGTTCCGGGAAGGCCAGCAGGCCGCGCTTCACATGCATGCGGCCGTACTCGGCGCAGCGGCTCAAGCTCGGGATCTGCTTGCCAGGGTTCAGCGTGCCCTGCGGGTCGAAGGCGGATTTCAGCGCCAGCATCTGCGCCAGCTCCTCGGCGCTGAACTGCACGCACATCGAGTTGAGCTTCTCGACGCCGACGCCATGCTCGCCCGTCACCGTGCCGCCCAGCGCCACGCTGCGCTCCAGGATCTCGGCGCCGAACTGCTCGCAGCGGTGCAGCTGATCGGGGTCGTTGGCGTCGAACAGGATCAGCGGATGCAGGTTGCCGTCGCCGGCGTGAAAGACGTTGGCGCAGCGCAGGCCGTACTTCTTTTCCATCTGCTGGATGTCGAGCAGGATGGTGGCCAGGTGCTTGCGCGGGATGGTGGAGTCCATGCACATGTAGTCGGGGCTGATGCGGCCGGACGCCGGGAAGGCGTTCTTGCGGCCGCTCCAGAATTTCAGCCGCTGGGCTTCGTCGGCGCTGACCTGGCAGCGCGTCGCACCGTTGGCCTGCAGCACGGCCTCCATCTTGGCGACCTCCTCGGCCACCTCCTCGGGCGTGCCGTCGCTCTCGCACAGCAGGATGGCCTCGGCGCCCAGGTCGTAGCCGGCGTGCACGAAGTCTTCCACGGCCGCCGTCATCGGCTTGTCCATCATCTCCAGGCCCGCCGGGATGATGCCGGCCGCGATGATGGCCGCGACCGCGTCGCCGGCCTTTCGCACGTCGTCGAAGCTGGCCATGATGCAGCGCGCCAGCTGCGGCTTGGGCACCAGCTTGACGGTGACCTCGGTGACGACGGCCAGCATGCCTTCGCTGCCGACCACCAGCGCCAGCAGGTCCAGCCCCGGCGCATCCAGCGCCTCGCTGCCGAACTCGATGGCCTCGCCTTCGACCGTGAAGCCGCGCACGCGCAGCACGTTGTGCAGCGTCAGGCCGTACTTCAGGCAGTGCACGCCGCCGCTGTTCTCGGCGATGTTGCCGCCGATGCTGCAGGCGATCTGGCTGCTCGGGTCGGGCGCGTAATACAGGCCCAGCGGAGCTGCCGCCTCGCTGATGGCGAGGTTGCGCACGCCGCATTGCACGCGGGCCGTGCGGGCGAGCGGGTCGATGGAGAGGATCTTGTTGAACTTGGCCAGGGCCAGCGTCAGGCCGGCCTCGTGCGGCAGCGCGCCGCCCGACAGGCCCGTGCCGGCGCCACGCGCAACGACGGGCACACCCAGGCGATGGCAGGCCTTCAGCACGGCGGCGACCTGGGCCTCGTTCTCGGGCAGGGCCACGGCCAGCGGGCGCTGGCGGTAGGCGGTCAGGCCGTCGCACTCGTAGGGCGTCGTCTGCTCGGCGTGATGCAGCAGCGCATGCGCCGGCAGCAGCGGCGCCAGCGCGGCGACGAGGGAGGCGCGGCGGGCGGCGAGATCCAGCGGGGCGTTCATGTCGGGCCCACTTTAGTTGCCCATTCCGAATTCGCGACACCCGCAATGCATTGAAGTTGCGGGCCGAGCGCCGGGCCGCTCCCTAGCCGGCCCGCGCTGGCGATGTGCTTGCCGGTCAATCCGGCAAGCATCGCCGTCCCCCCGGGGGACCGACCAGACTCGCTCGCGTTCAGCGACGCGAGGTTGGGCGAGGGGCAGTTCATCTCAGCTTTCGATGACGAGCCAGTAGGCCGGCTTGTGCAGCGGCGTCTCGAGCGGCAGCAGCGGATTCTTCAGCAGCAGCTGGCGGCGACGGGCCAGATGGTGGCGGCGCAGCAGGTCGCCGAAATACTGCTGGAAGAGGTGCGCAAGGCTGCCGTCGTTTGCCGCGGCCTCCATGCCGCGTTGCAACTCGGCCGCCAGGCGCGGGCGATCCGGGCGCACGAAGAGGTAGGAGGCCGCGGGGTAGCGCAGCAGCACATGCGGCTCGATGACCAGGCCGTGGGCCGCCTGCGTGGCCGCCTCGTCGTCGATCTCGAAGACGGCGCGCGGGAAGTAGTCGATGCGGCGCAGGCGCAGCATGTCGAACAGCGCCTCGTAGCGGCTGATGCCCTGCACCGGCAGGCCGTTGGCGCGCAGGATGCCGGTGTCGGGCCAGTCCTGCCCCTGGCCGGCGACGTAGCGCGAGAGTTCGTTGAGGTCGCGCAGGTCACGCCAGCGATCCACGTCCTCGGGGCGGACGAAGGCGATGCGGCAGCCGATGAGCCCGCGGTCCATCGGCACCCGCACCGGCAGCAGCCGGGCCTCGCGCTCGATGCTCGTCATGGTCCAGGCCAGGTCGATCCGCCCGCTGCGGTCGGCCAGCTCACGCACGACGCGTGCCTGCGTCATCGGCACGGGCGACTCCATCAGCTCGTAGTCGGCACCGCTGCGCGTGATCGCCAGCTTGATGACGGCCTGCATGTAGTGCCACTGCGGCACGCGGCCGGGGTCGTGCTGAGGGTAGACCAGCGGCGCAGGCCGCGCGGGCGCCTTGGTGGCGCAGGCAGCCGCGAGCATGACCAGCAGCGGCCGGCGCCTCATCGCCCTCCCGCCGCTCCGCCCGGTCCCCGCCTCAAGGCTTGCGGCGCGCGCCGCTGCGTGGCTTGGCCGTCTTTGCGGCGGTGGCCTTCGCGGCGGGCCTGGGCGCGGCGCCCGAGGCCAGGCCCTTGGCGACGCCACCCACCATCGCCCCGGGCACGCTGGCCGCGCGGCGCAGCGTGTCGCTGGCGGCATCGAAGCTCTGCTTGACCAGGCTGCCGGCGAGGTTCTTGGCCGCGTCGGTGGCGGTGTCCTTCATCGCCGACGTGGCCAGCTGCGTGAACTGCTGGCTCAGCGCCGTCCACCACTGCGTCGGATCGACGACGCTGGCCGGGTTGTCGGCCACGGCCTTGGCGGCATCGCCAGCGGTCTTCACGGTCTTGGCGGCCACCTTGGCGGCCGTCTTGGCCGAGGTGGTGGCGGTCTTGACCGCCGAGCTGGCCACGGGCGCGGCGGCGGCCAGGATCTCGGGCGGGATGCCGGGCCAGGAGGCACCGTCACCCGACGTGGGCAGCTTGAGGCTGTCGCGCAGGTCGGCCAGCGGCACGTTCATGGACTTCAGCGTCGACAGCGTCATGCGCTGCACCTCCAGCGCCTGGATGGTGGCGGCCAGCATGCGCGCGTTCTGCTCCAGCCAGAACTGCACGGTGCGCAGCTCCTCGATGCGCTTGGAGAGCTCCTCGGGGTTCAAGGTGGGCGCAACCCACTGGCCGATGCCGGGCAGCGCCGAGCCGGCGTTCTTGACGAGGCCCTGCAGGAACTCGAAGCCGGGCACGAACTTGGTGAAGCTGTTGTCGGTCATCTGTGTCTCCTCGCCGCTGCCATGGGTGGATGGGCGTGGGCCATCCTACTTGCTGGGCAGCAGCGCGTGCACCTCGAAACCCCGCGCCGCCAGCAGCTTGGGCAAAGCCGCAGGCCCGCTCATGTGCAGCGCGCCCACGGCCACCAGCAGGCGCTGGCCGGCGCCGTGCAGCGCGTCGATGCGCTCGGCCAGCGGCCCGTTGCGCTCGTCGTTGACGCGTTTGAGCCAGGCACGCTCGGCCGGCGTGTCGGCGCAGCCGCACCAGCGCGCGTAGTCGGCCAGTGCCTTCAGGTCACCGCGCGACCAGGCATCGGCCAGCTTGCGCAGCGGTACCTTCATCTGGCCGCGCTGCAGCTGGCGCAGCGTGCCGTCGACGATGGCCGGCAGCTCGGCCGCGTCGGGCTCCAGCGCCGCAAGCTGGTCCTCCACGCTCTCCAGCGACTGCACCGGCCGGCCCTCGGCTTTGGCGCGGGCCAGCAGCATCAGGTCCTGGCCGAAGCCGGCGTCGAAACCATCGCGGCGGGCTTCCAGCAGCGTCAGCGTGCTGAGCTGCAGCATGGCCGGCAGCGCGCTCAGCGCCCCCGGCGGCAGGCAGGCCGCGCGCGACTGGGCTTCGACACGCCGGGCCAGCGCCGGCGCCAGTGGCTCGGCCTTCGGCAGGGCGGCCAGCACGGCGCCGACGTCGGCCGGGTCCAGCTCCACGGCCAGCACCTCGGTCTCGTTCCAGGCCTGGCGCAGCACCGGGCCCGGGTAGGCCCAGTCGACCTTGCCGATGTGCAGACTGCCGAATAGATAGCTGCTGTGGCCATCGCGGCTGATGCGCCACAGCAGGCCGCGGTCGCCGGCCTGGGCGGCCCAGCGCGCGGCCTGTTCGGTCGTCGGCGTGGCCGGCGCGGGCGGGCAGCCGGCATGGGCGCTGCCGACGAGCAGCGCGAGAAGTATGAGCAGGAGGGCGCGGATCATGAAGCCTGGAAACGGTGGTTGGGCGCGGCCGCAGGGGCTGCGCTGGGGTGCGCTGGCAAGGCGCGACGACGCTGCGGGCTCGTGCCCGCGAGAAGGAGCAACGCCGTCAGCGTGCGCCAGCGCAGGCCAGGCGGGCGCGAAGCGTTGTCACCTGAATGGCGATGATTGCCGTCGGTCCAATGTGCCAATAAAGCGAGAACGTGCATGCGCTGGGAAGCGGTCAACCACCGTTTCCGGGCTGAGGTTCGATGCGGAGTTCGCCGGGCTTCTGGCTGAAATGCAGGCGGCCCAGCACGTCCATGCCCAGCAGCGGCGCCTGCAGGTCGGGCAGCACCGTGACGGTCAGCTGGTCGGCGCGCACGCCGCCGTCCAGCGTCACGTCGGCATGGGCGACGAAGCCGCGCGCGGAGCCGCCGGCCGTGTGCGTGAGCACGGCGCCCATCGGCTTGAGCCCGGCGCGCTCGGCCAGGCTCTGCGGCAGCGCGGTGGAGGTGGCGCCGGTGTCGACGAGGAAGTCCACCTCGACATCGCCGACACGGCCGGGCCAGTGGAAGTGGCCGTCGTCGGCGCGCGTCAGCACGACGGTCTGGCCGGCCAGCTGGAAGCGGCCGGCGTCGCGCTGGTGCTCCCAGGCCTTGAAGGCGAGGAAGACGCCGACCATGACCAGCAGCCAGATGGTCAGCAGCTTGAAGGTGTGGGGCAGTTCCTTGTGGGACACGGGGGGAGTCGACGGAAAGGGTTTCTGGGGGATCACACGATAACCGGCCGCACCAGAATGCGTGCCATGCGCCTTGCACTGATCGCCCTGTTGCTGGCCGGCAGCCCGGGGGCCGACGACGACCTGCCGCTGAACCGCTTCAACGACCCCTTCGAGGCCGTGTCCGCCGACATCGCCGACTGCCCCGAGCCGCGCGGACCGCGCATCACCGCCGCCGAGGCGCGCGTGCAGGCCCACCACCGCGCCGAGCGCGGCACGACCTGCTGGCTCAAGGGCGAATGCAGCGAGCCCAATGCCTTCCGCTACGACGCCGGCATTGCCGCGGCGCTGCGCGGCAAGCTGCTCGGCGCGGCGGCACTGCACCCGAGCAGTCTGTGGTTCACGGTACAGGGCCGCGTCGTCTACCTGGAAGGCTGCGTCGAGCGCGCGGAACAGGCCAGCGAGCTGGAGACCCTGGCACGCGGTTTGCCGAATGTGCAGCAAGCCCTGGCCATCGTGCGGGTCGGCCGCGGCGGCGCCCTGCCCTACCGGCGCTTGAAGTGACCCGCGTCGCCAAAGGCCTGGCTGACGGGTGTCTGGCGGCCGACCTGTCACGATGACCCCATGCCATTGCTGAAGCGACTTGCCACCCTCCTCGCGCTGAGCGCCCTGCTCGGGCTGATAGGCTGCTCCAGCCTGACGCTGGCCTACCAGCAGTTCCCGCTGCTCGCCGGCTTCTGGGCCAACAGCTATCTGGACCTGGACAGTGCGCAGCGCGGCAAGCTCAAGGAACAGCTGCAGGCCTGGCAGGCCTGGCACCGCCGCGAGGAGCTGCCGCAGTGGCTGGCGCTGCTGCGCCAGGCCCATGCGGCGCTGGACGACGGCGTCACGCGCGACGAGCTGCTGGCGCTGGAACGCGGCGCCCAGGCCAGCGCCGAGCGCTGCCTGCAGCATGCCGCGCCGCTGCTCGCGCCGCTGCTGGCCGGCCTCAAGCCCGAGCAATGGCAGCACCTGAAGAAGAAGATGGACGAGAAGTCGCTGGAATGGCGCGAGAAGCACTCGGGCAGCGGCGGCCCGGATGAGCGCGCCAAGCGCTACACGACCAACCTGGAACGCTGGCTGGGCGACCTGGACCGTTCGACGCGCAAGCAGGCGCGCGCCGATGCGCAGGGCTGGCACTTCGACCTGCCGGCCATGGCCCAGGCCCGTGCCAACCGTGAGGCGCGCACGCTGGAGGCGCTGCGCGCCTGGTCCCGCCAGGACCTGGCCGGCGGCACCGCGCTGCTGATGGGCAATCTGCAGGCGCAGCCGGCCGAGCAACCCTATCGCGAGCAGATCATGGCCAGCCTGTTGAAGCTGCTCAACGGCATGACGGCCGCGCAGCTCGAGCAGGTGCGCAAGCACTGGGCCGACTGGTCGGCCGAACTGCGCACGCTCCAACAAGGCTGAAGTGAAGCCCCTCGTCCAAGGAGTACCTTGGCCGGTCCCCCGAGGGGACGGTGATGCCCGCGGCATTGAGCCGCAAGCATCGCCAGCGCGGGCCGGCTTGGGAGCGGCCCGGCGCTCGGCCCGAATGCGAATCTAGCTCCGCAGCGCCGCCACCGGCGCCAGGCGCGCCGCGCGGCGGGCCGGCGCCCAGACGGCGATCTGGCCCAGCAGCCACAGCGACACCGCGCCGGCCGGCAGATAGACCCAGGGCAGGCGCGCCAGCTCGTAGCTCTGCATCAGCAGCTGGCTCAGGCCCAGCGCGCCGGCCAGGCCGATGAGGATGCCGGTGGTCGTCAGCAGCAGGTTCTCGAGCTGGAAGTAGCGCAGGATCTGGCCCTCGGTGGCGCCCAGCGCGCGGCGCGTGCCGATCATGCGCGTGCGCTGCTGTACCCAGAAGCTGGCCAGGCCGACGATGCCCAGGCCCGTGACGAGCAGCAGCGCGACGCAGACGCCGGCCATCAGCCAGGCCATCGCGCGATCCTGGGCGTAGAAGGCGGCGCGCATCTCGTCCAGCGTGCGGGCACGCGTGACGACGCGGGTCGCGTCGACGGCCTCGATGGTCGCCGTGGCGGCCTTGAGCTGGGCGTCCAGCCGCGCGGGGTCGGCACGCACGACGTAGCTGCCGCTGCCGCGCAGCGGGAAGAGCATGGCATAGCCGCCCTCACCGCGGGCGCGGTGCAGGTAGGGATGGGTCAGCGTGTCGACCACGCCGATGACGGTGGACGGCGACGAGCCGAACACGTAGATGGCGCGGCCCAGCGCCGAGCGGCCGGGGAAGAGCTTGTCGGCCATGGCCTTGTTGATGATGACCTGGCCGACATGGGCCTCGGGATCGCTGAAGACCTTGAAGCTGTCCAGCACCTCGTCGGCCGTGAAGTTGCGGCCCTCGATGAGCTTGAGGCCGAACGTGGGCAGCAGTTGTTCGTCGCTGGCGTATTGCGAGGCGACGAGGCGGTCGCCGCGGTTGTCGGGCTCCAGCGTGACGCCGCTGTTGCTGCTGTTGTTGCCGTAGACGATCTGGTTGACCGAAGTCGCGGCCTTGACGCCCGGCAGCGCGCGCAGCCGTGCCATGTCCTCCTGCACGACGCCGGCGGTGCGCTCGGGCGGCGTGGGCTTGCTGCTGCGCACCTCCAGCACGATGAGCTCGGACTCGGCCAGGCCGCTGCTGGCGCCGAGGAAGTCGACGCGGGTCTGGATGAGGTGCAGCGCGTTGGTGACGATGGTGCAGGTCAGCGCCACTTCCAGCACGATGAGCCCGGCGGCGATCTTGTGCCGGCGCAGCGTCGTCAGGATGGGCCTCAGGTCCAGCATCAGCACATGCAGCGCGGCACCGAAGGCGCCCAGGCCACGGCGGCGGGAGGCGGCGGAGGGAATCGTCAGAGAGGACATCACTGCACCTTCAGTTGAACGGCGGGGGTGACCAGCGCGGCGCGCCAGGCCGGCAGCAGGCCGGCGCAGACGCTGGCGACGAGGGCCAGGCCCAGCGTCAGCGCGAGCATGGTGGCGTCGAGATCGGCCAGGCGGGCGTACTCGCTCGGGCTGTGGCGCACCAGCCAGAGGCCGGCGTTGGCGAAGACCAGGCCGAGCAGCGCACCGGCGACGCCGAGCAGGCCGGCCTCGACGATGAACTGCAGAAAGATGGCGCCGCGAGTCGCACCGAGGGCGCGGCGCACGCCGATCTCGCCGGAACGGCGCAACGTCTTGGCCAGCAGCAGGCCCACCATGTTGACGATGCACACGAGCAGGAAGCCGAAGGCCAGCCAGGTCTGCAGGCGCACGTCGGAGGGCAGCACCTTCTGCGAGTCCAGCCACTCCATCACATTGCGCAGGCGCACATTGGTCGGGCGCTCGAAGCGGCCGGCGGCGCGCTGGGCGTCGGAGTAGTGCACGAGGTAGTCGCGGTAGGCCGCCGCGTCCTCGGGCTTGTCCAGCTCGACCCAGTACTGGATCCACGAGCAGGCCGCGTTCAGGTCGAAGGGCGTGCCGCCGTTGGGGCCGCGGCCCCAGCAGTCCATGTTGCCCCAGTGGCCCGCCTTCAGCAGCAGGGCCGTCGAGAACGGCAGGAAGAAGTCCTCGGACTCCTGGTAGCCGCCCACCGTCATGTCGTAGAAGTGCGGCTGGAACTTCCAGGTTTTCAGCACGCCCACGATGCGCAGCGGCTGGCCACGCACGATGACCTCGCGGCCCACGCTGTTGGCGCCGCCGAAAAGCTTGTCGTTCAGCGCCGACGAGATGACGGCGACACGGGCCTCGCCCTCGTCGTCCGCCGCGCTCCAGCCACCGCCGTAGAGCCAGGGCGCATCGAACATCGCGAAGAAGTCGCTGGTCGTGTAGCGCGTGCTGGAGAAGATGGGCTTGATGTGGCCGTCGGTCACGCCGACGGCGACGTTGCTGCCGCTCATCATGGCCTGGCGCTTGGCCTTTTTATCGCGCAGCAGGGCCGTCGCGTCGAAGCGGGTCAGGTCGAAGTTGGGCTCCTCGCCGGCCTTGTAGCCGACCTTGTCGGCGGCATCGAGCTGGACGTTGAAGAGGCGCGCGCTCTTGGTCGGGATGGGGTCGCCGGAGAGCACGTGGTAGACGGTCAGCGTCGTCATGCAGGCGCCGATGCCGAGGGCCAGCGCCAGCACCATCAGCGCGCTCAGCCCCTTGGAGGCGCGGGCGCTGCGGGCGGCGAGTTCGAGGTAATGGAGGAACATATCAATGCCGCCCGGCCGCCCGAAGGCATTGAGGCGCCCCCTCGGGGGGCAGAGAGCGAAGCGAACGTGGGGGCTTCATGGCGTTGTCTCCAACAAAGCGTTGACGGTGGCGAGTTCGGCGTCGCCGAGGCTGCCGGCCGCCTGGTGCAGGGCCAGCAGCGCGAGCACGTGGCGGTGGCGGGCCTGGGTCTGCGCGTTCTGCGCGGCGGCCAGGGTCTGGATGGCGAGCAGCAGGTCGGTGGTGCTGCGCGTGCCCAGCGTCAGGCCGGTGCGGGTGGCGCTGAGCGCGCGCTCGGCGGCCTCGACGGCGGCCTGCGTGGAGCGCAGCTGGGCCGCGCCCTGGCTGACGGCGAGGTATTGCGCGCGCACGTCGCGCAGCACGGCTCGGCGGCCGGCTTCGAGCTGCTCGCGCGCGGCGTCGCGCTGGAAGCCCGCGCGGTCGGCCGCGGCGGCGGTGGCGCCACCGGCAAACAGCGGCACGGTCAGGCGCAGCGCGACCTGGGTCGGCGTGCGGTTGGCATCGATCAGCGGCACGCCGTCGCCACGCTGGCGCGTGGTGTCGACGCCGACGCTGAGCGTGGGCAGGTGGCCGGCGCGGGCGGCGGAGATGCGCTGCTCGCTGGCCTGCACGTCGAGTTGCAGCGCGCGAAGTTCGGGGTTGGCCAGCAGCGCGCGCTGGGCCCAGGCTTCGACGTCGTCGGGCAGGGCCTGGGCGGCCAATTGCCGGCGCAGCGGCTGCAAGGGTTGCGGCGTGGTGCCGGTCAGCTGGGCCAGCGCCTCGCGGGCATCAGCCAGCGCGAGCTCCGCGGCCAGCGTGCCGCCGCGCGCCAGCTCGCGGTAGGCGCGCGACTGGTCGGCCTCGACCTGGGCCGACAGGCCGGACTTGAAGCGCACCTCGGCCTCGCTGACCTGGCGGTCGAAGGCCTCCTCGTTGGCGCGCGCGGTGGCGAGCTGGGCCTCGGCCGACAGCAGGCCGAAGTAGGCATCGGCCACGCGGGCCCGTGCGGCCTGCTCAGCGGCGGCCAGGCGGGCCGACTGGGCCGAGGCCTGGCTGCGGCTGGCATCCCATTCGCGCAGCGCGGCCAGGTCGACGAGGGCCTGGCTGATGCTGCTGGTCGCAGTGTGCAGGCGCGCGCCGCCGTTCTCGCGCTGCTCCGTGCCCTGCAGGCTCCACTGCGGCAACAGCGCCGCGCGGGCCTCTCGGGCAGAAGCCTCCTGCGCACCGCTGGCGGCCGCAGCCTGGCGCAGCAGCGGGTCGGCCGCGCGCGCCTGGGCCCAGACCTGCAGCAGGTCGTCGGCGTGGGCAGCCGAGCCGGCAACAGCCAGCGCGGCGAGCAGCAGGGATCGCAAAGTCTTCAAGCGGTCAGCTCCGCAGCCAGGTCGACGACCTGACCGTCGATGACATGCACATTGCGCTGCGCACGCGCGGCCAGCTGCGGGTCGTGCGTGACCATGACGATGGTGGCGCCGTCGCGGTGCAGCTCTTCCAGCAGCTCCATGACGCTGCGCGCCATCGCGCTGTCGAGGTTGCCGGTGGGCTCGTCGGCGAGCAGCAGGCGTGGCTCGCCGGCGAGAGCCCGGGCGATGGCCACGCGCTGCTGCTGGCCGCCCGACAGCTCGGCCGGGTAGTGGCGGCCACGCGCCGACAGGCCCACTCGGCCCAGCGCATCGGCGGCGCGCTTCTTGCGCTCGGCCGAGCCGTAGCCGCGGTAGCGCAAGGGCACCTCGATGTTGTCGAGCACGTTCAGGTCGGGGATCAGGTTGAAGGCCTGGAAGATGAAGCCGATCTTCTGGTTGCGCACGGCCGAGCGCTCGGCGTCGCCCATGCGGCTCACATCGATACCGTCAAGCTTGTAGCTGCCACCGCTGAAGGCTTCGAGCAGGCCGGCGATGGTTAGGAAGGTCGTCTTGCCCGAGCCCGAGGGGCCGGTCACGGCGACGAACTCGCCCTCGTTGACGGTCAGGTTGAAGTCGCGCAGCGCATAGGTCTCGACCATCTCGGTGCGGTAGACCTTCTGGAGCTTTTCCATCTGCAGCATGTCGTTTTTCCTTTGATGAATCAGTCGGCGATGAGCACGCGCTCAGCACCCTTGAAGTTGTCGGAACCGGAGATGACGACACGGTCGCCCGCCGTCAGGCCCGAGAGGATCTCGACGCGGTCCAGCGAGCGGGCGCCGAGCTTGATCGCGACCTTCTCGGCAAAGCCGCCGCGCACGACATAGGCATAGCTGCCGCCGCCCTCGTCGACGAAGCTGCCGCGCGCGACGCCAAGCACCTTGTCGCGCCGGTCCAGCAGCACGCGCACCGACAGGCGCTGGTTCTGGCGCAGCTGCTCGGGCTGCTTGCCGGCAAAGCGCAGCCGCGCCGCGACCTCGCCGTTGACGACCTCGGGCGACACCGAGCTGACCCGGCCGTCCCAGCGCTGGCCATTGCCGCCGATCTCGCCGGGCATGCCGGGTTGCAGCTCGCGCGCAAAGCTCTCGGCGACCTGCATCTGCACCTCCAGCGCCGACAGGTCGATGACCGACAGCAGCTTGGCGTCGCGTGCGACGTTGGTGCGGTCGGCGATGAAGAGCTGGCCCACCTGGCCGTCCACCGGCGAGCGCACGGCCAGCTCGGACACCTGGCGCTCCAGGTCAGCCACCATCAGCTGCTGGCGCGCCAGCGCGCTCTTCTTCGCCTGCACGTCCAGCGCCAGGCTGTCGTTCTTCATGCCGCGCAGATCGCGGGCCTGGTCCAGCGCGAGCTTGGCCTTGGCCAGCGCGTCCTGCGCACGCTCGACCTGCATGCGGGCCGTGGCGCCGGCTTCAAACGCCTGGGTCTGGCGGGTCAGGTCGTTGGCGGCGGTCTGCTGGTCGATGCGGGCGTTCTCGTAGGCGCTCTGCAGCGCCGCCGTCTGCTGGCGCGCCTCGACCTCGGCGCGCGCCAGGTCGGCCTTCAGCGCGTCGACATTGCTGCGCTCCTGCGCGAGGCGGTTGGTCAGCTCGGGCGAATCGACGCGGGCCAGCACCTGGCCGCGCTTGACCGGGTCACCGGCCTGCACGGTCAGCGTCACAGTGCCGCCGCCGGGCGCGAACAGCGTCGGGCTCTGGGCCGCCACGATGCGGCCCTCGCCGGCCACGTCACGTGTCAGCGGTGCGATGTCAACGGTGGCCAGCGACAGTCGCGCGGCGCTGACGGCCGTTTCAGCGGACAGCGCCTGCTTGATACGACCGCCGCCGAACAGCGCGAGCAGGGCGACGACAGCCACACCGCCAACCGCCAGCAGCGGCCAGCGCCGGGACTTCGGGGCGAGCAGCTTGTCCTGCTCGGAGGTGTCGCGAAAGCCAGTGTTCATGCCCTGGCTTTTCGCAAGCCACGTGCCAGGGGACGAGGGCTTGTGAATCAAGCACTTGGCATCGCGGGCGCTGTCCGCGGACAGTGGCCGGACAGTCCGGGCGGTGCGGCGTGCGCTGCGTTTAGCCGACCAGCCGGCCGCCGAAGGCGAGGCGGCCCGCGCCGGCTGGCGCGTATTCCAGGTGCACGCGGTCAGCAGGCCGGCCGCTGACCCGGGCCATGGCCGCGGTCAGTGCAGCCACCTCGGCCGCCAGCGCGGGACCCGATGGCGGGCGGGCGTGCAGCAGGGTGACGAAGATCGGCAAGGCACCCTGCAACGGGCCGCCGTTCTCGGCGTACTGTTCCGCCGGCAGCGGCTGCAACCTCACCCAGACACGGCCCGGTGCGAGCTGCAGCGCGTCGCCAAGCACATCCGCCAGGCGCGACGCGAACGCGTCGCCATCGGGCGGCAGCCCGCCCACCCAGCAGACGTCGACGACGGGCACCTCAGGCGCCGGTCGCGACGAGGAAGAAGTAGGCCAGCACCGCGCCCCACAGGCACAGGCCGAACAACGGGAACGCGTTTCGCATCATGTCGTTCTCCCATTCGGTTGTCGTCGCTGCCGGCCTCAGGCCCGCAGCAGCTTGTCCGCATAACGCCAAGTTTGCGGGGCCTGGGGAAACACTGTCGCCAGTGCGGTTTCCGACAGGCCGAGATGGCGCTGCAGCAGGGGGCTCAGCACCTGACGGAAGTCCGTGCGCACGGCGAGGTCGCGGCCATCGGCCAGCGCGCTCCGGTCCAGGCCCGGCCATTCGCCCAGCATCTGGCCGCCGGCCACCGGGCCGCCCAGCAGCCAGATGACATTGCCCCGGCCATGGTCGGTGCCGCCGTTGCCGTTCTGGCGCAGCGTGCGGCCGAACTCGCTGCACACGACGATGACGGTGTCCTTGTACGCATCGCCCAGGCCCACGCTGAGCGCGTCCAGGCCTTCGCCGAGGCCGCTCAGGCGGTTGGCCAGCTGGCCGCGGGCAGCGCCCTGGTTGACGTGGGTGTCCCAGCCGCCCACCGCCGTGAAGGCGAGCTGGGTGTGCGGATCCTTGCGGATCAGCGTGCCCAGCCGCCGTGCGTCGGCCGCGAAGCTGCGCGCGGACGGCGCGCCGGCGTCGGCGCTCGGGTCCATCGAGCGGCCTTCGCCGCCCATGCCCGAGGCCATGCTGCGGCTCATCTCGCCGCGCCCCTCGGTGGTGTCGCGCAGCGTGCTGCTGAACTGGGCGTCGTTGGCGTAGAGCTTGGCCAGGCCGGCCTGGATCTGCGGGTCGTCGATGGCGCGGCGCTGCATCGCGTTCGGGCCGAGGCCGAGGCTGGCGACGCTGGCGGTGCCGGCAAAGATGCGCGGCGGCGTGCTGCCCTGGCTGATGGCGCGCGTCGGGCTGGGCTCGCCGGGCAGGGCCGTCAGCAGGCGGTTCATCCAGCCGTCGGGCGTGGACTTGCGGCCCGGCGTGCCGGACTCGAAATAGTCCTGCGCGTCGAAGTGGGAGCGCGTCGGGTCGGGCGAGCCGCTGGCGTGCACGAAGGCGAGCTGGCCGCCGTCCCAGTGGCGCTTCAGCGGCGCGAGTGAGGGATGCAGGCCGAACAGCGCGTTGAGCTGGAGCAGGCCGTCGTCGGCGCCGGGCGCGGGCAGCGCGATCTGCGGGCGGTTGGCGGCGTATTCACGTTCGCCGTAGGGCGCAACGACCGACAGGCCGTCGACGGCGCCGCGCAGCATGACGACGACGAGCTTCTTCTGGGCACCGCCCTGGGCATGCGCCAGCGCCAGAGGGAGGCCGCCAAGCGTGAAGGCGCCGAAGTTGAGCAGTTGGCGGCGGAGCATCGGGTCACCTCTTCATGAAGTCGGGGCTGGCCAGCAGCAGCGCGACCTGCTGGCCCGCGGGCTCGGCGGCCAGCGTGCGCCGCGTCGGTTCGCTGAGCGAGGCGCCCAGCGTCGTGCTGAGCCGCTCGGCGCTGACGCCGCTGCGCTGACCCAGCGTCGTGGCCAGTTGCACGCGCTGGGTCAGCGCCTCGGGGTTGCGCCAGGCGGCGGCCGTGTTCTTGTAGCCGTCGGGCGTGGCCGCGCCGTAGAGCGGCTGGCCGGCCTGGGCCAGCGCGGCGATGAGCGGCTGCGGGTTGTTCAACGGCAGGTCCAGCGCGCGCAGGCTGGACAGCAGGTATTGGTAGGGTGTCTTGAACTTGGCCTGGTAGGCCTCGCGGCTCCAGAACTCGTCGGCGCGGACCAGCGTGCGCGTGAACTCGCGCAGGTCGCCGCCCGTGGCCTTGAAGTTGTCGGCCAGCTTGGTGACGAGGCTGGCCGGTGGAGCGTCCGCGACAAAGGCCTGCGCGAACTTGAAGGCGAGATGGCGGGCCGTGGCGGGGTGGGCGGCCAGCACGTCGAGCGCGCGCTCGCCTTCGGATTCACCGGCGCCGCGCACGGTCTGGCCGAGCCAGGTCTTGCTGCCGCCATCGTGCTTGCGCGCGTCGAACTCGAAGACGTCGCCACTGCCGCCGAGCAAGGCCTTGCGCTGGTCCAGCCCCCAGCCGGTCAGGATGCGCGCCAGCTCGGTCACGTCGCGCTGGCTGTAGCCGGCGTCCACGCCCAGCGTGTGCAGCTCCATCAGCTCGCGGGCGTAGTTCTCGTTGAGGCCGGTGGGCACGCGCGCCTTGAGCTCGGGCCGCTCGGCCAGGAAACGGCGCGCCCGCTGCGGCGGCTGGTAGCCGGCGACGACGCTCTGGGCGTTGTCCAGGTAGACCAGCATCGCCGGGTGCTTGGCGGTGGCGCCCAGCATGTCGCGGAATCGCCCGAGCACGAAGGGCCGGATGGCGCGCTGCTCGTAGTCGGCCACGAGCACGCCGACCGGACCCTTGCCGGCGAAGACGTTGAAGTGGTTGAACCAGAACTCGGTCAGCGCCTCCTCGATCTGGGCCGGGCTCTGCGTCGCGCGCGCCAGCCGCGCCGTGGCGGCCTGGGCGACGAGGGGGCGGATCTTCTCGCGCACGGCGTTCAACGCGTCGGCATTGGGCGTCTCGCCCTTGGCCTTCTCGCGCCTGGCCTCGCGGGCCGACTTGACCGCCTCGCGGTAGCGACCCAGCAGTTCGGCCTGGCCGAGCGTGAGCACGTCGAGGCTGGCGATGCGGGTGGTCAGCGACTCGGGCTGGGCCAGGCGGCGCGGCTCCAGCTGCTCGCTCAGGAAGCGCTCCAGCCATTTGTCCGCACCCTGCTCGGCGATGGCGGCGGCGTCGGCCGGGCGCGGGCCGTAGCCCAGGCGGTTGAGGGCATGCAGCGCGCGCTCCTCGGCGCTCAGCGCGGCGGTGGCGGGCGCCGCGGCGTGACTGCGGCGCGCCAGCATCAGAACGCCCGCCAGAGCGGCGGCGCTGCCGACTACAAAGCGGCGATTTTTCATCGGCGGGTCTCCGGTGTCCGTCGTCCACCGAAGCATCCCGCCGAGGGCGCAAGGCCGTGTGGCCGATGCGCAAAGATTTGTGTCAGGCGGAAGCCGTTTTCAGCCCCGAAGGCCGGCCCCGCTCAGCGCTCCCAGAGCCAATGCTCCAGGCTGCGCAGCGTCGCCGCCACGTCCAGCGGCTTGGTCCAGTGGCCATCGAAGCCGCCACGACGTGCCAGGTCGGCGGCGACGAACTCGGACTCGGCCGTCACCAGCAGCGCCGGCACGCCGGCCGGCAGGTCCGCGGCGCGCAGCTCCGCGAGCAGCGTGTCGCCGTTGATGTCGGGCAGGCGCAGGTCGCACAGCAGCAGGTCGACACGCTGCTCGGCCACGAAGCGCCGCGCCTCGGCGCCATCGCGCGCGACGTGCAGCTGGCAACCCGGCCGCAGTTCGACGATGCCCTGCATCAACATCGCGTTGACCGGGTCGTCCTCGACGTAAAGCACCACGCGCGCCGCCATGCCGCGTCCTTAGCAGCTGCCTGGCCGGGCGGGCTGGAGATGGATTGAAGGCGGCGAGCTGCTGATGAGTTTCATGGCGGTCAATGACAAATTGGTTTGCGGTCATTATCAAATTTATTGATAAGGACGATCAATCCTCATGCCCCTGAACGGGTGGAGTCGCGCGCGATTTGCCAAATAGTGCAAGGCTGCCGCGCGGCATCTGGCCTAGCGCCGGCGCCGGGCGCCGAGGTCGACGAGCCCCTGCGCCAAGCCGCCCCAACCGGCCGCTGGAAGCTGGCCCGGCGCGCAGGCCGCGGCGGCGTTTTCCAGCATGCGCGCCTGGTCTGCCAGGCCGGGCTGGCCGATCAGCTCAAGCACGGCCTTCAGGCCATGGGCCACCCGACGAAGCGCGGCCGCATCGCCGCCGGCCACCGCTGCGTCGCCCTGCGCGAGGTCGTCGGCAAAGCGCGCGATGCAGCCGTCGCGAAAGCTCTCGTACATCGCGCGGTCTCCACCGAAATGCCGCTGCACGGGATCGTCGCCCGGCACCTCGGCCACCGCCGCGGCGGCCGCGCCACGCAGCAGCCCGGCGACGGTATCGAGCAGTTCGGCCAGCGGCACCGGCTTGCGCAGCGTCCGCGCCGCGCCCTGCAGGGCCAGCGCGGCGTGGCGCTGTTCGTCCAGGCCGGCGCTGAAGATGACCCAGGGCGGCGCGCCGGCGGCCAGCGCATGGCCTTCGGCCAGCAGCGCCTCGGCCGAGCCGTCGGGCAGCATCAGGTCGCTGATGACAAGCTGCCAGCCACCGGCGGCCAGCGCGGTGCGCGCGTCGGCCAGGCAGCGCACGAGGCTCAGCTCGACGGCCGGCGCGGTCGCGTCATGGCCGGGCATTTCCTCCAGCGCCAGTTCGACGAAGCGGGCGATCGACGCGTCGTCCTCGATCAGCAACAGGCGCGCGGCCATCGCGGCCCGCTCAGGCTTGCAGCGCTGCCGCCGCCTGCGCGAGCAGCGGCGGCAGCCCGGCGACGAGGGCTGTCTTGTGCACGACGGGCACGCCGTCCAGCGCGAAGCGGAAAGGCTCGCGCTGGGCTTCATCCAGCGCCGTGACGACGATGAGGCGGCTGCGCGCGAACTGCGGGTGCGAACGCAGGCTGGTGATCAGCGCCGCGCCGTCGATGCCGGGCAACAGGATGTCGATGAGCAGCACGTCGGGCTCGAGCCGGCCGGCCATGGCCAGGCCGGCGATGCCGTCGGACGCGACGTGCAGTTCGGCCTCGGGCAGTTCGCGCTTCACGATGAGGCTGATCAGGTTCTGGAAATGCACCGAGTCCTCGATCAGCAGCAGCGTCAGCGGCCGCTCGCCACCCGTGGCTGGGAGCGCTGTCGCCGCTGGCCCCGCCCGCGAAGCCAGCCAGGCATCCAGCGAACTGCGCAGGATGCGCCGGTGGCCGCCCGGCGTCTTCCAGGCCTGCAGCTCGCCGCGGTCGACCATCAGCTGCACGGAACGCACGGCCAGCCCCAGGCGCTTGGCGGCCTCGGTCGTCGAACAGGTATCGGGCACGGTTGTGGTGCGATTCACACGCGACATTTTGCCGAATTCCCGGGACGGCGCCGCGTCTGGCATATTTGATAAAAACGATGGAGCCGACAATTCGGCATCTGCCCGGAGTCTTGCCATGCGCCCCACCATCACGTCCGACCTGCCCGAATCCGCCGCTGCGCCATCGGCGCCCTGGCGAGCCGGCACGGCGCCGGAACGTCCGGACGACGACGCCGCGCATCGCGTGCGCCTTGGTTATCTGGCCGAAGCGCTGGCCCTTCATCTCGGCCTGGAAGCCGACGTGGCGCAGCTGCTGCGCCTGGCCGCGCCGCTGCACGACGTCGGCGAGGTCGACCCGACCGCCGCCGCCTTCGAGCCGCCCTGGCCGTTGACGGCCGCCGAGGAACGCCGCCGCCGCCAGACGCTGCCCCGGCGCGGCGCGGCACTGCTGGGTGGCTCGCGGCTACCGCTGTTCGCACTGGCGGCCGAGATCGCACTGCATCTGCACGAGCGCTGGGACGGCAACGGCTACCCCGAGGGGCTGCGCGGCGTGGCCATTCCGCTGTCGGCGCGTATCGTCGCCGTCGTGGACTATTTCGACGCCCTGACGATGCGCCGCCGCTACCGCCCCGCGCGCGCCGACGACCGCGCGCTGGCCATGCTGGCCGAGCAGGCGGGCAGCGCCTTCGACCCCGCCATCGTGGCCAGCTTCGTGGCCCACGCGCCCGCGCTGATCTCACTGCGCGACCGCGTCAACGCGGCACGCAGCGGCATCGCCCCGCTGCGGGCGGGCGCGTGAGGCGGCTGGCCGTCTGTGCCCTGCTGCTGGCGGCAGCGACGCTGACCCCGGCCCGCGCCGAGCCCGACCTCACGCAGCGCGTGCGGGCCAGCGGCGAGCTGCGCGTGTGCATCTGGCCCGACTACTACGGCGTCTCGCTGCGCAACCCGCGCACCGGCCAGCTGTCCGGCATCGACATCGACCTCTCCGCCGCCCTTGCCACCGACCTGGGCGTGAAGGCGCGCTACGTCGACTCCTCCTTCCCCAGCCTCGTCGACGACCTGGTACAGGACCGCTGCGACGTCGCCATGTTCGCCGTCGGCAGGACGGCGCAACGCGAGCGGCAGCTGCGCTTCAGCCGCCCCTACCTGCAAAGCGACATCTACGCCGTCACGACGCGCAGCAGCCGCGTCGTGCAGCAATGGCAGGACCTGGACCGCCCAGGCGTGCGCGTCGCCGTGCAGGCCGGCACCTTCATGGAGACCGTGATGGGCGGCGCGCTGAAGCAGGCTACGCTCGTCGTCGTGCGCCCCCCGGACACGCGCGAGCGCGAACTCGAGGCCGGCCGCGTCGACGCCTTCATGACCGACTACCCCTACAGCCGCCGCCTGCTGGACAACGCCGACTGGGCCCGCCTCGTCGCGCCGCCGGCGCCCTTCTTCGTGCTGCCCTATGCCTACGCCGTCAAGCCCGGCGACACGGCCTGGCTGGCCGTCGTCGACGACTTCGTCGCCCGCATCCAGCGCGACGGCCGGCTGCAGGCCGCCGCCCAGCGTCACGGCCTGAGCGCCATCGTGCGGGTGAAATGAAGCCCCCCGTCCAAGGAATACCTTGGCCGGCCCCCCGAGGGGGCGGCGATGCGTGTCGGATTGACCGCCACGCACATCGCCGGCGCGGACCGGCTTGGGAGCGGCCCGGCGCTCGGTCCGCAGGGAGGCGCTGGCGCCCCAGCTTCATTGCCGTCCTTGCCGGTGTCAGGCCGGCCCCCCGAGGGGGCGGCAATGCGCGGCGGATTGACCGCCACGCACATCGCCAGCGCGGACCGGCTTGGGAGCGGCACGGCGCTCGGTCCGCAGGGAGGCGCTGACATGCCGCATCGCAGCCACCGCTGGCGCCCAAGCTCTATCGCCGCCCTTGCCGGCTCCGGGCCGGCCCCCCGAGGGGGCGGCGATGCGTGTCGGATCGACCGCCATGCACATCGCCAGCGCGGACCGGCTTGGGAGCGGCCCGGCGCTCGGTCCGCAGTGAGGCGCTGAATGCCGCAACGCAGCCGCTGGCGCCCGAGCATCATCACCGCCGGAGCCGGCGCGCTGCTCGCTGCGACGCTGATGGCCGGCGCGGCCTACAGCCTGTGGCGCGAGCGGCGCGAGCTGACGGCCGAGGCTGCCGACCGCCAGGCCCTGCAGGCCCGCGTCCTCGAGGACCACGCCAGCCGCAGCCTCGACGCGACGCAGATCGCCCTTGTCGGCCTGGCCGACGTGGCCCAGCACGGCGCGCCGCCCGAGGTGCTGCAGGCCTTGCTCGGCCAGACCCAGGCCAGCCTCGGCTTCCTGCGCGGCATCGCGCTGCTGGACGAGGCCGGCCATGTGCTCGCCGCCGCCGACCCGGCCGACCGCGGTGCGCAGATCGTGCCCACGGCGCTGGGCACCTGGCCCGCCGCCGGGCATGACGCCATCGGCGGCTTCGTCGCCGCGCGCAGCCTGGCCGGCCTGGACGACACGACGCCGGCCATCGTGCCGCCGGGCGTTGGCTTCATCCCGCTGCTGCACACGCTGCGCCTGCCGGATGGTGGCGCCGAAAGCCGCCCGGCGCTGCTGGTTGCCCTGCTCAATCCCGACGCACTGGCCAACTTCCAGCAGCTGACGCTCAACGATCCCCAGGCCGCGGCCGCCCTCGTCGACCTGGACGGCCGCCTGCTCGCCGCCACCAACGGCGCCGAGCACCTCGCCGGCGATCGCCCGGCCACGCTGCTCGTCGCCGGCGGGCCGCTGGCGCGCGTGCGCACCGGCAGCGAGCACGGCCGCTGGGACGGCCCCGGCCTGCGCGCCGCCGAGCAGCTCGGCGCCTATCGGGCCTTGCGCGCGCGGCCCTTCGTCGTCCTCGTCGAGCTGCCCCAGGCCGTGCTGCGCGACCATTGGCTGGCCACCGTGCGCGACCTCGGCCTGCCGGCCATCGGCATCGCGGCGGCGCTGATGGTGCTGTCGGGCGTCGGCGCGGCGGCGCTGCGCGAGCGCGAACGCTCGCAGGCCCAGCTCGACCTCGCCCAGAGCCAGGTGGCCGAGCGCGAGCGCGAGCTCAGCGCCATCTTCGGCAGCGTGCAGGACCTGCTCTTTCGTACCGACGGCGCCGGCCGCGTGACCTTCATCAACGAGGGCTATGCCCGTCTCAGCGGCCAGGCCGTCACGCGGGTGCTGGGCCAGCCGCTGCACGAGCTGTTCGGCGGCTCGGCCGGCGTGGCCGCCGTGTTCGACGCCTGCGCGGCCGACGACGCCCTGCCCCAGCAGCTGCGCGCCGACTGGATCGGGGCTGACGGCCAGGCGCGCAGCTTCGAGATCCACCTCGTGCCGCTGCGCCGCCGCCAGGGGGCGCTGGAATGGGTGGGCAGCGCCGCCGACGTCAGCGGCCTGATGCGCGCCCAGGCCGAGCTGCGCGCCCAGCTCGGCCTCGCGCGTTCGCTGCTGGCCAGCAGCCCGCTGCCGATGTCGGTGCTGGACGGCGACAACCGCTACCTGGACGTCAACCGCGCCTGGGAGCAGTTCACCGGCCGGCGCCGCGGCGAAGTGCTGGGCCGCCGCGCCGCGAGCTATCTGCGCCCCGAGGAAGCCGCCTTGCACGACGCACGCGACGAGGCGCTGCTGGCGCGCGGCGGCGACATGAGCTACGAGACCGTCTGGCATGGCAGCGACGGCCGTCGCCGCGACCTCTTCGTCAGCAAGTCCACCTTCCCCGACGCCGCGGGCCGGCCCATGGGTATCGTCGTCTGCTTCATGGACATCAGCGATTTCCGCGAGGCCGAGCGGGCCACGCGCGCCGCCCGCGACGCCGCGCTGCAGGCCTCGAACACCAAGTCGGAGTTCATCGCCAACGTCAGCCACGAGCTGCGCACACCACTGCAGTCCATCCTCGGCTTCTCCGAGATTGGCGCGCGGCGGGCCCGGACCGACCCGCGCCTGGCCGAACTCTTCGTCGACGTGCACCGCGCCGGCCAGCGCATGCTCAGCCTCGTCAACGATCTGCTCGACCTCAGCAAGATCGAACATGGCGCCGAACCCTTCGAGCCCGAGCGCCTGGACCTGCGCCCGCTGGCCGCCGAGGTCGCGCACGAACTGACGCCGCTGCTGGCCGCGCGCCGCCTCGAGCTGGCCATCGAGCTCGGCGACGAAGACCTCGTCGTGCTGGCCGACGCGCAGCGCCTGCAGCAGCTGCTGCGCAACCTGCTCGCCAACGCCATCCGCTTCTCGCCCGAAGGCGGCCGCATTGACTTGAGCGCCGGCCATGACGACGAGGGACGGGTGCGCGTCGACGTCGCCGACCGCGGCCCGGGCATCCCGCCGGACGAGCTGGAGAGCATCTTCGAGGCCTTCGTGCAGTCCAGCGCGACCAAGAACGCCGCCGGCGGCACCGGCCTGGGCCTGGCCATCTGCCGCCGCATCGCGCAAGCCCACGACGGCCACATATGGGCTGAGAACCGCGCCGGCGGCGGCGCCGTCATTTCGCTGACGCTGCCGGCCAGGCGGTTCGGCGACACGACGGCCGGGGCGCTCTGACGTTCCTGGCGGCGGGCAGAGGCTGAGGCGCCGCTGGGGCGCCTTCGGTGCCCATTGCCGCCGCTTCGGGCGGTTCGCGAGGGGGGTTCGTCGGCCGGCGCTGGTCGCGCCGCCGCGGCGCCGCTAGTCTGCGCCCCAGATGACCCCCGACCTGCCCGCCGCGATGAATGCGCCCACCACCCTGCTGACTGCCGCTGCGCCGATGACGCCGCCGCAACGGCTGGCGCGCCGCCTGGCCGCACTGGGTCCGGACCTGCGCCTGGCGGCGGTGGCGGCCGCCCTCACCGGCTGCTCCTACCTGACGGCGCGCATCGCCCGCACCCTGTCGGCACCCTGGTGGCACTGGGTTCGCGATGCGCTGATCATCCTGGCCTGGGACCTGGCCTTCTTCAGCGTGCTGGTGCTGTGCCTGGCCCGCCTGCACCGAGGGCTGCACGTGCAGGGCACGGCTCGCTGGGCGGCGCTGGCCGGGCTGGCGCTGTTGATCGGGGCCCTGGCCCTGGCCTTGTTCCAGCAATTCCACGGGCTGCGCATGAGTGGCTGGGTGATGCCCCTGTCCTATCTGCCATGGATCGCCTTCACCCACCTGTTCTACGGTGTCCTGCTGGTGACGGTGTTCGAGCTCAGGCATCGCAACCGCATCGCCGTCGAGGCGCTGGATGCCTCGGCCCTGCAGGACCTGTCGGCGCAGGGTGCCTGGGACCAGGCCCGCGCGCAGCTGCTGCAGGCGCAGATCGAGCCGCATTTCCTGTTCAATGCGCTGGCCAATGTGCGGCGGCTGCTGCGCACCGAGCCGGCGGCGGCCCGGGGCATGCTGGGCGACCTGTCACGCTACCTGCAGCAGGCCCTGCCCAGCCTGCGCGAGCCGGAGACCACACTGCAGCGCGAGGTGTCGCTGGTGCAGGCCTACCTGGCCGTGCATCGTGTGCGCATGGGCCCGCGGCTGCAGGCCACGCTGGACATCCCGGCCACGCTGCAGGCCAGCCTGCTGCCGCCCATGCTGCTGCTGACGCTGGTCGAGAACGCGATCAAGCATGGACTGGCGCCGTTGCCCGAGGGCGGCCGCATCACCGTCACCGCGCGCGCCGATGACGGCCTGCTGAGCCTCAGCGTGGCCGACGACGGCGCCGGCATGGCACAGACCAGCGGCCACGGCCTGGGCCTCGCCAACATCCGCGCGCGGCTGCGCGCCGCCCATGGCAGTGCAGCGACGCTGAGCCTGCGCCGCAACGAGCCGCGCGGCGTGGTGGCGATGCTGCGGCTGCCGCTGCGCCCGAGCGCCGCCGCGGCGACGCCAGCGCGTGCGCCACCCGAGCCCGGCAGCAGCTGAACGCGCGGCGCTGCGGCGCCGCCACCCACACCCAAGGTTCTCGATCCGCGCCACACCGGCGGGCGCGTGGGTCGCCCCTGTGCCTGCTTCGCCCGCCGCACCCCAACCCGTTCACGAGGAATCCATCATGCGCACGACTCCTTTCATCGCCCTCTACGCCAGGGTCGCCGCCACCACGCTGGCCGGCCTGCTGGCCCTGGCTCATGCGCCGGCTCATGCCGGGCTGCTGGACATCAGCTACGGCGGCACCGTGACGGCCTTCACCTACGGCGGCATGCCGCAGGACGTGGAGGTCGGCGACCTCGTCTCCGTGCATCTGCGCATGAACACCGATGCGCTGATCGACATCACGACGAGCGCCAACGCGGTTTACGGCACCAGCTATGCCAAGGTGCAGGCGACGCGGCTGGACGCGGCCGGGGCCTGGCTGTCGCTGTCCGTCCACGGCCATGCGTTCACGGCGGCCGACCACATTCCCTTCCTGGAAAACGCGGCCGTCGGCATGACGGGGCCGTTCGCGTTCTTCCTGGATGGCGGCTTCGGCGGCATTTCCTACTTCGGCCTGAACGCCACCGGCAATGGCTTCTCGACCAAGGGACTGATGCCCGAACCTTTCGACTTCGCGGGCGGCTCCTTCGACGCGCCCGGCCCCTCGTACCCGTGCCCGAGCCGGCCTCGGCCCTGCTGCTCGTGGCCGGCCTGGCCGCGCTGTCCCTGCGCCGCCTGCGCACCATCGCCTGAGGAGACCGACATGCCCGCATCCATCTTCAAGACCCCGCTGGCCCTGCTGTCCGCGTTGACGGCGGCCGGCGCGTTCGCACAGGCGCTGCCGCCTGCTGACGAAGCGGCGCTGCGCCAACTCGTCGGCGACATCCGCGGGGCCATCAACCAGCTCGACGTTGAGCGCTACGGCACGCTGCTGGCGGAGGACATGGTCGCCATCGAGCCCGACGGCGAGTTCCGCAGCCGCGCCGCCCTCGTCCAACGCATGCGTCAGGTCACCACCGGCATGGCGCCCGGCAACTACATGCCGCGCAACGAGCCGGTGCTGATCCGCGCGCTCGGCCCGGACCGCGCCCAGGGCATCAACCACTGGG
>JAEKLF010000205.1 GCA_019509985.1 Burkholderiales bacterium | reverse complement strand
ACGCCCCACTGCAGAAGCAGGCGCGCGAGCGGCTCCGCCGTGGGCTGCTGCCCCGGCGGCCCTGCCAATACCTGTGATTCCGCTGCCTGCATGCCCATGCGCGCCCGTGCGACGCGCGCGAAGAAAAAGGGCGAGAGTTTAGTGAAGGCCGATCGGCAGAGGCCTGGCGTCCGATCCGCCGCCTGGCGGCGACACTCCCGCGCATGCCCGCCATCAGCCCTTCCCAAGCCGATATCGAACTCCGCAACCGCTGCAGCCGCTGGCTCAATGGCCACCCGCCGCTGCGCTCCATGCGCGAGTCGCTGCTGGCCCTGGCCGAGTTGCCCGAGGCAGACCAGGCGCTGGACGTCTATGGCGACGGCGCGGCCATGCAGGCGCTGGAGGCCGAGGTGGCCGCGTTGCTCGGCAAGCCGGCCGGGCGCTTCTTCCACAAGGGCGTGGCGGCCCAGTTGGCCGCGCTGCGCGTGCACTGCGGCGACGGCACCGGGCCCGTGGCTCTGCACCCGCAGAGCCACATCGCCATCGACGAGGCCGACGCCTTCGAGCTGCTGATGGGCCTGCGCGGCCTGCGTGTGGGTGCGGCCGATGCGGTGTTCGGCGTCGAGCAGCTGGCCGCGCTGCCCGAGCAGCCGGCCGTCGTCGTCGTGGAACTGCCGCTGCGCCGCGGCGGCTACCGCCTGCCCGAGTGGGACGAACTCGTCGCGATCAGCGCCTGGTGTCGCGCGGCCGGCGTGCCGCTGCATTTCGACGGCGCCCGACTCTGGGAGGCGGCGGCCCACTACGGCCGCCCGCTGGCCGAGATCGCCGCGCTGGCCGACTCGGTCTACGTGTCCTTCTACAAGGGCCTGGGCGGGCTGGCAGGCTGCGTGCTGGCGGGGGAGGGGGCCTTCATCGCCGCCACCCAGCCCTGGCAGTCGCGCCTGGCCGGCAACCTGTTCACGGCCTATCCCTTCGTGCTGAGCGCGCAACAGGGGCTGCGTGACCGACTGCCGCGCATGCCTGAGTACCGCGAGCGTGCGCGGGCCCTGGCGGCGCTGCTGGCCGGTCAAGCGGGTTGGCACGTTGCGCCCGAGCCGCCGCAGGTCAATGCCTTCCAGCTGCACCTGCCGGTGGCGCCGGAGCGGTTGCGTGAGGCGCTGCTGGCCGTGGCGCAGCGCGACGGCTTCTGGCTGGGCGCGCGACCCGTGGCGTCGCAGCAGTTGGCCGGCGGAGCGATGGTGGAGATCGTCATCGGCGACGCTGCTGCCGGCTGGACCGACAGCGAGGTCGTGGTGGCTTGGCAGCAGGCTGTGACGATGGCCTCGGCGGTGGCCTGAGCCGCATGGCTCTGTCGGGCGTCTTGACACTTTGCGGGCTGCGGATCAGGACTTCCGGGTCAAGCCTTTGATTTGCAAAGAAATGATTGGCGCGGCACCACTCTTGCTTCAAGCGCATGTCGCCCATCAACCACTGCCGATCATGCCCAAGCTGCTCTCCCTCGTTGCCGCTGTGGCCGCCGCCCTGCCGCTCACCGCGCTGGCTGCTCCGATCACACTGACCGGCACCATCCGCGACTTCAACTCCAACGGCACCACCTTCAACGGCGTGGCCGGCCACCCGGACTTCGAGTCCTACCTCGGTTCCGCCGGTGGCATCGTGCAGTCCACCTTGGGCCCGGACGGCAAACCGTTGCTGTCGGCCAGCCATCCCACGGTGACGAGCGATGCATCCTTCTACCAGTGGTATCACGACGACCCGACCGTGAACCGTACCGGCAGCGTCACCATCACGCTGGACCCGATCACGGCGACGACCTACCAGTTCAGCAGCAATGCCTTCTTCCCCATCGACGGGCAGTTGCTGGCCCAGGACAGCGGCGGCCATAACTTCGGCTTCACGACCGAGTTTCACACCACGTTCACCTACACGTCGGCCAACAGCGACAGCTTCGGCTTCACCGGCGATGACGATGTCTGGGTGTTCATCAACGGCATCCTCGCCATCGACCTGGGCGGCGTGCATGGTGCCGAGAGCGGCAGCGTGAGCCTGAACGCCTTCGCCCTCGCGAATGGCCTCACCGACGGTAGCGACTACACGCTGGACGTCTTCCAGGCCGAGCGCCACACCGTCGGTTCGAACTTCACGATGACAACCTCGTTGCAGCTCACGTCCGCGCCGAACGGCGTGCCGGAGCCGGCGTCGCTGGCACTCTCGGCCGCCGGCCTGCTGGCCGCGGGCTTCGCGGCCCGCCGTCGCCGCGGCTGAGGCGCAGCTACCCAGACTCGAGCGGCCGCCTGCGGGCGGCCTCGTCATTTCGGCCCGCCAAAGCAATCGGCCGCCAGGCAAGCCATGGCGGCCGATCGGGACTCGACGAACGAGTGAGTGGACTTATCTGCGCTGGCCCGAGCCACCACCGGTGGGCGGCGGACCGCGGCGTTCCAGGTGGCGGAAGGTGATGCGGCCCTTGCTCAGGTCATAGGGCGACATTTCCAGCGACACGTTGTCGCCGGCCAGGATGCGGATGTGATGCTTGCGCATCTTGCCGCCCGTGTAGGCGATGACCTGATGGCCGTTCGTCAGCGTCACGCGAAAGCGCGAGTCGGGCAGGACTTCGTGGACGACGCCCTGCATTTCAATCAGTTCTTCTTTGGCCAATGTGGGGCTCCGCTGAGAGAGGTTGAACGAAAGGCCGAGCACGCGGCCGTGTCGGCAAGAGGCGCTGCAGCCAGCGCGTGATCAATGGCAATGCGCCCAAGCCAGGCCTTCGGCCTTGGCGTAGCGCAGCGCCGCTTGCGGGCTGCGGAATTGCGGCGTGAATCGCATGACGCGGTCCACGCTGGCCATGCCGCGACCCGAGCGGATCGAGACCAGGGCGTCAAAGCCGCCGCCGTCTCGTGCCTGGGACATGGGTGAGATCAGATAACGCCCCACCTCGATATTGTTGTTGTTCTGCATTTTCTTCTTATGGTGGTGGCCGGGCCAGCCGAAGCCGGCCGCGGCATGTGGGCACTCAGAGGTGCTCACGGGCGCCGAAAAGTCGGCGCCTGGGATCAAGCTCAGAGCGAGCGAATGTTGGAAGCCTGCGGGCCCTTGGCGCCCTGCGTGGCTTCGAATTCGACCTTGGCGCCTTCGGCCAGCGAGCGGAAGCCGCCGCCGTTCTTGATTTCGCTGTGGTGGGCGAACAAGTCCTTGCCGCCGCCATCAGGCGTGATGAAGCCGAAGCCCTTGCCGTCGTCGAACCATTTCACGGTGCCGGTTTGCGTAGTCATGGTGTTTCCTTTGGAAATATGGAGATGGATTGAAACCCTCCGCAGGCGTCATGCCATGCGGAGACAGAAACACTCAAGAACACTCACCGGGAGTTGATGCTGAAGCGAGCCGCTCGCGAGAAAGGGTCAGGGGGTGACCAGCGGGGCCGCAGATAAGACCTTAAGGAAACGGTCTTGCGCGAATCTATCCAGTAAATGTAGCACAACGCGTCCGGGTCTGCACGGCTGTCGCCGGCGAAGCCGCTGCCGTGCGTGCCGGACTGCCCGCTTCAGGCTTCGGCCACCAGCACGAAGGCCGGCGACCAGAAGTAGTCGCACAGGCGCTCCAGCCGCCGCACGCGCCAGCCCAGCCGCTCAAGCCGCGTGCGCCACACCGGCGCCGGATGCTCCCAGTTCGTGGCGGCGGTCTGCTCGTCCAGCTGGCCGAGGAACATCGGCAGCAGAAAGCCCAGGGCCACCAGCTCACGGGTGGCGCCCTCGTACTCGCCCAGTGCCCGCTCGTAGCGCCCCACCAGCGACAGCAGCAGCGTGTCCGGGTCGCGCTGGAGGTCGGGGATGTCGAATTCCACGATCACCAGCCGGCCGGCATGGCCGCGCAGCCGGGCCAGGCCGTCCCAGCGCTCGGGCTCGGGAATGGCCTGCAGCGCGAACGTGGCCTGGGCGACGTCCCAGCGGTCCGCCGCGCCGAGGTTCGCGGCGAAGGCGTCCAGCCGCTCATGGCGCGCCTGCACTGGCAGCTCCGGCTGCTCGGCCTGCGCGCGGGCCAGGGCGCTGGCCAGCAGGGCGGCGGCCGGTTCCAGCAGCGTCAGGCGTTCCAGCCCGTGCGGGCGCGCGGCCAGCGCGGGGAAGAGGGCATGCCCATCGCCGCAGCCGATGTCCAGCAGCGAGCGCACGCCCGCGTACTGCCCGGCCAGCTCCGCGCTGACCTGTTCGTACAGCGGCACGTTGCCACCGCCGCGGATGAAGGCCTCGAAGGCCGCGGGCTGGTCATAGACCTGGGCGTCGCGCCGGCCAGCGGCATGCTGGCGCAATGCGGCCGTCAGCAGCGGCCACTCGGCCGCCGCGGCCTGCAGCGTGGGTTCGTGGACGGCCAGGCCGGCGCCGTGGCGAACGTCGCGGCACAGCGCGCGAAACGAAGCGGCGGGCGGGTGACCGCGGGTGGTCGAAGCGTTGCTTGGCATGCCGAGGCGAGGCTAGCACGCACCGCCACGCCGTGCACCTCCCGCTGCCGCGGCTCAGGCGGCCAGAAGTTCGTGCCGAGGGAGAGGACGCGGTCGGCGACGGCGAGCGGGCGGCTTCAGAATTTCTTGATGACTTCGCGCGTGGGCGCGTCGCCCGGCACGCCCTTGCGCGGGCCCGAGGCATGGGCCACGTGGCGCATGGCCAGACGCCAGGTTTCGCCCGCCGGAGCAGCGCGCGTCCAGGTGTCGACCACCGCCAGCGGCACGGCGCCTGCGCGCGCTGGCGAAGGCCGCAGCACGAAGCTCACGACGGCCACGTTGCCGTAGTCCTGGCTCGCCAGCTGTGACACGACCCAGGCCCCCGCGCCGGGCTTGATCGCGGCGTCGAGCCAGTCCTCGCGCGGGACGGCGGCACCGCCCTCCATGGCCACGATCATCAGGAAGTCGTCGCTCAGCTGCTGGCCGAGCGTGTCGCTGCGCCTGTCGCGCTGCGCGCGCAGCAGGGCCTCCTCCAGGTCGGAGAACGCCGCGCCGCTGCGCGTGGCGTGTTGGGTGCTGGCCGCAGCCGGCCCCGCGGGCTGGGCTTGCGCCGCGGTCCCGGCCAATGCCAGCCCGAGGACGCAGCAGCACGGACGAAGATCGGACCAGTTCATGCAGGCTCCCCAAAAAGCAGCGCGGCCTTCGATCCTATCGAAGGCCGCGCGGTGTCAGAAGAAGCGCCGAGCGCTTACTGCTGGCCGGTCACGCCATCCACATAGCACTTGCTGTTGGCCGCGAGATTGCGCTGGATGAGGAACTTGCGCGCCCCCAACGTCACGTTGGAGTAGGAGCCGTTGGCATTGAGCGTCTGCGCGCCGCCGAAGGTCCAGGCGCACTTGTCGGCGTTCTCGGCGCCCGACGAGTCGTACCAGGCATTCAGCAGCGGGTCGCTCAGCGTCTCGACCAGCTCGTGGGCCGCCACGGAGATCATGCCGTCCACGCCGGCATTGCCATTCGGACTGACGGTCTGTGCGGCACAGCTCGACAGGCAGCGGTTGGCGTTGCCGACGAAGCTGTACTTGACGTTGGCCACGCCGCCCACGGTGCCCTTGGTGTGCCAGCCGCAGTACTTGGTGCAGAACCCCGAGCTGGCCGTCACGTCGCTGGAGGTCAGCACGAAGTAGATCGCGTTGGTCGTGGCGCCGCCCTGGGTGGCGACGTAGTTGGACACGACGGTGGCGATGTTGGCGTCCGTCAGGCGGGTCTTGCCGCTGAGGTAGCCGACGTTGGCGTTGTGCACCGTTGCCAGAGCGCCGCTCACCACCGTGCTGCTGCTGCCGGTGTAGCCCACGGTCGTGACCGGGGTGTTGGTGTTGATCTTGATCCAGTTCGACCCGCCGACCGTGTTCATGAAGTCGTTGACGATGGCCTGGCCGGCGGCGTTGTCGCTGCCGTTGGACTGTGCCCAGTTGCCGTACCAGAGCAGGTGGACGTCGGGCGCGCCGCCCATCACCGGGCCGCCGTGGTTGGTGATGGTCGAGAGCTTGCCGGTGCTGCCGGCGGTGGGGGCGTCGCCCACGTGCGCCGGGCCGCTCGGGTTGGTCTCGGGCGAGTTGTCGTTGATGCGGTGGTGGATCTTGCCTTTGTCGACACCGTCTGCATCATGCTGATCCGCCATTGCGGCGCCCGACAGTGCGACTGACATCGCAATCAGGCTGCGGCCTAGGGTTGTGTTCATTGGAGAGGGCCTTCCTCGGGACTGTTGCTGTTGGTGGCGGCCCGCTTGTGGCAGCGCTGCCCACACGCCCAGGCACCTCGCCTCAGCGCGAGACGACGATAGCGTGATGGACCCCGTGGCGCTGCCCGGGGTTTGCACCCATGAGCGCGATCCCGCGCCTAGGGGTTGACGCAGGGATCAGGACTTCTTCGTCGCCGCGGCGAGCATCTTTTCCACGTCGGCCAGGGGCAGCGCACCGGACTTGCGCGCGCCGTCCTCGAAGAAGATCGCCGGCGTGCCCTGGACGTGGGCCTTGCGCCCGAATTCGACATTGCGATCCAGCGCGCTGCTGTCGCAGCGGCCCATCGAACGCTGGGGCGCCACGTTGCCCAGCATCCACAGGCGCCACGCCTTCGCGTTGTCTGCGGAGCACCAGATGTCGCGCGCCTTGACGATGGAGTCGGGCCCCAGGATGGGCATGATGAAGGCGTAGATCGTCACGTCCTTGAGCACGAGCAGGTCGCGCTCGAAGCGCTTGCAGAAGCCGCAATTGGGGTCCACGAAGACGGCGAGCTTGCGCTGGCCGCTGCCCTGCCGGTAGACCAGCGCGTCCTGCAAGGGCAGGGTGGCGAATTCCACCGCGTTGAGGCGGTTCTGGCGTTGTTCGGTGAGGTTGGTCATCGTGCGGGTTTCGATCACCGCACCCTCGAAGAGGAAATCGCCCTTGCCGTCGACGTAGACGATCTCGGTGCCCGAATGCCGCACCTCATACAGGCCGGGAATCGGGCCCGGCCGGATCTCGTCGATCTGCGGCGCGTTGGGCACCCGCTCGGCGATGGCCTTGCGGATCTGCGCCTGGGTCTGCGCGTCCTGGGCGTGCGCGGCAAGGCCACTCGCCAGCAAGATGGCGGCGAGCAGGAAGTGATGGAAGCGGGACAAGGGGCTCTCCTCTCGGTCGAGGCAAGGATAGCGGCCCGCCCTGCTGGGCGACGGGCGCCTCAGCCGTAGGCGTACCAGAGCGCCGCGAAGAAGTGGCAGACGCTGCCGCCCAGCACGAACAGGTGCCAGACGAAGTGCGAGTAGCGCACCTTGTTGTCCAGCAGGAAGACAAACGCCCCCAGCGTGTAGCTCAGGCCGCCGGCGATCAGCAGCGTCAGGCCCGCAGCGGGCAGGCGGGTCACCAACGGCCCGGCCGCGAACACCACCACCCAGCCCATGGCGAGGTACAGGCCCGTGGACACGAAGCGGTGCCTGAGCCGGTTCAGCAGCTTGATGGCCACGCCGAACGCCGCCGCGGCCCACACGGCGATCAGCAGCGTCACGCCCGGGCCGGTGTGCAGCACGCCCAGCGTGAACGGCGTGTAGCTGCCGGCGATGAAGACGTAGATGGCCGCGTGGTCCAGCCGCAGCAGCACCGCCTTGGCGCGGCCCTGCCACAGGCTGTTCGGCAGCGCGTGGTACAGCGTGGAGACGCTGTACAGCAGGATCATCGTCGCGGCAAAGATGGCCGCGGCCACCACGTCGGCCACGCCGCCGTGGTTCATCGCGCGGATCACCAGGATGGGCAGCGCCGCGATGGCCAGCGCCACGCCCAGGCCGTGGCTGAGGGCGTTGGCGATCTCTTCGCCGAGGGTCTGGTCGCGGTCGACGGGCGGTGTGGCGGAAAGCGGGGGAAGCGCGGTCATGGTGACATGGTGCAGGCGTGACAGGCAGAGCATGCCAGCCTTGCGTGACGAGACCTGTTTCGAGAGACCCCGACTTGCTCAGGACTCAGTGCAGCGCCGGGCGGTGCATGACGCTAAACCGCTCTGCCATTGCCGCCAAGCGCTTGTCCAGCGTCCACAGCTCCGTGCCGGGCGTCATGAGCGTTGAAGCCAGGAGCGTGATGTCCACGAGGCCGCAACCAAGGCCGAACAATTGCTCACGCTCGACAAAGGCCAACACCTCGCGCGCACTGGCCTGCTGGAGAGACGGCAATCGTGCGAGATCCGCCAGCGTCTGCGTGCGCGAAGGTGGCGTGCCGCAGGCAATTTCGCCCAGCACCATCGGGTGAGACGCCACGAGGTCAAACGCCAGCAGGTCCGCCACAGCGGCGTTGTGCTGCCGGAAGTGATCGACCCAGACGGACGTGTCCACGAGTACCCGCGTCACCGCGCGCCATCCTCGCGGCGGCGTGGAATGTCGCGCATCTCGGGCGCCTTGCCACCCAGCGCCGCCAGGCGCTTGGCAGCCTGCACGCGCACGAAGGTCTTGACCGCCTCGCGGAACAGATCAGCCTTGTCCATGTCGGGCTCGGCGACCTCCAGCGCTTCTTGGTACAGGGCGTCGTCGATGGTCACTGTCGTTCGCATGAGAACCTCAAGTCATCAAAACTGATGCTATTTTGCATCTCAATGAGCATCGAGACAAGCCTGGCGGGGGTCAACCTGGGTTGCGCACGCCAGGCAGTGAACTGCCCGCCTACTTCAGCACCAGCTCCTGCAACTCCATGCTGCCCGCCAGCTTGCGCATCACCTTGCGCTCGCCGGAGGCCGAGTCCATCTTGTGCTGGTCCATGGCCATGAAGGCCTCGTACTTCTTCTGCACGTCCAGCTGCTGCGCGGTCGTCAGGTAGTCCTTGGACTCGATGGCCAGGATCAGGTCGGGCTCGCCCTCGCGCGGGTTGTTCACCTGCAGCACGTGGTAGGACACGATGTAGCCCTCCTTCTTGCCGAACTCGTTGGACTTCTTCCAGGTCTTGGCCAGGAAGTCCATGTAGTTCTCGAACTGGCCGGGTTCGATCTTGATGCTGGAGAAATTCCACACGGTGGCCGGCTTGTAGCTGGAGTCCTGGGCGAACGCCGCAGCGCCAACCATCAACCAACCTGCCGCCAACAGCCCCGTCCTGATGTGCTTCGCGAAGTTCATTTTGTTGATCTCCTCACCTGTCGACGCCGGTGAATGCGTTCGCGCGGTGGTGCGCCGGGGCACTGTGCGCCTGCGGACTCGTCTGCGGTGAGGCGAGCGGCGCCCGGGGGGCGCGGAGCGTCCTTCATCTTCAGGATGCGGGCGGCGGTGGGAGGTGGCCGGACGCGCGGGCGTGGCGTTGGGTCGCTCGGCGCCTGGTTCGTGGGCGATGGCGCCGAAGCGGGGGCTTCAAATGGCCGCCCTGAGGCAGAAGGTCTTGACGCGCATCAAGTGCCCGGCCGGGGCCGCGACGCATGCTGGGCCATCCTGACCTTGGAGATTTCCATGACGATGCGCGCCATTGCTTGTCCCGCCGCGTTGCTACTGGCGATGGCCGGCTGCGCGGCCAGTGCGCCGAAACCGACCGACCCTTCCGCGGCTCATGCCGGGCACGGCGCGCCGGCCGACACGGCGACGGCCGGCAAGGGCGGCGGCGCGATGGGCATGATGGAGGAGATGTGCAAGAAGCACACGGCCGCCGAGCCGGATCGCGCCGCCAGCGAGCCGGACATGATGGCCAAGCATTGCAAGGCCAAGGCGGATGCTGCGGGGCACGCGGCCTCGGCGGCGCGCTGAGGTGATGGCCACCTCACGTGCCGAGAGCGGCAGCTTCTTGATTGCCTCCGCCTGTGCGGCGAATCCTCGCGGATCTCTTGGTCATGCCGTCAACGCCCCGGCCGCCCTTCGCCCGCCAGCTCGTTGCATCCCAGATCGTCACAAACTTCCGATTCCAGCCCCATTTCGTACCTCCCCCGCATGCCCACCCCCCGCTACGACCCCCTCAGCCGCACCTTCCACTGGCTGACAGCCACCGCCGCGACCATTGCCTTCATCCTGGGGCCGGGCGGGTTCGGGCGGCTGATGCGCCAAGGCGTCGACCCGGCCACGCGGCAGGACATCGTCTGGCATGAGTCCCTGGGCCTGCTGGTGCTGGCGTTGACGCTGCTGCGCCTGGTGTGGGTGGCCTTGCGCGCGGGCAAGCCGCACTTCGAGATGGCGGC